>JALHOV010000636.1 GCA_022842865.1 Vulcanimicrobiota bacterium | reverse complement strand
GGCCGATTCCCCCTAAGACGGTGGACGTGCGCAAGCCGGAGCAGCGGCCGATTCAGCCGAAAGCTGTGGATGTGCGCAAGCCAGAGCCGGGGCCGATTCCGCCTAAGACGGTGGACGTGCGCCAGCCAGAGCCGGGGCCGATTCCGCCTAAGACGGTGGACGTGCGCAAGCCCGAACCGGGGCCGATTCCGCCTAAGCCGGTGGACGCGCGCAAGCCCGAGCCGGGGCCGATTCCGCCTAAGGCGGTGGACGTGCGCAAGCCCGAAGCGGGGCCGATTTCGCCTAAGGCGGTGGATATGCGCAAGCCGGAAGCCGGTCCGATTCCGCCTAAGCCGGTGGACGCGCGCAAGCCCGAGCCGGGGCCGATTCCGCCTAAGGTGGTGGACGTGCGCAAGCCCGAAGCGGGGCCGATTTCGCCTAAGGCGGTGGATATGCGCAAGCCGGAAGCCGGTCCCCACGACGTGCACAAGCCGGAGACCTCGTTGCCGGGTCCTCCCCTAGATTCGACGGCTCCGGCTCTCGACACCCGATTGCCGATGGCGGTCGCTCCCGAGCCAGTCCGTGCACCCATGCAGACTCCCTTGGAGGTCTCGCAAAAGAAGGAGGTCCAGGCCAAGAAAGATCTGCCCCGTCCGGTCGCGCCGGAGGATTTGCGGCCTCTCAAAGAAGAGGCTTCGCCGCTCGAAAACAAGCCGCTCAACGCGTTGCGCACACTGGCTCCGCTGACCACCGTCAAAGCCTCCACTTTGGAGAAAGGCGGGGAGGCGCGCACCGGGTTTCCGGAGTGGCTGCAAGTCAAGCTCAGCCAGGACGCCACTCCGGCCTACATGACTTCCTTGCCCGGCATGCAGCGGGGGCCTAAGCCGGTGGATACCCAACCGCTCAAGGTTCCTCAGCAGGCGGTGGACGCTCTCAGCAAGACCGATTTTCGTCGTGCCGATGAAGTGCGTGAGATGGTCGGCCAGCAGCAGCGCGTGTTGGAATCTGTAGCTCAGCCTTCTCCTCCGGCTACTGCTGCCAAAGCCGCACAGCTTTTCCAGTCGGTAGTTGGGCAGGGTTTGATGGCCTCACAGAAACCGGCTCAGGATGCGCCTAAATCCAGCGAACCGCAGCGACGCTCTGTCTACGAAGATGAGAAGGAGCGCGAGAAGGGCGGCCCTGCTCCGGTGGGAGGGGGCGGTGGCCTGCCCGGTGCCGGGCGCATCAGTGGGAAATCAGAGATCGTCGAGGCACGCGGCCTGGGTGCTGTGCTTTCAGGTTCCGTGGGCAAGCGTGAGGGAGCCGACTCCGGCAAGCCTTCTTTGCCCAACCTGGCCGCTGGCTGGAGTTCCGCTTCGCCTCCTGATCAGGATGCCAAACTTTCCAATGGACGAACCGTCACGGCCGAGAGCCCGATCCACTCCCCTGCCCTCGACGATCTGGCGGAGCGACTCAAGCAGGGCAAGCCACTGCCGTTGGTTTCCCAAGAGCGGGAAAAGGCCCGACCCTTATTTTTCGATCAGAGCGAGGACCATCACGGTCGGTTCAAAGAGGAAGATGCCAGGCTGGAACGGATGGAAAAAAGTGGCAACCTGGTTCAGGCGTTCCATCAGGCCGAGGCGAGCAATCACAGCAAGAAGCGTGAGGAAGTGGCCGCTGCGCGGCAGCCTGCTGGCGAGAAAGTCGACGAAGTCAACGATCAGTCCAATCGTGGGCGCGGGGGGGGCGGCGGGGGTCAGCAACGCGAGCGTGACCAACAACAGGGGGGTCAGAGCACTCAGCACGCGCACGACCAGCAGCAATTTCAGTCTCAGCGGCGCACTCAGTCGGACACCAAGATGGAGCTGCAAAGACTGGAAGCTTACCGAATTGCCAAGACGGACGAGGCTCTCAAGCTCGGCTTGCGCATGAACAATCAGCCAGAAGGCAAGCATCTTTCCGAACTGATGAATCGTCACGCCGGCCACAATCTGGAATCTCTGCTAAAGAAGGCTTATCGCCTGGATTCGCTGGGCGAATTGAGCCGCGAGGATGCTGTCAATGCTTTGGGGCTGGTCTTGAAAATGGGAGGAGAGTTCACCTTCGCCCACTCTGCCCGCGTGCTGGAGTTAGCCATGGATCTGGCCGACGAAGTGGGAGTCAGCGACAAAAAGACGCGCAGTCAAGTGCAACTCGGGGCTCTCCTGAAAGATACCGGCGAAATGGCCCTCATGTTGGATGAAGCCCCGCCCGGCAAATTGGAGAAAATGAGCGACTGGCTGGGTTCGCAGGACCTGCGTCAGGCCGGGCTGCTCCACGACATTGGCAAGACTCGCGTTCCGCCAGAAATTCTCTACAAGCCCGGCAAACTGACCGAGGAAGAATACGCCATTATGAAACTGCATCCCATCATTGGCGAGCAGATGGTTTATCCGATTGAATCGCTGCGGCACCTCTGCCCGGTGATCCGTGGGCATCATGAGAAGTGGGACGGCAGCGGTTACCCGGACGGCTTGAAAGGCGAGGATATCCCTTACGCGGCCCGCATCCTGGCCATTGCCGACGTCTTTGACGCCCTCCACGCCGAGCGTCCCTATAAAGCAGGAATGCCGGTGGAGAGAGTGCAGGCTATTTTGCGGGAGGGACGTGGAAGTCACTTCGACCCCGATCTGCTAGACGCATTCGAACGAGTGGTTCAGCGTCGCCACCCTGAACTCAGTAATCCTTTCGCCTGATAGGCCTGGAGTGTTAGTGGTATTCGTTCTCGCCTTTCTATTTGCCGTGTGGCTCGGCAGTGTCATCGAGTGGGTGGTGCATAAGCACTTTATGCACAGCATCCGGTTTATGCGCACTCCTCACGACCGTCACGCGGTGATGCATCATTCCGAGCGGCGCGCCCCGGGCAAGTTCTTCGCTAAAGAGGACGAGTTGAAGGATTATCATCTCTTCGAGACCTCTTTTATGCCCTTTCTCTGGTTGATGCACACGCCTCTCTTTCTCGGCGTCTATTGGAAGTTGGGTGTGGCCGCAGGACTTGGGGTGGCGGCGGGTACGCTTTTTTACGTGTTAGCTTATGAAACGCTTCACTGGCACATCCACTGCCCCGAGGAGTTTCGATTCCGCCATCAAGCCTGGTTTCGCTTCCTCATCGAGCATCACCGGCGCCATCACAACCGCTCCAACATCAACTACAATGTGGTTTTCCCCATCGCCGACTTGATGTTTGGCACCTTGAGTTATCGCGACGTTCCTCCGGAGCCCGAGCACGAGGCCGTCCTCTTGTGAAAAAGTAGCTCATGGTTGGGGTTTGCCCGACGCGGTTCGGGAACCTCCGCGTTGCCTTGGGGGGAAAATTAGGAACCGGTGAGAATTGCCCCGCCTATGTTAAGGTTGCTGTTTGTGTTGATGTTGACCCTTGGAGTTTTCGCCGAAGAAACTCCGGTGGTGGTTCGAGGCCAGTTTCACGGGAAGGTTCGCGATCAAGTCTTTGACCAGAATTTTGATGTAAAGCTGGAGCCCGGGGAAAAAAACGAGTTTCGGGTTGAAATGGAGAATATCAACTTGTCGCTGGGGGTGATGCCCAAATGGCACTACTCGGCCGGCAATGTCCCGGACGGTATCCTCCTCAACTTTTTCGTCAAGTGCTTTGCGGATGAGCCCAAGATGCGCTTGCAGCGCACAGCCACCGTATTGCTTGAGCCCGGTGGAAAAGCGGCGGTCGAACTTCATGAGCGCGACTCCGAGAACGTCTTCTCGGTGGATTTCCAGGCGGACCGAGAGAATCCCAACCTCCCTCCCCGGCCCAAAGAGGAGCCGAAAGAAGAACCCAAACCCGAAGAGCCCAAGACTTCGACGCTCGAAAAGTAGCAGGGTCCAAGGGGCCGGCGGGCCGCGAGTAGAAACCGTGAGTCCGTGAAAGTTGTACTGATAGCCGACGAAGACGCTCTGACGCGCAAAATCGCCATGGGCGCACTCTCCAACCCTGAGACGGAAGTGGTCGACGCCAGCTTTCCCGAAGAGGTCCTGCGTCGCATCCAGCAGCACTCCGTCGATGTGGCCCTGATCGACCAGGATATGGTGAAACAAAGCCCCACTCTGTGCGCTGAGATTTTACGCATCTCGCCCCAGACCCGTCGCGTGGTGCTGGTCATGCCCGACCTGACTGAAGACGAAAAGGCGCAGTTGGAGGCGGACGAGGTCCTGGAGAAGCCGCTGACGCCTATGAATCTGTTGCGCTGTGTGGCCAGTCTGCTTGGCCCCAGTTCGGAAATGGAAGCCAAGCCGCTCCACGACCTGGAGCGTCAACAGTTACTACAGTATGCTCGCCACCTGGCGCAGTTACGTCGGGAAGACGAACGCAAAAGCCAGCAACTCAAAGACGCCCATGCTCGACTGCAAGAGTTCGAGAAAATGAAAGACATGTTCCTGGCCCTGG
>JALHOV010000635.1 GCA_022842865.1 Vulcanimicrobiota bacterium | reverse complement strand
AGCTTTCTGAGATATCAGCTTGAGGAGCCGGATGTGTGGCCCACAAGTCCGGTTCTGTGAGAGGTTCCCCCCGGCCAACGGGGGGCGCCTACTCGACCTTTGACTTTAAGCGGCTTTGCGCGGTCGGAGGGGAGTCGAATGGAACTCTGTCTTGCGGGGCTTGGACAATTCCAGGTGCATCGAAGCAGAGGCGGTCAGTACCAGGACGAACATTACGGCTAAAATTCCCATAGGCCAACCTTAGTGGCGATAGCTGAAGACAAAAGACCCTGATTCTGAAGATTGCCTGAAGGGGGCGCGGGCGCGCTGCCTGAAGGCAGTTGGCACATGCTGCGTCGAATAGGCTGCCAATGAGCATTCAGCTCGGCCGTTACAAAGTCATCGAAGCTTTGGGGCAAGGTGGCATGGGGGTCGTCTATCGAGCTGAGGACCCTCTGCTCGAACGTGCTGTGGCCATCAAGGTGATTCACCCCAATCGCATGACGGCCGAAGCCAAAGAGCGTTTTTTTCGTGAGGCCCGTGCCGTGGCGCGGCTGGACAGTCACCATATCGTCAAGGTTTTTGATATCGGCATCCAGCCAGACGGCGTCAAGGAACTCCATTACATTGTTATGGAGTTCGTGCGTGGGCAAACCCTGGCTCGCTACATCGAAGGACAGGGTCCACCCAACAAACGGGCTTTGCGAGACCGTCTCGGGTATTTTTCTCAGTTGCTGGACGCAATCTACTACGCGCATCAACAGGGCGTAGTCCATCGCGACCTCAAGCCTGAGAACGTAATGATAACTCCCGAAGGTCGCGTTAAGATCATGGACTTCGGTCTGGCCGTCCTCGATGATAAGCATTCTCAAACGCGCGATAACCAGATTATGGGCACGTTGGCCTACTTTGCACCCGAGCAGGCCAAAGGGACCAAAGGGGTCGATCTGCGTGCCGACATCTACGCGTTGGGCGTGATCCTCTTCGAGATAGCCACCGGCACTCTGCCTTTCATAGGAGAGAATCCGCTGGAGTTCATTCACAAAGTTCTCCACGAGCCACCTCCCGGTCTGGCCGAGATCAATCCCGAAGTCCCCTGGGGTTTGGAGAAAATGGCCTTACGGGCCCTGCGGAAGGACCCGGTAGAGCGCTTCGCATCGGTATTGGAGATGACGCGCGAACTAGAGGACCTGCTGCAATCTCATTTTGCCGCCCAAAGTGCACCTCCGTCGCCAGAGGGCACCAAGGCTTCCCCCAAGTTTCCCGCCATGGATTTGCCGATCCCGAAGATGAATACTCAATCCTCGGCGAACATCCCCAAGTTGCCGATTCAGATGCCCATTTTGAAAATTCCGCCGCCGCCGCCCCTGGAGGCCACGCGCAGCGACTTTCTGCAGCGTATTCAAAAATCGGAGAGTTCGAAGCCGGAATCTCCCAAGCCGGCCCATCCTCCCGTGCATCCGACTTTGCCCGACGCACCCAAGGTGGCTGCCCCCGTTCCCAGCAGCGTGCCTTTTAAGGTCGCTCAGGGTTTGCCTCCGGTAGCCTCCTCCGGTTGGATGAACGAAGCGGCCAATCCGGTTCCAGAGCCTGTTGTCGCCAGTCAGATGGCTAAGGATGATCGGCGTCAGCAAGAGTTGGCGCCGCCCCCAGACCCCAACGCCCGGCGGACTTTTTGCCAGGCTTGCGGCTGCTCCAATCCGGCGGGGACCACGCAGTGCCTGGAATGCGGCCAAAGCGTCACGCCCAGTTACTACGTTATCCAACGCGAGGCAATTTTACTTGCCCAGCAAAGCCGAGACGCTCTGGCCGAGGGCGATTTTGCTGAAGCCCTGGACCTGGCGGAGCAGGCGCTGGCTCACGATGCGGACCTGGGCGAAGCCCACCTTTGTCGCGGGCGCGCGTTGCTCGGCCTGCATCGGGCCGACGAGGCCGAGAACGCGTTGGTGAGGGCCTGCGATCTTTTGCCCAAGAGTCCTCAGCCCTGGCTCATTATGGCCGAAGTCCATCTGGAGCGGTCGGACTTCGAAGGAGTCATTGCTTCCTTGCTGGAGGCTCTGCATCGCGACAAATCCGACGTGCAGGCCCGGCTGCGTCTGGCTTATCTCTACGCCGAGACGGGGCGCGTGGGCGAGGCGATGGTTCAATATAAGCAAATCCTCGGGTCCAATCCTCGCAACGCGGAAGCCAATCGTCAGATGGGACTGATGCTGGCCCGCTCGGAACGCCCGGATGATGCCACTCGCTATCTTGAACAAGCCAATCAAATTGATCCCAGCGACACGCAGACCTGCCTTCTCCTGGGGCGCCTGTACGCCCGCAAGCGTCAATTCGCGCTCGCCCAGGAGGCATTCGAAAGCGTCATTCACCAACGAGGCGACGATGCCGACCTGCGCGCCGAACTGGGAGCTCTCTATCAGGCGCAAGGCCGGGAAGACCTGGCGTTGCAGAATCTCAGGCGGGCTGTGGAGCTCGACCAGACCAATCGGGATGCGCGCATGCGCATGTCGGCCATTTGGGAAAAGCATGGCCGGCTCGATCATGCCACCAAGGAGCTGGAAGAGGCCCTACGTTTTCAACCGCACGATCTGGCACTCAACCGGCGCTTAGGCGAGCTCTATCTGCAGCGCAACGACTTGAACCGGGCCCTGGCCGTTTATGAGAACGTGGTGCGCCTGGATCCGAAGTGCGCCGAGATGCATAACAAACTCGGTCGAATCTATCTGAAGAAGGACTACACCCAGCAGGCGATCGAGCATTATCAGGCGGCGGTCAATGAGCATAAGGTCGAACCCGAGTATCGCGAGGACCTGGCCATGGCTCATTACTGCAACGGCGATTTCCCGCAGGCCATCGCAGAGCTCAAGCGGGCCGCCATGCTCGATGCGCGAAACGCCGATTATGCGAAAGGGCTGGGCTTGTTGAATTTTCTGGTGGGCGAAGACGAGGAAGCGGTTCGTTGCCTGCAGATTTCCAGTCAACTCCGCCCAGGCGATTCACAAACTCAGGGAATCTTGGGGCAGGCGCTGGCTCGCCAGGGACTCGCCAACATGGCCATTGGCGCCTACCAGAAGGCGCTAGAATTGGACAATAGTAACCATATTCTTTACCTTTACCAGGCGCGGGCACTGGCCTCGGCCGGGCGGCACGGCGAAGCCATCACCAGTTTTCGGAACTTTGCCGGCCGGCTGAGTTCCCGCGACGAAGCTTTGTATCTGGCTCACACCCAGGTTGAAATGGGCTTGTCTTACCTGGCGGATGGCCAGATGGCGAGGGCCGCGGAGGTGCTGCAGTTAGCACTTAAGACCAACCCGCGGGACGCCAAAGCGCTGCACGGTCTGGTGAAAGTGGCGATGGAGAAGCGAGACTGGCCCGATGCGCGCGAGAAATTGCGCAAAGCCCAGCAAATTGAACCGAAGAATCGCGATTTCTTGGTGACTCAGGCCGAGATTCAGGGTTCCGAGGGGAACTGGAACGAGGCGGTTCTCACTTTGCAGCGCGGCGTTACCGAAAATCCCAATGATCCCGAGCTCTATGAACTGCTAGGACGTTCGCTGCGCAAGGCAGGCCGCGCCCAGGAGGCCGCTTCGGTTTTCCGGCGCGGGGCCGAAGTTTTTCCCGGGCAGCAGGGCCGCTTCTACTGGCTAGAGGGCAGGGTAGAGGCGAGGCGCGGCCGCTTTGGCGAGGCGGCCACCCTTTTTCGACGTTCCATCGAACGCAATCCTGAAAACTGGCGGGTATATGCCGACCTGGCGGAGACCTGTCAGCAGTTGGGGGAGACGCGCGAAGCCCTGATCAATGTCGAGAAGGCACTTTCTTTCGCCGGCGAAAAAGATCGCGAAGAACTGAAACGATTGCAGTTGTTGCTGCAGACTCAAAGGATCCGTGAGGGCTAGTTCGCGCTAGCCCTAAATTGGGCCCACCTTAAGCGGTCGCTCGCAGCAAGCCGCTGTGGGAGGGCCCCCGCAGGGGAGGGGCCCACATACGACTCCCGCAAAGACTTAGTGGGCCTGGGCCTAGCTACTCTTTCAGTCCCGAAGCGGCCGAGTACTGGGGAAAGCCGGGCAGGTGTCCCGCTAATTGATAGTGATGATAGCCGCCACAGGTGAGGGTGTAAACGTCTCCGTCGCTGGTGATGTCATACTGATAGGTGACGCCGGGGGCCGAGGGGCACACCGGGAGCTTGCTGATGTCTCCACCCACCAGAATCAAGGTATTCGTCGGGTAAACGCGGTTATCGTTGCGGTAACTTTCTAAAGCGGTGGCGATATTGCGTTCATTCACCAGGCACGCCGAAAGGTAGGCGCGGTAGCGGGCAGTCATCAGTCGGGGGAGGGTTACGGCCGCCAGAATTGCGATGATGGCCATGGCCACCATGAGTTCAATCAAGGTAAAGCCTCGTTTGCGAGTTCGTCGT
>JALHOV010000634.1 GCA_022842865.1 Vulcanimicrobiota bacterium | reverse complement strand
TCGAACCCGGCCGTCGAGAGCGCGAGCACGCGGGCCAGGGGGCCGCGCACGCGCAGCCGTTCGCCGGCCGCGAGCGGCGCCGAATCGTCGTCGCGCGGCAGCAGGGTCACCTCGAGGTCGCGCAGGAACGTGGCCACGGTGGGATGCCGGCCCACCCACGCCGAGCCCTCGGGCACGCGCAGCTCACCCACGTACTCGCCACGCACCGCGGTCAGGTCGGTGCCGGGCGCCGGGCCCGGCGGCAGGAACCACCGGCCCACGATCAGGATGTAGGCGCTGCCCGCGGCGAACATCGGCAGCCCCACGGCGGCGAACTCGAACATGCCGAATCCCGGCAGGCCGTTCTCACGGGCGAACTCGTGCACGACGAGGTTGGTCGAGGTGCCGATCAGCGTGCACATGCCGCCGAAGGTGGCGGCGTGCGCCATCGGCATCAGCACGCGGCCCGGCTTGGCGCCGCTGCGCCGGCAGGCCTCGAGCACCAGCGGGATGAACACCGCGACGGCAGCGGTGTTGTTCATGAGCATCGAGATGGCTCTCATAGTAGGCGCGCAGATTTTCTATGGGTTGGGCCCCGCCGGTCGAACCCAGGTTGTAAAACTCCTTGCGTGTGGACAGAGCATCTAGGAGGACCTCTAGGCAGCCGGTCCGTTGCAGTCCGTAGGGCCAAAATTCGAAAGCAACCGGAAAACCTTGGGCGAGCAAATTCTTGGCTCCCTGCAATACGAAGCCCTCGTATCCCTGTACGTCGATCCAGATGAGGGTCGATTCCGGCGAAGCCTCAGCAGGTATCAAGGAATCCAGGGTCATCGATTCTACTGTTATTGTCTTTCGTTGAGACTCAAGGTAAGCCCCATCGTTTGCGACCACCCGTATGCGGTGGTCCCCGAAATTGTCATCGCAGAGTTCCATCACCAGTTCCGCTCCGTCCCGGGCGCCGATGGCAACCTGGTGCAACACCAGCTTCTCGTCGACGTGATTGATCAGCGCATTGGCACGACAGAGACGGAAGTTGTCGGGAGCGGGTTCGAATCCAACAACCTTGGTGACATAACCGCGTTTCAAAAGAGGGATGGAAACGTGGCCCAAGTTTATCCCCACGTCAATAAATAAATCGACGGGCCCTTGGTGGGCCCTGAAGGAGCTTAGAGTCGCCAGAGCTCGAACGGCTTTCTCGTGTTCCTTCGCATCGCCCGTATAGAGGCCCATAGAAACACCGATATCCTGAGTCTGGACGACGAAGCATTCTCCGTCGTGCTGGGCAAGCAGATAGCGCTGGTCTCGGGATGCCCAGAACACCCTGTTCAGATAGAGCTTGTGTCGGGTAACGACGCGAATCAAACCGATGAGGAGGTGTTTGGCTAGTCCCCGCAGGCGTCGCATAAGTGACATCGTCTTGAGGCCCTCTCGCGCTCTGGCCAGCAAATTAACCCGAGTCAGGTCAGGCTAGAGTTCCGCAACCAAAGTATGCCAGGGGGGTTGCAAAATCCTGTATAAGACGGGCCGGGACCTGAGCGATGAACCATCCGAAATGAGGAAGGGAAAAAGGGCCGCTTTCGGGGAACCCGGAACCGTGAGATTGCTCTACGACCTTCGCCTCGTCCAGCTTCATCCCGAGCCCCGCGGTATTGCCAACTACTGTCGTCACTTGCTCAAAGAACTACGCAATCACTCTCTGGACATCACCGTTCTGCTGCGCTCAGGAATGACGGCTCCGCCTGAAGCGGCCGATTTGCCCGTCCTGGAGGTACCGGCCTGCCCGGTGCGCACTTCTCGGCTGAACTGGCTCTGGGACAATCTGCTCGTTCGTGTGTGGCGCCAACTAGACTTTGACCTGGTTCACTTTACCTGTCCGCTAACCCTGATATCCGGCTGGAATCAGCACAGTTTAAGAGTTCCCTACGTGGCCACCGTGTTCGACCTGCAAGCTCTCAAGCCCGGAGTCCTCAAAGGTCATAGCCGTCTGACCCTACCGATTTATCAATACCAAACTTTTCGACTTCGCCGTGCGACCCGATTGTTGTCCATCTCCCATTTCACCAAAGGAGAGGTTCAGAAATACTTGGGCCGACGGTGCCCTCCCATCGCGGTAACGCCCCTGGGCGGCGATGACTACGCTGCGCCCCGTGTTCCAATGGACCTGGCACAACGCTGGTCCATTTCCCGGCCCTACCTGCTGAGCTATCCTGTGTGGCCCAGCCACAAAAACGTTGAGGCACTTTTGACCGCCATGATCCAACTAGGAGACCGGGCCCCGGTGCTGGTTTTGGCTGGTGCCGCGCCCGAGGCATACCTCCAACGGTTACGCCAATTGGCACAGAGCCTTCCCGTTCTCGTCCTGGGTCCAGTCAGCGAGAACGAACGACGAGAACTGCTAGCTCAAGCACACGGCTTTATTTTTCCTTCTCTGATGGAAGGTTTCGGCTTGCCTGTGCTTGAGGCTTTGCGAGCGGGCCTACCGGTCGCAACTTCGAACGCAGCCTCGCTGCCGGAAGTGGGCGGAGACGCAGCCATCTACTTTGATGGTCGAAATCAATCGGAGATCGCGGCCGCCGTATTAGCCATCATGGAAAGCGGTGAAGTGCGGGAAAAGCGTGTCGCTCTTTCCCTTAGGCAGGCGGCTCGACTCACGTGGGCTGAGACGGCACGGCTGACGGTTGAACAGTATCGCCAGGCGATATCTGGCTGTCGCTTGTGAGTTCTCCACGCAGGAGCAGCCAGCAGGCCAGGCTTAAAGCGCTCCAAAACGTTGGCAAGATCAAGATCCAAACGGCCCGAGAGAAGAGAACATGGAGCTGCACTATGGTGCTCATCAACAAAACGCAGATCAGACACAAAAGGGCCGGCTGGAGCAAGGCTCTAAATAGCCACCATCGCGCACTGGTCGGCAAGAACCTGACGTGAACGAGCCATCCGAAGGTGAGCAGATACAAAAAGTTCAGCACGAACCAGCCGGAAGCGGCTCCGGCCTGGCCGTACTTTTGGGTGACCAGGAAGACCCAAAGAGGTAACAAAATGATGGCCACCAGGCTGGCTCGGAGGGATAGCCGACTGGAGCCGTGAGCCAACTGCAAAGCATAGGGCATGGTCATCAACCCGTTGCATAAAGTTCCAAGGGCCAGCCAGGTAAGAATAGCACCGACTTCTTGCGCCAACTCCGCTTGACCCGTCCAAACCCAAATGACCTGACCCGAAAACACACTCATCAGCAATCCCGCGGGCATCAGTCCGAGTGTTGTCTGCAAACAGGCGCGCCGATAAACTCGACCGAGTAGCTGGCCCTGACCTTCGCCCGCGAGTTGGGTGAAGCGAGGGTAATTCGCGTTGAAGATGGCGTTGGTGACCCTGGTCAACTGCATGGCAAGATTCCAGGCCAGTGTGTAGCGACCCAGCGCCGTCAGCGTCAGAAGTTGGGACAAGACCAACTTGTCCATCTGCGTCATTAAAACCGCCAGGGCATTGACGCCGCTGACCTCCAGGCTAAAGCGGAAAATCGGGCGCAAGCTCGTCCAGCTAGGACGGGTTACGGGACCTGGATAGCAGGACCAAAAAGCAACTCGAAGGCTAATGAATGCGATCAATGAGCCCACCAGCTGGGCCGCGAAGAAGCTTTCGGGGACGGGTCGCCAGTAGAGGGCTGCCAGGGAGCCCAGATTGCGCAGCGCCAGCGTGACGGTTGCCACCAGGTTGCCTCTCAGTTGACGCTGTAAGCCGATCAAGCAACTGTTGTAGAGCGAACACGGCCACTGCAACGCCAGCGAACAGGCGAGCAGACGCAGACAAAGCGTTGCCGTATCCAACTTTAGTTTTTCTAACTGAAGCCAGTTTTTGGCAAGCCAGGGAGCGGTGAGACAGAGCACCAGTGCAAGCAGACCCGCCATGAGGCAAAACATGAGGTCTAAAGAGCGCAGCAAGCTTCGAGTCTGGCTTTGCTCCAGGGGCGACGCGTTCAGGGTACGCGCCAGTTCTCGGGCCGCGACAGTGCCGGTTCCCCCGTCGAGCAGACTGAGCACGATGGTAATGCTGGTAAAGAAGCCAATCAGCCCATATCCCTCGGCTCCAATGAATCTGAGGTAGATGGGTACGAACAGCAGAGTCAGGACGGCGTTGGCGCCAGAACCCGCCAAATTTGCGAGCAGGTTGCGGTTGGTGAGTCCCTGACCCATTGCGCTGAACGACTTCATCTGGAATCGTTCCTGGAGGCGGCTCGATGGACCAACGACCGTAGCCACCCGGGCGCGACGGGACTTTGCATCAGCTCATACAGATCCAAGGAGCTGGCTTTGCCACGAGTTAACAGGTAGGCCGTGGCCAAAATATTGGCCAAAGCCTGGGGGAAACAGGCAATGGCAGCAGCCATCCAAAGCCGAATACCCTGCAGCCGCGAGCGTAGCAGCGCTTGGTAGATGGCCAGATTGTAGCC
>JALHOV010000633.1 GCA_022842865.1 Vulcanimicrobiota bacterium | reverse complement strand
AGAAGGGCAAAAACGAGCAAGAGCCAGCGAATCAGAAGCGCACCGCCAGCAGAGAGAAATCATCGGTAATATTTTCGCGAGTAAACTTGCGCACCTTATTGTAAAGGCCGTTGACCAGCTTGGTGGGATGGCCGTCGCCATGGGCCACCATGGCCTGCATGATGCGGGAAAGCCCGAAAAACTCTCCCTGAGGCGTGCGCGCCTCAGTAATCCCATCGGTGTAGAGCAGGACCAGACTGCCTTCTTCCAGACTGACGGTCTGCTCGGGATACTCGTAGTCGTCAATGGCCCCGATCAGAATGCCCTCGGCTCGCAGTAACTCGGGCTCGGCCACACCGGGCTTCATAAATAGCGGTTGCTCGTGGCCGGCACAGGCAAAGCGCAACTGGCGGCTGGTCATATCGGCCTGTGCGCAAAAAACCGTGATTTGCTTGCTGGAGCCGTGCTGAGCAATCTGGTGATTGAGCATGCGCAAAGAGGCCGAAGGTCCGTAACCGGCCAATGCGTAGCTGCCCAAAATATGCTTGGCCTGCAGGGCCTGAATGGCGGCGTCCGGACCTTTGCCGGAAACATCGGCGATCACCAGGAAGAATCGCTCGTTGTCGAGCGGGATCAGATCGTAGTAGTCGCCGGACAGATCCATGGAAGGAATGAAGCGATGGCCCACCTGCACTCCCTGAAAGCCCAGCTTTTCCTTGGGAATGAGCGCCGTGTGCAACAGTTCGGTGACCCGCTGTTTTTCGGCGTAGAGCCGGGCGTTCTCGATGGCCACGGCAGCCTGGCTGCCCAGCGCAATCAGCAGGTTGACCTGCGCCGGCGTGTGGTTCATCAGTTCCCGGAAATAGACATTGATGAGTCCGATGACGCGCCCGCGCGTCTCCACCGGCACGCACAGAATGGTCTTCAGACCCTGCTCGCGAACCTTCGAGGGAAACTCGCTGGCGTGACCATCCTCCTGGTCGAGCACGACGGTGGGTTGGCCGGTTTTGGCGGCCGTGCCGGCCACTCCCACCCCCAAGGGAATCGGGCGGTAATACTGCGACTTGGCCAGACCTTCGGAGGTCTTGAGCACAAGATAGTTGGCTTCCAAAAGCATCAAAGAGCAGGCGTCGGCCCTTAGAATGTCGCGCACGTGGCGCACAATTTCCTCCAGCACCCGGTCGAGCTGAAGAGTCGAAGTGATGGCTTTACTGACTTCAAAGAGCGTGCCCAGTTCGCCCATCTTGAAGCGCACCAGGCCGTGCAAGCGGGCGTTCTCCACGGCGATAGCGGCCTGATTGGCAAAACCACGCAGAAAGCGAATCTCTTGCTGGCGGAAACGCATGCTGGGCTGCACGAAGCAATTTAATACGCCCACCATCTTCTTGCGCGCTACCAACGGCACCGTCAGCAAGCCGCCGAAGCTGGCCCGCTTAAGCACTCCCTCAAACTCCAGGGCCTCTGGATCTTTCTCCAGGTAGAGGGCGGTGGCTTTCTTGCGCTCCACGGCCACTCGAGCCATGCGAGCCTGCAGGGCCGGCTCAAGCAGTTCGTCACTCAGGCCGACGCTGGTTTCCAGGCGGAATCCCTCGCCCATTTCGTCCAATACCAGCAGCGCACAAGCTGAGTGCTCGAGCAACTCGACCGCCTGCTCGACGATCAGCTTGACCACTTTGTTCAGGCTAAGAGTGCCGGTAATGGCCGTCGACACTTGATAAAGGGCGCGCAGAGGGCCGAGATTCTCCTGAAGCTGGTTCAGCAAAGTCGCCCGCTGAATGGCGTTGCCTACCTGGAAAGACAAGGTCAAAATCATGCGGCGAGCAGCCTCGCTGATCTGGGCGTCACCGCGAGGATCATCCAGGTAGATCAGTCCAATCACTCGATCTTTGACGAGCAATGGAACGAGCAGGAAGCCTGCTCCGGGCATCAACGCGCAGAGGCGCCCGAGAGCCGACTCGCGCAGGTCAAACTCTCCCGAACTGAGCGATTCTCCCTCGGTCAGCAGCTTGCGCATGTGGTCGGGAAACTGAGACAACGTCAACCGAAAGGCTGCGAAGAACTCTTCCTGGTCGGGTGAGAGACCGGTGGCAGCGACCACCGAAAAGTAGGTGCGTTGTTGGTCGCGCAGCAAAACCAGGCAGCGGCGCACGTCGGCCACGCGGGCCAGGGCAGCCGCGGACTGCTCCAGCACCTCTTCTAGATCCTGGCCCTCATCAATGGAGCGGGCCGCATTGTAGAGAATCTGAGCTTCGCGCGCCTGTTCTTGCTCGCGCTCGTGATTCAACATGTTGTCGATAGCCAGAGCGGCCTGCTTGGCCAGAGCAAAGAGAAGGTTGAGACGGCTTTCCAACAAGATGTCGCCAGGCTCAAAAAACAGTGTGACCAGCGCCTTTACCTGCTGGTGCCGCAGCAGTGCAATGGTCAGGCTGCGCGGTGTTTCGCAACCCAGCGAGCGGGTGGCTGTCTCCCAACCCCCCTCGATCAGCTGAATGGAACCGCCGCGGGCCTGGGACACACGCACATAGGTCTGTAGAACCATCTGGAGCAACTGCTCAAGCTGGTGGGCACCGGCCAGTGCCGAGGCCAGCTGGACCAGCGACTCCTCGCCGCCACTGCCGATCCCAAAGGTCACTTCAAGTCGGCGGAACCAATCGCTGACTATCCACTGGACGAGAGCCTCGAATCCAGCGTAGGTCGGTGCAGCCGCTTGCTCGCCCTGAGTAGGCCAGAGCTCCAAAGACCCGCGACCAGCCGGTCCGTCTAACCCGATCGAGACAACGTGGTCTTTGGCCTGGCCGTGCTGGACGACAACGGTCTCAAAATCACTGGTGAGATGCAGGCGCGCGCCGAGCAATCCGGGCTCCTCGCTCAGCAGCCGGCATAATTCCTCAGCCGCCAGGCGCACGCCAGGCACGTCCCGACATTGCCGGGACACCTTCCGGCTGAGCGAGACCCAATCCACCTGATGGGCAAGCTGTGAGGCCATATAGCACCAGTCCTTCCACCCTGGTTGCCGGCTTCCCCTGTTCCCGCGCAAGCCGGTCGGGTTTCACCTTGCTGGAAGGCAAACCCGCAACAAACCGTGGTCCGTCGTATACTTCAACAACTGTATACGTGAACTCTTGACAACAGGGAGACAGTGGGCTACTATCACTTCAGACAAGCGTTCACGGGAGAATTGAAATGAAAGCCCTCACAGACAGACAAAAGCAGATCCTCGATTTCGTCATCAATAGCATCAACGAGCGCGGCTATCCCCCTTCCGTCCGCGACATCTGTAAGCACTTCGATATCCAGTCTCCGCAAGGAGCCCAGCGGCACCTCAACGCTTTAGAAAAAAAGGGGTACCTCAAGCGCGACGCCCGCCTGGCCCGTTCCCTCTCGGTCACGGCGCTTTCCGCTTCGATGATGCCGGCGGCCGAAAAGCCCGAATGGATTCCGGTGGTGGGAGACGTGGCCGCGGGCGCGCCGATTCTGGCCCAGGAAGACATTATAGACCAGATTCCTCTTTCCAAAGACTGGCTGGGAATCGGCAAAGATTACTTCTTCCTCCGAGTCAAGGGCGACAGCATGGCGGAAGCCATCCAACCCGGTGACCTGGTGCTGGTAGAACGAGCCCAGACCGCCAGTCGCGGCGAGATCGTCGTCGCCTTGCTAGAAGAAGAAGCCACCTGCAAGCGCTACTTCCCGGACAAAACCTGCGTCCGCCTGCGATCAGACAACCCCCGCTACGACGACATTGTCGTCGCCAACGAGTTCAAACTGTTGGGAAAAGTGAAAGCCCTCGTGCGCAAATATCAGTAAAATTCAGGAGGTTCGATGTTGGCCTTTGCCCTGAACCCACAGCCCGATAACGATTTTCGCCGCAGCACGCCGCCTCAGCGCGTCAAGCCAGCTACCAATCTGACCGTCCACGAGCGTTTCGTGATGAAGGCGGAAGCCATCTTTCCGGGCGCCGAAATCATCTCCCATCAGAGTCAAGAAACATAAATCGACTCAACCACCCTGAAAGAAAAATAGAGAGAACAGGCGGCGCCGTGTGCGTACGCCCGCCGCGGCATTGTCCCGAAACGGGACAACGTCAGTCAAGAACATTGAGAACCGGAGAACACCATGCCTACTACCAGTGCTTTGCATTTGCCTGATCAGCTCTCGGTCACCCGCTTCGAATTACGCCTGCCATCTCTTGCCCGCTGGGGTCACCACAGCGGCGACAACCGCTTTCTGCGTCATCGTCCCCGCAATGGATGGAAAAAGCGAGGACAGGCACAGGCCACGCCCGCTCGGGTCATGGCTCGAGCGCGCGAGGAGCAACCTTCACTGCTTCGCCAGGGCATCGAAATTGGGCTCTTTGGCACCTACTTGCTGATCTTTATGGCCTCGCTTTGGATGCTCGGATAGTCACTCCCAGGCCACCAAGTTTGAGCGCCCCCAGACTTTCGGATCGTCACCACCCCACCCCAAACCCAAAACCCCC
>JALHOV010000632.1 GCA_022842865.1 Vulcanimicrobiota bacterium | reverse complement strand
CAGCCATTTTGAAGTCCTCCTGGTTTCGTTTGCACGTGTTATCTGCACTCAGATTACGCCTGGGGACTTTGGGGGGACCCGTAAAGGGATGAACAGGATGTTAACGTTCTGACACTGTTTTCTCTGAAATTTAAGCGGCGGCGAAGGGTTCCAGCTCAGCGGCAAAGAGCTCCAGACTGGCGTGCCTTTGCTCAGGGATCTTCGCAAGTCCCTTCAGGACGGCTGCGCTTAACTGCGGTGGTAGGCCTTCCACATGACTTTCCGGTGGAGCGGGTTTCTTGCCGATGTGGGCCATGGCTAGCGCGAGTGGTTCCGTTTCGGGAAAGGGTACCCGGCCGCAAAGCATTTCATAAAGCATCACGGCCGCTGAATACTGGTCGCTCAGTGGGATATGACGATTTTGGAAGTGTTCTGGCGCCATATAGGTAGGGGTACCCAGGACCACACCTTCCGCAGTGACCGAGGCCAGGCCCGGTCCCTTCGCGCAGCCAAAGTCGCTGAGCTTGATTTCTCCTTCTTCGGAGATGAGGATGTTTTCCGGCTTCAGGTCGCGGTGGACAATCTCAGCCTGGTGGGCCCGCGCCAATCCGCTCAGGATGCTGATCATCTTTTTGCATGCCTCAGGGACCGGGAGCAGCTTCCGCATCTGCAGAAGCTGCCGAAGGCTCAGTCCCGAAACGAGTTCCATGGCCACATAGAGGAGGCCATCGTGTTCGCCAAGATAGAGCATGGAAAGGATGTTAGGATGACTCAGCCGTTTGAGCGTTTCGCTTTCACGTTCCAGGCGGGCTCGAAAATTGGCATCCATCCGGTATTCTTGACGAAGCACTTTGAGAGCGCAGGAAGCGCCGGAGTCGGCATGGACGGCCCGGTAAACTACAGAAGTCCCGCCTCGTCCCAGCACCGAACGAAGTTCGTAGGGACCCAGTCGGGCACCGCTGGCTGGCTCCCACTCATTACTCATCCCAGGAGTTACGTGCCAGCGCCGGTGCTCTCCTGTGCAGCGTAGGCAAATGATAAATTGTCGGCAACATTTCGGACAACACTTCTAAGCCTTTCTCAATCCATCGTGCTTCATGCTGATGGCAAGGAATCAGTTGGAAAGAGGTGTTCAAGATGGGAATTTTGGGCGGAGTATTTGACGTGGTCAAGAGTGCAGGCTCTTTCGCCAGCGCGCCGTTAGTCGGGGCGGCTAAAATAGTGGGGACTCAGATTGAAACGGGCCTAAAGGTCACCGGTAGCCTGCTGACCCTGCAACCCGGCAAAGCTTTAGACGAACTGAAAACCGGACTGCACCAGCAGGTGGACAACGTCATCGGCATTCCCCGTCAAGAGTGGTCGGCCGTGAAAGGAGCCGCCTCTGGTCTCGGAGAGACCCTGGCCAGCGGCGCCCGATTTGTTGGGGAACCCATCCGCGGCGCGGCTCGCATCGCCGCCAACAACCTGACCACGGCCGGCGGCAGCGCCTCGCAAGCTTTGCAGGGAAATATTGGCGGCGCCGTCGGGGAAATGACCGATGGAGTCTCGCGTAACGGATCGATCCTGGTCGACACGGCCCGTAATCAGTTCGACAACCTTTTTTAGTCAACCCAAGGTCCTCAACTGCTCGTTCCCGGCGTTTTCGGACGCCGGGTTTTTTTGCTATACTGGACGGATGAAACTTCGCCGGGGTAGTATTCTGCTCACTGTGGTGGTGGTCTTAAGTGTGGCCCTGCTGCTGGTGCTCACGGCAGCGACGGCCAGCACCTACACGATGCGTTTCAACAGTGCGCAAGACGACCACGATGCCGCTCGCAATCTGGCGGAATCCGCCATTTATCGCAGCATTGCCGCTTTACAGGACCTGGATAGCTACGGCAAAGCGCGCACGGAAGTTGTGACCGTCCAAGGAAACGACTATCGCCCTAATGCCCGGGGTATTCTGTCCTTCCATCCAGGGACGGCTGCCGGCCTGGGGCTGCATTACTCCACCAACAATTTGGGAACGGTAGCGAATGTTACAGGAGACGGCCGAGTCGTCACTCACGACACGGCTCATCTAGTCGCTTTAGGAATTTCAGGAGAACGCCGGGTGGAGCTGGAATGCCTTTATTACCGACCGGCCTTTCCTAAAGGGGCGGCCGCCACCGGTACCATTCGCGCAGAGCACCTGCTGTTGGCCGGAGTGCGCAACTCGAATGACTATGACGGCGATTTGAATAATGTCCTTTCGACCAATCAATTGCCGGCCAGCATCTTTACAAACTGTGCCCAGGCCACAGCGGTCAATGTTGGTGTTGCCTGCAATATCACTGGCAACGTGGGGGCGGTGGGCACCGTTGCGGTGGAAGCCGGATCCACGGTGGGAGGGGAAATTCGCCAGGGGGCTTCGCCGCAGAGCATCCCCAACTTGAACATCCTGGACATGATTAACCGGGTGCGTAGTATTCAAGGATTGTTTCCTTTTAACCCCGCCCTGCCCCTGGAAGATTACGCTTACGTAGCCGGTTCTTCCACGATCACGGGCGACCTCGTTCTCCAAGGCGGGGTTCTGGCCGTTCAAGGTGACCTCACCGTGACCGGTTGCGTGCGCGGCTATGGCGCCGTGCTGGTTGGCGGCGCAGCCACCGTGCAGCAGGGCGCCAGCCTGGAAACGGGTAGCCAGGTCGTTTTGGCGGCCCATGGCGACATCGATTTGAGGGCTTTCTCTCGTGACGGCTACTACTTTCAGGGCACCGTCTACAGCGAAAGGAACCTTCGTGCCGAAAAGATTACCGTGCTTGGAGGGGTGGTTGCTACCGGCACCGGTAGCAACGGCAATGTGGAACTGATCGACATGACTCTGGTGCAGGCTCCGACCGCCTACCAGGGTGGTTTTGCGCTTCCTCACTCCGTGACCATCGGTGGAGGGGATGACTCGATGCGCATCCGACTCTCGAGCCGTCCCGACCCCACCCTGCAGGGCGCCTTCCTCTTTTATGGGAACGCCTGGTATGGTCAGCATGAACTGGGGGGAGATGGCTACCCGGACCCCACCGAAGACCGATGGCATCTTTCGCTCAATCCGCCGCAAGCCACCATCCTGGAGGGGGACCCTGTCGAAGGCAGTTGGCCGGCGCCCTATACCGGCAAAGAAGCCGATTTGAGAGCCCAGCTGCAGCAATTGTCCAATAGCGATGGCTCCGATTATTGGCCTGAAATTTCCGGCTACGTCAACAATTTGATCGAAAATCTCTCGGGGCGTGGAACCGGTGTGAATATCCTCGACTTGAACTTTAACAATCTGCTGACGCCCGTGGATAAATCCAGGATTTTGCTTTTTCGAGAGATTTCTAGTCGCTGATCAGGCGTTCGGGACCGCTGCTTCCCAATCCATCAGAACTTCCGTTAGCGAGGGATATCGTTGCTCCGGCTGTTTGGCCAGCATGCGAGCCAGGACTGCGTCCAGGCGACCCGGCAAGGAAGGTTTCAGGCTGCTAAGGGTCGGCGGTGTTTGCTGTACGTGTGCCATGATTAAGGCCAGCGGATCCGTTCCTGGAAACGGCAGTTGGCCGGTAAGCAGTTCAAAGGCCATGACACCCAGGGCATACTGGTCGGAAGCAGCACTGTACTGTCCACTCACCTGTTCGGGTGCGAGATAGGCGGGAGTGCCAAGCAGGCTGCCGGTGGTGGTGACATTGGCCAGGTCGTGGCGCCGAGCCAGGCCAAAATCCATGAGAACGACCCGTCCGGTTTGTCGCTGGATCATGACGTTGTCGGGCTTGAGGTCTCGATGCACGACTCCGCGAGCGTGGGCATATTCCAGCGCCTTCATCACAGGTTTGAGTAGACGGTAAGTTTGTGGAGCGGATATGCCCCTGCTTTCGATTCTGGAGCGGAGAGTCTCGCCGCGAATCAACTCCATGACGATGAAGAAGCGTTCCGCTTCGAGGCCAGCATCTATAAACTGAACGATGGAAGGGTGATCCAGGTCGCGGCACACCTGAACCTCTCGTCGTAAGCGTTCAACCGTCTGCTCATCGTTGGCGTGAAGGACTTTGACGGCCACCGACTGCGATTCATTCAGGTTATTCTCGGGCACGCCTCGGTAGACGGTCGCCATACCGCCCTGTCCCAGTCGCTCCATGATGAGGAAAGCGCCCATCTTTTTGCCCGTCAAAGCATCCCGGTGTTCCAGGCGGTTCGAGAGGTCAAGCAGCGTTTCGGCACGTTCCAGCGCTTGTTGCTGCCGCTGCTGGCGAGTGCTCAAAACGAGGACCCCTGCTGTCACTCCAAGGAGTGCCAGCAATCCTGGCCAGACTCGCCTCTTTCTCGGCTTTGGCTCGGGTAACAAGGCACGTTCTGAGGGCAGAAGTTGCACGGGAAGAACTCCGGTGGCCGGATAGCGAGCTTCCGTAACGACGCCGTCGCGTTCCGCCAGGGGGTGCAAGTCGCTGGGATCAATGGTATAGAGTTGGCGACCCTCCAGATCCGGGTCTTTCGCTTGA
>JALHOV010000631.1 GCA_022842865.1 Vulcanimicrobiota bacterium | reverse complement strand
TAGAACCCCTGTGCCTGCAGCTCAGCATCGAGCTTGGAGAGGCTGAAAGTCGCTTGCGGGTGGGTCCGTTGCCCATCGACCTGGACCTGCCTACCCTGACGGGTGGTGCCGCCCAACTTTGCCAGGCCCGGCTGAGTCGCCGCGGCCAGGACTGGTTATTGGTCTTGCTGCACTGATTTTGCAGTCAGAGGTATTTCCAGCAGCAGCCGATGCCCCGGAGGCCCCTGACGTTGCAGGCTGCCTCCCACCAGACGCGCCCGCCAGTTCATGCTGATGAGGCCAAAACCTGGTAGATTCGAGGGCAGGGGGCCTGGACCGTCGTCGGCTATGCTCAGGCGAAAGCTCGTCTCCGTGAGTGAGTGAACCACCGTCAAGCGCGAGCCGGGCGCGTGTTTGCGCCAGTTGTTCACGGCCTCGCGCAATATCCCCAGGCAAGCTTGGCACTGGACTTCACTCAACTGGCGAAGGTCCTGTTCTAATTCGGGCTGCCCTGGCAAAATTTGGGCCAGCGCGGACGGCTCGTCGAATTCTAGACCCTGCCGTCGCGCTACCTCGATCTGATCGGTCCAACGTGCTCGCCGCCGGGCTTGCTCGGCTTGCTGAAGCTCACTCAGAGCGCGCAGCCGCTGCCAGTGCGGCGGCCACTGCACGGCCAGGGAGGCTGAGTCTTGAAGTAATTGGCGCACGGTATCGGCAGGGCGTTGGCTATCGTAGGCTCGGTTTTGATCCGACACCTGCCCAAGGGCGTCGAGCCAGCACAAGCCTAGCCGGGACTCATCAGTAAACTTGCGCAAGCGCCGGGTCTCGCTCTCCAATTGGGCGTCTCGTCTGGCCTGCTCTTCTCGTTGCTTCTGGCGCACGGCCATCCGCTCTACCAGAGCCCTGGACACAGGGTTGTCCTGGTCAAATTCGGCCCGGGCCCCGCTTAAAATGGCCCGCGTGGTGTCGAGCATTTCCTGGAGGCGGGCCGCCGGTTGCGATTCGAGAGCCTGGGGCAGGCCGATCTTCTGGTTCAGCTGGGCTCCCTGCCATTGTAGGCGACCTGCCTCTGGCCAGCCCCAAAGTCTGGCTGCCTCGCCGTAGTCGCGGTAAAGATGAGAGAGCTCAAAGAGATTGCCGACCCGCAAAGTCTCTTTTTCCGCCTGCTCAAGCTGGCGATGACCGATTTCGCTTTCTCCCAGGCACAGCTGAATCAGACCGATTTCGCGCACGGCTCGAGCCCAGAAGAAAGGCAGCGGACGGCAGTGCCGCTCGCCCCTGCGAGCCAGCTGCAATGCCTCCCGCAGCAGCTGTTGCCGGGCTAGTCGGTTCAGGCGCGACCAGCGACAGGCTTGCTGGCGTAAGCCGGTGGCCAGCCAGGCGTATCCCGCGATCTGGTCAAACGAGCCAAACGAGCGCAGTCCTTGCACTGCCAGGGCACACCCGGGTTGGCTGCAGAGCAGGGCAATCGACCAATGGAGCTGACCAATCGGGCGCAAAAGGGGCGGGGGGTTGTTCAGTCTTTCGCGCAGGCCAGGCGGGAGCCGGCCTTCTTCGGTCCAGGCCAGTGCGGCCAGGCTCAGCGCCAGCAGAACCTGGTCTCCCTCGTGGAGGGCCCGGGTGAGATTTCGCCGAGCCCGCTGCCGAGTCTCAGCAATCCGTCCTGCCTGCAGGCTCAGCCACTGGATGTGAATGGTCACACTGGAGAGCTCAAAGGGGTCATTCATGGACTGGAAGAGAGGCTCGCAGGCCAGCAACTCCGCCAGAGCTTGCTCAGGTGTGGCGGTCCGGGTGGCGGCTATTCTCCCTCGTACGAGAGCGGCGAGGAAAGGATCAGGCTCGGAGAGCATAGCGCTCTCTAGTCGAAGCTTGAGCCACTGTTGGGGCCGACCGAATAACCAGCTGATCAAATAGATCGTGGCCAGGGGGACATAGCGATGAGAACTTTTGCCCCTGAAATAGGCGACCAAAAGGACGGGAGCTAACCGCAAAGCCAGCAGGGGTTGCGATTTTTCCGTGCATACCAGAATGACCTGCTCGAATATTTTCACCAGATCTTGTTGAAGCTCAGGGTGCTTCAACAGAGCAATGAGCATTTCGGGATTCTGGGCCAGCTGTTTGGATTTGATCAGGGCCAGGTCGTCCCGGTCCAGGTTCAACAGGAGTTGCAACTCGCGTTGGTGCAGCGGAATGCGAATCTCGGCCAGACTGGCCTTGCGCAGACCTGACTTAGCCTTTTCCAGGGCTTCGTGATAGTGCCCCAGGGCGATCAAGCAATCGCACAAATTTAGCCAGGACGACCCCGAAGTTTCGAGTTCACACGTGGCCTCCCACAAGGGGCGAGCCAGCGAGAACTCGCGCCGCGCCATGGCCTCCTGGCCACCGCGCAAAAGGTGGGGCAGGCTCTCGACCCGCTGACCGGCCGCCCACAAATGCAGGCCGCGCTCTGCGGGGCTGTGGGAGGTTTCGGCCAGTTGGGCGTGCCAATGCGCCTTCTGGCGGTAGTCGATCGCCTGCAAAGCCCAATCGCGGACCCGGTCGTGGGCGAAGCAAGCGTGATCGCCATCGATCCAAATCCATCGATTCTGCACGTAGACCTGCTCGGTCTCGCGGTCCAGTTGTGAGCGCGCGAAGCGCCGGCCGTTCAACGCTGCTTTTTGCAGTGGCGGAGGGGCCGTTCCTTGCAAGAGCTCGGGCAACATTTGACCTTTACGGGCCTCAGACAGCTGCCGCAGAAAGAAGGGATTGCCCTGAATCCAATCGGCCATTCCTTCCAGCCATTGGTGGCTCGACGGTTCCGGGCCGAGATGTTTGAGCAACTCCACCTGCTCGGTCCGAGTGAGGGGAGGCAGATCCAGCAGTAGATCCAGGCGGAGTTGCGCCTGGAGACTGGCCGATCTGGTTCCCAGACAGACCACCAGGTCGCCCTCGGTCTGTTGCGACCAGGAAACCAGCAAGTCCCACATCTGCTCGTCCGCCCACTGCAGGTCATCCAGGATCAGAACGACCGGAGTGCCGGGTTGGCCCAGCGCGCGCCCCAAAGACAGCAAAGCTCGCTGACTTTCGGGAGCAATGCGGGTCGCCGAGTGCTCGAGAGAGAGTTCCAATTTTCGGCCGGGGTGCACCTGTTCCAGGCCCGGGAAAATTTGCTTGAGCCACCACCAGCTTTGCTCGTCCAGGTCTTGCTTGAGGTGGCTCTTGCGCAACGAGGACAGGGCCATTCGCAGCGGTTCGTAGGCCGGTGGAGCCAACGACGGGGCGGCGCGACCGTAGAAAGTGACGGCCCGCCAGCGGGCCGTCAGCTCTTCCAGGAAGCGCGTCTTGCCCATCCCGGATTCTCCGCGCACCATCATCCAGCAGGCCTGGCCTCGTTGGGCTCTCTGCCAGAGCAATTCGGCCGATTGCAACTGTGGGACCCGCCCGACCAGCGGACCGTGTTGGGCCCCTCCGGTCTCGATTGCGTGGCTCCAGCGTTGGAGCATGTCGGCCCCGTCGCGATAGCGATGTTCAGGCTCCAGGACCAGAGCGCCCTTGAGCCAGGTGGCCACTTGTAACGGAAGGCCTTCCCAGCTGTAGGCCCCGGTCATGAGCTGATCCATCAGCTCCGAGGCCGACGCCCCTTTCAGCAAGGGTTTTCCCGTCCACAGCTCGGCCAACAGAAGGCCCAGGGAGAAGACGTCGCTGGCCGGGCCGGGGGCGCGCTCCAACAACCCCAGGCGCTCGGGAGCGGCGTAACGCAGGCTGAGCAACGACTCCTCGAAGCCTCCGCGTTGAACACCGAAATCGAGCAAAACCGGCGAACACTCTTGGGCGACCAAGAGATTGTCAGGACTCAGGTCGCCGTGCCAGTGGCCGCGGCGGTGGACTTCTCCGAGTAGCTGGCAGATTCGCCTGGCCAGAGCGGCTGCCTCGGCATGGGGTCCGCCGAAGGGCTGCCCCTCGATGAATTCCATCTCCAACTCGGTCCACTCCCCATCGCGGCGGAGAGAGCGGAACCCGGGCAAGCCGTATGGGCAACCCGGCCGCCACTTCAGGTCGGCGAGAGACTGGAGCTGCTCGGCCATGGCCACCAGTCTCCGCCAGGGCCCCGATTCGTGGCAGCGCTTGAGCACCACCTCTTGGGGGAGCAGCCAGGTTTCCATCCCGTGACGCCGGGAGAGCAGGCGGGCTGTCAATGGCGGCGACCCGGGCGCGGGCAGCGCACCCGCACCAGGAAGACCCCGTTCTCTTCGGACAGCTCCAGCCGTCCGTCCAGCTCCTTCAGCCGGTAACGGACGTAATCGAGGCCCTGGCCACTGCCTGCCGAGCCCGCCTTCTCCAAGCGGTTGCTCAGAACCCAGCCAAACTCTGCCGGCTCGTCCCACCAGCGTAACTCCGCCTGGTTGGCGAAGCGGGAGGCGTTGCTCAGAAGCTCGCGCAGGACTTGGGCCAGTAGATGGTTTTGGTGGAATGACAATTCGGCGGGTGCGGCACCCGAGCACTCTACTCGCA
>JALHOV010000630.1 GCA_022842865.1 Vulcanimicrobiota bacterium | reverse complement strand
GAAGCTGGCTTTCACGCTGGCCTGAACCATATCCTGAAGGAGCTTCTGGTTCTCTTTGGTCTGTTCAGCGATCTTCTCGGCCATCTTGACGGCCTGTTCGCGGGTGACCTTGTTCTGCTCCATCCAGGTCTGCATGAACTTCTCGCCTTGTTCTTGGAACCAGAACATCGAGGTGAAAGCCTTGGTGGAGTTGTCAATCATTTGCTGCATCATCTGGTCGGTCATTGTATTTGTTTCCTTCTCATAGTGGGGGGTTTGGTGCCCCTTGGTGTGCCCAGAGAATACGGGGGGGTTGTTGCACTCTGGTTGACGGGTTTTTTGCAACCGCCGTGCAATCACAGACCGGTGAGACGGTTGCTGTGGTCCCTGGTCGCTCTGGTGGCGTTGCTGGTGCTGGCCTGGATGGGCGCCACCATTTACTACAAGGGCAAGGCGCAGCGTTTGTATGCCGGTTGGTCCCGGTCGGCGCCAGCGCCGGCCGGCTCGGAGCTGCGCAACGACTTTGGCCAGTTGATCGGACTGGCTCCGGGATTGGCCAAGATCGATTATCGTTATTTGAGCCAGCCGCTGGACGAGACTCAGGAGTATCTGCTCGACTTTGCCGTGGCGGCGCTCTCCACCGGCGACAAGAAACGTTGGGAACTGGCCGTGCGCATCCTCAACGGCATCTGGCTGAACGAGCGGCAGACTCCCGAAATGGACCTGGCCCGGGCCATCCGGTTGAATACCTTCCAGCAACGAATCCGTGGACTCTATGCCCAGGCGCGCTTCCAGCGGATCAAGGCCGCATTGCCGCCTCACGACCGGTCCGCCTATGTACATAACATCGGCGCCACCTACGTCCGTAAGCAGTGGGATAACGAGTGGGCCCTGTGGGGCGGCGCCATCTCCTGGTATCGCGCATGCCGGGCCATGGAGCAGTTCTCTCGCTGGGAAAAACAAACGGCCGGCGGACAACCTTTGGAGGCCGGCCCGCCGGCCCTCAAGCCGGTCTATGAGGTTCTGAAGGCGATTCCGTAACCTTAACGAGCGCGAGCGTCGCCTTGGGCCGACACCAGGAATTCTTGATAACCACCTTCAAATACCCGCATCTTGTGATCTTCGATATGATAGACGCGATTGCTGACTTCCCTGAGAAAGTGACGGTCGTGGCTGACCAGCACCACCGTGCCTTCAAACTCCTTAAGCGACTGCATCAGGATTTCGCGGGAGCGCATGTCCAGATGATTGGTGGGCTCGTCCAGCACCAGAAAATTGACCGGTTTGGCCAGGATCATGGCCAGAACCACGCGACTCTTTTCGCCGCCGGAGAGCACCGAAATTTTCTTGTCGGCATCGTCGCCGCTGAATAGGAAACAGCCCAGCAGAGTGCGCACCTGGCCGATGGTGGCGGTGGGCATCTCTTCGTAAACCTGTTCAAAGACGGTCTTTTCCGGGTTGAGCAGATCCAGCGAGTTCTGGCTGAAGTAGCCCAGGGCCACGCTGGCGCCGATGTTGACGGTGCCTTCACTGGGTTCCAGGTGTCCCGCCAGCATCTTCAGCAGGGTGGACTTGCCGGCACCGTTGACGCCGACTACTGCCACTTTGTTGAGTCGTCGCACGACCGCTTCGGCTTCTTTCAGCACCTTTTTCTCGCCATAGCTTTTGCTGACATGCTTGACCTGCACGACCTCCTCGCCGGAGCGCGGGGGCGTGGGAAAATCGAATTTGACGGCGCGGCCCTCCTCTTGGACCTCGATGCGATCGATCTTTTCCAACTTCTTGACGCGAGATTGGACCTGGGCAGCGTGGCTCGCCCGCGCTTTGAAGCGGGCGATGAATTCCTCCTCTTTGGCCAGCATGTCTTGCTGGCGCTTGGCGGCGGCCTGGGTTTGTTCGGCCCGCAAATCTCGTTCGCGCTCGTAGAAGTCGTAGTTTCCGCCGTAGATGGTTAGTTGACCGTAGTTCACCTCGATAATTCGGGTCACAATTTTATTCATGAACTCGCGATCGTGGCTGGTTAGAATCAGAGTCCCCTGGTAATTCTTGAGCCACTCTTCCAGCCAGATGATCGATTCTAGATCGAGGTGGTTGGTCGGCTCGTCCATCAGCAGTAGATCGGGCTGCAGAGTCAAGATGCGCGCTAACGCGATGCGCATTTTCCAACCGCCTGAGAAGCTTTCCACCGGGCGATGATGATCTTCCGCGGCAATGCCCAGGCCGGTCAAGACCGTCTGGGCCCGCGTTTCTACCTCGTAGCCGCCCAGGGCCTCGAATTCCTCGCGCGCATCCCCGTAGCGCTCGAGCAGTTTGGTCATTTCGTCCTCGCCCATTTCCTGCCCGAGACGCTCTTCCATGTCGGTGATTTTGTCGGCCAGCTCAGCCACTTTGCCGGCCCCTGCCATCACCTCAGCCAGTACGCTGTGTCCACTCATCTCGGCCACATCTTGAGAGAAGTAGCCGACCACCGTGCGGGCGGGCATCGACACCTGGCCTTCGTCCACACCCATTTGTCCAACCAGAATGCGGAAGATGGTCGACTTGCCGGCCCCATTGGGTCCGACCAATCCGATCTTGTCCCCCGGATTTGCTTGGAAACTGGCGCTTTTATACAGGGTGCGGCCGCCCAGGTGTTTGGTAATGTTGGAAAAGTGCAGCATGGCGCACGCCGTTGGCTGTTGGCCGGGGACTTCCTGCGTGCTCTCGCGAACCCCGCCGGCTATGAGCCAATCGATTCATAATTTTGAAATCCTGGTGCGCCATGGGGCCATCCAGGGCAGCTTTCTGATCGACGATTTCCTGGACGGTTATCGAGCCATCCATCCCAGTCTGCATCGGTTCTGCAACGTCGAGAACCGGGTGGACGTAGATGCCTTGCTCTATGTGCTGGCCCGCTTGCCCGACGGCATCCACCTGGTTCGCGAGATTATGGTGCAATCCGATATACCGGACAAGGTGCCCAATCTGGAGGGACTTCAGGAGGTTTCCATCGAGTCTCGCCGGCGCGCGACCTATCTGCTGGGGCCAGAGCGCATGGTCATCGTGGCGCGCGAGGGCGTCACGGAGCTGCTCGACCTGGTCACTTTGCTGTCGGCGTTTGAAGTGGAGTCTCGCAAGATTGAGCGCCTTCTCAAGAAGAGCGAGATGCTCGACGACCTTCGAGGCTTCACTGGCGAGGACCAGGGAGTCGAGAATCGTCTGCTGGTGCGGCTGGCATTTGAGTTGGGCACGACCGATGACCAGATTATGGCTCTCCATGAACTGTGGGGAAAGAAAACGCTGTCGCGTATCGTGGCTTTGACCGAGCGGCCCCCGCATTTGCGCGTACGTCTCCATCGCGACTATTGTCTGCAGTCGGCCCTGGACCGCTCCCGCAACTGGGCCCACAGGCTGGCTCGCGACGTGGCCGAGCATACGGCCGGCCGGCGCCAGATTCATCTGATGTCGAGCAACACTCACTCGACGGTCAATCTGCTGAGCCCCTTCCCCCGTCAGCATCAGGCGGAGATCCTGGCCTCCGGGGAAGCCCCCGCCGATGTGCACCCGGACAATCGCATCTATTACTTGATGAAGAAATGGTTAACTCCGGAACGCCTGCAGGAACAGGCTCGAGTCCACGCCGAGTGCGGCATCTACACCCTGACCGATTTAGATAGGGTCGGGGTGACGGCTCAACTGATTGACCTGGACCGCATACCCAAGGATGGGTGTGACCCGCGCCTGCACCTTGGGGAGTGGAAGGAGCCTCCGGTGCTGGTTAACTTCGATTATGCCTTCGGCGATCAGGCCGGGGTTGTGGGCGAGCAGTTGTTTCGTGAACTGGCCGGCCATCGGGTGCGCAGTCTCTCTATTATGGGCAAGGCCGGTACTCTGGTAGGAGCACGCGGCAGCCTGATGCTGCCCAGTTACCTGATACGCGAGGGCACCGATGACGTCTACGATATCCCTGGGGGCAACTGGCTTTCTTGTGCCGACCTGGACGGGTTGGTGGAGGGGGTTCACGACTCCGGCCCGGTGCTAACGGTTCTGGGTACTATTCTGCAGAACGACGAGCTGCTGCGCTCTTATCGCGATGACTGGAAGGCGCTGGGATTGGAAATGGAGGGTATTCCTTATCTAAGGGCTGTGCATCAAGCCATGAAGCTGGGGTTGCTTGAGGCGGACATGCGTGTGGCTATCGGCTATTACGCCTCAGATGCGCCGCTGGTTCCAGGGGAAAGTCTGTCCCGTGCGCTCTCCACCAGAGGTCTGGATGCGACTTATGGGCTGAACGTGGCCATTCTCCGGAAAATCCTGGCGCTCCAATGAGCGAAAAAACCATGGTCAAACGGGTTGACAGCCCCTGGCCACCATGCTAACCTACGCCTCGCCCCACCGGTGACGGTGACGGCAACTGGAGCTCTCAAGCGAGTTCCGTCTTTGAAAACTGAAGAAGATATTAGAAGCGAATGCAATCTCGTTGGTAATCCGTTTTTAACTGATTATTGCGTGATAGCC
>JALHOV010000629.1 GCA_022842865.1 Vulcanimicrobiota bacterium | reverse complement strand
TTCTGGTCGGATGCACCCAGCCTGACCCGAAAGGGCGCCCTCTCCAGATCTGGACTGCCTTTGAAGGTCCAGAACTGGAGGCGTTCCGAGCTTTGTGCGCGCGCTACGGCAAACCGGTTGAGATCCTGGGCGTTCCTTTTGCCGGACTGAAGAATAAGGTGCTGGTGGCCACCCCGGCCGGTCAGGGCCCCGACATCATCGTAGGGCCGCAGGACTGGTTAGGTGTGTTTTCGGCCGCCGATTTGCTGGAGCCGTTTCCCGAGGCGCTGGTCGCGCCACTCAAGCAAGAGGTTCTGCCGGTGGCTTTGGATGGCGTGACTTACGACGGGAAAGTATACGCCTACCCCATTTTGCTCGACGGCCTGGCGCTGCTGCGCAATCCAGAACTGGCGCCGCGCAGCCCCAAGAACATCGAGGACCTGAGGGACTACGCGGTGGAGTTGCAGAGAGAGGGCAAAATCAAAGGATTTTACTTTGATCTGCGCGAGCTGTATTTCTCGTGGCCTTTCTTCTCGGCCAATGGCGCCACCGTTTTTCGCAACGGCCTGGAACCCGGCCTGACCGGGCCCGAGGGCGTCAAGGCGGCTCAATATTTGAAGAGTCTGCGGGACCAGGGCCTCGTTCCGCTGGGCGCCAAGAATGACTTCGCCAAAAGCATGTTCTTGGATAAGAAGCTGGCTATGACTCTGAATGGACCCTGGTTTCTGGGAGATTTGCGAGCCAAGGGCACTCCCTATGTGATCGAGCCGGTTCCCCCTGGATCTCATCCGGCCGGATCTTTTATCGGGGTCAATGGCTTGATGGTCAATCAACTCTCGCCGCGTAAGCAGGATGCCTTTCCGCTGATCGAGTTTCTTGGCAGCAAGGATTGTCAGGTCACGATGGCGCTTGCCTCAGGCCGGGTTCCGGCCCGACGCGACGCTCAGGCGGAAGTGGCTAAGGACGCCGTCAAGGGTCCGGACATTGCCGCCTTTACGAGGGTGGTGGAGCAAGGCGTGGCGATGCCGAATCATCCGGCCGCTAATGCCGTGTGGGAGCCCATGAGGCAGTCGCTGGAACTGATTACCAAAGGAGAGGTGGATCCGGCCACGGAATTGCGCGGCGCAGACGAGACGATTCGTCAGCAGATCCAGCGGATGGTGGAGTAATTGGACGACAAGCGCGGTGGCATGCTACCCATGGTGTATATCGGGCCGGCCCTGGTGCTGCTCACGGTGCTTTCCATGTTGCCCAACCTTTACTCCGTCTACCTGGCCTTTACCAATTACTCGCTCTTCCACTTTCGCGAATTTTCCTTCGTAGGACTGCACAACTTCGAACGCATCCTTTTTGGCCCCGAGATGCGCACTTTCGGTCGCGTTTTCGTGTGGACCATGATTTGGGCCGGACTTTCCGTCTTCTTCTCGATCGCGGTGGGCCTGATGTTGGCGCTCCCCCTGAACACGGAAGGCCTGAAGGGCGTGAACTTTTACCGCACGCTGTTCATTGTGCCCTGGGCCATCCCGGCTTTTATCTCGGTGTTGATGTGGCAGGGGCTGCTCAACAGCAGCGACCAGGGGGCTATCAACGCCTTGCTCGGCCAATTCAGCATCGAGCCTATCCCCTTTCTGGACGACCCCTGGTGGGCCCGTTTCTCGGTGCTGCTGGTCAACATCTGGCTTGGCTATCCATTCATGTTAACGGTCTCCTTAGGCGCCCTCCAGAGCATTCCCAAGGACCTTTATGAAGCTTCCGGGTTGGATGGCGCCAGTCCCAAGAAGCAGTTCTTCTCGGTCACCTTGCCGATGCTCCGACCGGCGCTGGTTCCCGTGATCGTCTCGAGCTTCGCCTTTAACTTTAACCAGTTCGCCACCATCTATCTGCTCACCGCTGGCGGACCCCCGGTTGCCGGCAGCGACGCCGGCGCGACCGATATTCTCATCACCACTTCCTACAAACTGGCTTTCACCCAGTATCAATACGGTCTGGCCTGCGCCTACGCGGTGCTGATTTTCCTGATTGTCGCTTCGTTGAGTTGGGTCAACTTCAATGCCTCGGGGGCTTTTGACGACTGATGAAAGGCAAACACTTCCTGATTCACGCCTTCCTGCTCGGCTGCCTGTGCCTGACTCTGGCGCCGGCCGTGCTGGTTTTGCTGGCCTCTTTTCGCAGCGGCAACGATCTGTTTTCGCTCAGTGTCCAAGACATGGCCCTGGATAACTACATCAAATTGCTCAGCACCACGCCTTTTCTGCAGTGGATGTTGAACTCGCTGATCGTCTCCACGATGGCTTCTATAGTTGCCCTCTTTGTCACCACCCTGGCCGGCTACGCCTTTGCCCGGTTCCGCTTTCCGGGACGCAAATATGGCCTGTTGCTGATGATTTTGCTGCAGATGTTTCCGGCTGGTATGGCCATGGTGGCGGTGTTTCGCGTGCTTCAAGTGATGGGCAATCTGACCGGCGGCATCGTTGGTCTCAACAGCCTGATCGGACTCTCGCTGGTGTATATCGGTGGTGGAATTCCTTTCAATACCTGGATGATCAAGGGCTACATCGATTCCCTCCCCAAGGAGCTGGAGGAATCGGCTTACCTGGATGGGGCCACCCCTCATCAAACCTTTGCCCAAATCATCCTGCCACTTCTTGGCCCGATCCTCTCTGTGGTGGCTGTCTTCAACTTTATCACTCCCTACTCCGACTTCGTTTTCCCCAGCGTCCTCATGCAGGAAGAGAAACGCTATACTTTGGCGGTAGGAATGCAGGGTTTCATTTCCGGGAACTTCTCAGCCAACTGGTCGCTTTTCGCAGCAGCCTCCATTTTGGGAAGCATTCCGATCCTGGTGCTGTTTTTCTCGATCCAGCGCTTCCTGGTCCAGGGACTCACGCAAGGAGCTGTGAAAGGATAGGTTTGTTATTCCCTGGCTCCGGGCAAATAGGGACTTCGCCTTAGATCAGGCATATGAGGAGATAGAAACTTGTTCAAGCACATCGCCCTGGGCGCAGCCACCCTGCTGCTGCTGAGCAACCCCGGTTGGGCTCAAAACGAACTGGAAGCTGGCATGGTGTCCTTCTATCAGGAGAAGTTCGACGACGCGATCCCGTTGCTCGATAAGGCCGTGCGCCAGGAGCCGCAAAATACGCTGGCTATGGCCTACCTGCTGCACTCCTACTATCGCAAGCGTGACATCACCACCATCGTGACCAAGATTGAGCAAGAAGCTGTCTCCAAGGGCAGCGACCCGGTGGCTCAAGCCCAGCTCGGTATGGCCTACTTCCTCAAAGGTCTGGTGATGCCCAACGTGATGGAAGAGTCTCTCACCGAGTTCAAGAACGCCGCCAAGGACGATACCAAGTGCTCGCTGGCCTATACCGGCATGGGCATGGTTTATTTCCAGAAGCGCATGATGCCGCGCGCCAAAGGCTACTTCGTACGCGCATTGCGCATCAATCCGCACGACGTCATGGCCTTAGACCGCCTGGGCAACATCTTGCTGGTGGACGACAAGAAGCCGGACGAAGCGCTCCAGCTGTATCAGCGCATCGTGGATGAACTGCCCACTTACCCTGATGGGCATTACTTCGTAGGCTCTGCCCTTTACGACCTGAAGCGCTATGAGGAGGCCGTCCAGCCGCTGTTGCGCGCACGCGACCTCGATCCCAAGGGGATAACCCAGGGATTTGACGCCGCTGCTCTGTTGGGCGACTGTTACATGAAGCTGAACCGTCCCAGTGAGGCCATCGCCGCTTTCGAGGTGGCCAAGAAGATTCGGCCCGACAGTCAGTATGTGCAGGTTCGCATGGAGAAGGCCAAGACCAGCAAGCCCAACAGCTAGCCTGCTTGAACAAAAAGCCCCTGGCCGTTCAGACCAGGGGCTTTTTTTGTTACCCGGGCGGGTCTAGCGCAGGGTGAATTCCATCTCGTGGACCACCCGTCCCACTTCCGGGTCGTAGCGCTTGCGGACTTGCTCCACCCAGGTCAGGAAATCGCCATCGCGGTGATAGCGCGTAATCTGCAGGTTGTAACCGGAAAACTGCTTCAGCATCTCGTCGTCATTGAACTCGGTCAAGCCGAGGCCCATGTAAGGATCGAGGTCGAGCGTCTGGCCAGACACCTTCTCCATGCTCATGCGCAGGACGATGCCGTCCAGAGAGACCACCAGTTCGCTGATGCGCAGCCCCTTGGCGCCCAGGGGCTGGGTGACCACGTGTTTATTCTCCCAGTCGTCGATGAAAACCGAATACTCGATGGTGGCTTCGGCTCGGCGACCCAGGGTTACGCTCTGGCAGCGCTGCAGGGAAGCATTATAGGCTGCTAGCAACTCCTTGACGGTGAGGGGATCCTCCTCCCACTCCTCTTCATTGACCTGAGCCGGCTTGATCTCCCGCAGCTTCTTTTCCACCTCTAATTGCCATTTGCTGGCGGCGTTCAAGTTGATCTCCTCCTTGGGTTCCGGGGCCTGTTTTTTTTTCTTCAGATTGACTTCAAATCTAAAGGT
>JALHOV010000628.1 GCA_022842865.1 Vulcanimicrobiota bacterium | reverse complement strand
GGCAACTATTTCATTACCAAGTACGCGCCGGGCGGACGCAACCTGAGCCAGAAGGTGGTCACCCCGGAGCAGCTGGTCGCACTACAACCGGAAGCGCGCCGGCCGGAGGAGTCGGACAAGCGACTCCAGACTCGCCAAAAGGTGTCTGCCGCCATCGAGAAAAAGATGAGCGCCTGGCGCCGCCCCATTCTGGGGTTTGACGGCCTGGAGCAGATCCGGGCAGGGCGTACCGCCGTGGTGCTTTCGGCCGCCTCCTCGTATGGGAAGCACCCCGCTCGCGAGCAAGACTTGCTGGCCATGGGCCGGAGCTTGAAGGACACCTTTGGCGGCGACATTTTGGTCATTGACGGTGGCACCTCGGTCTTGAGCAAAGACGGGGAAAAGGCCCCCGAGCTGGTGCTCCAGGAAGCACTCTTTCCCGAAGGTTACGAGCTTCAGCAACATGGCCCCAAAAGAGTGGCGGCTATGCCCAGCGTGCCCAACCTCGATCAGGTAACGCTGCCACCGGATGCCATGGTCGTGTCCGGCGAGAGCTGGCATGTACCCGTCATCGAGGCCGGGCGCTACGCAGGCAGCGGAGGAGGAGCGGCCGTCTTTATCGGCGGGGGTGGCGCCGTAGCCAAAGCCATTGAAGAGGCGCGCAACCAGACCGACCTGCAGGTTTTCCTGGTCGCCGGGCGCGCCGAGGAACCCATGGGGGCCTCCGACAAAGTGGCCCGCGAAAGCGGTCTGCCCGCTCACTTTCACGTAATTTACGCCGACCAACTCGGCGAGCTGGGCCCCCGTCTGCAGGCTGCCACAAGGAAATTCTTCTAGCGAAGCATCCGGGCCGAGAACAATTGCGAACGCAGCTTATGCGTTCGCGTAAAAATTAAAGCCAGAGGGAGTACCTTGTGTTTTGCAGATCGGTAATTTGAACTGGATCCGGCTGCCAGCAGCTCGGGACCCGTTCTTCCTGGAAGTCCCTAAAGCCAGTCCCAAACCTTGCCGGGAAGAGCAGCGATCTCTTTGCGATTATCGTAGACGATTGCGCTGGAATAGAGGGCGGCACCGGCCATAGTCAAAGCCGGATTTACGGTCAGTCCGGCAGCGATCAGACACCCTCCCCCACTGGCCTTGACCAGCCCCAGGGTGAGCTTCTCTCGGTTTGAGAAGCGAATCCCCCAATAGGCGTCCTTGGCTGCATCGGTCAAAGCGCCAATCCCACCCAAAACCGGCAAACTCGGGTGCCCACCTCGAAAGGCCAACATGCCTTCGGCAATGCTGGCCGTGCCGCCCAAAAGATCGGCGGTTCCTTCAAAGTATTGGCCCTGCTTGTAATAGCGGGCCGCCGTGTAGTAGTTGTAGAGGCCGGCTCCAATGCCGATCACATTGGCGCCTGTGTCCAGCAATCCCGAAAGCGAAGTAAGCCGGGCCATGCCGCTGCGCAGAGGCCCCCCCGGAACCAAATCGCCCTTCCAGTAGGGCAGCTGTGGACCCATAGCCTTCTCTTCCCCTGGCCCAGGCGTTGGGGGCTTGGGCAGGCCGGGTTGACGTGCCAACGGGATGGGGAAGGACCGAATTTTCACCCGATAAGGATAACCTTTTCGGCTCGCACCCTTTTGAAAGGATTGTTATCTCTTCGCCAATCCTACCCCCTAAGGGGTGCGACACCGCCAGTCCTCGGGCGGAGCCAGCGCTTGCAGGATGGGACAATGAGCTCGGCTGACCCTGTCTCCCTGGCAGCGGTGCAACAGGCCGCTCAAAGAATCGGCCATGCGCTGCAGTTTCTCGATCCTGAGTTTCACATCCTCGAGCTTGGCCGCGGTCAAATCGCGGACATCCTGCGAACCGGCCTCTTCTGCCTCGGACAGAATCAGCAACTCGCCAATCTCGTGCAGGCGAAAGCCCAGTTCGCGAGCCCGCTTGATGAAAGAGAGCCTGTCATAAGTCTCGGCAGGGTAATCTCGGTAACCGGAAGGGGTGCGCACAGGGGCCGGCAGCAACCCCTCGCGTTCGTAAAATCGAATGGTGTCGATGGTCAGGCCCGAAAGTCGGGACAGTTCGCCAATTTTCATCGGAACCAGCGCAAGCGGAGCGCGTTCAAGACCACGCTCAGACTGCTCAGAGCCATCGCACCGGCCGCCCAGACCGGAGAGAGTAGAGTCGGATAGAGCAAACCGGCCGCCACCGGAATCAGCAGCAGATTGTAAAGAAAGGCCCAGGCCAGGCCCTGGCGCACCGTCCGGCGGATCGCCTTGGCCAGCCGGAACGTCTGGTTCAGGCGGCTCAGATCGTCGTGCAGCAACGTCAAATCGGCGGTCCTGCGGGCCAGGTCACTGCCCCAGCCCAGGGCGATACTTACGTTGGCCTGGGCCAATGCCGGCGCGTCATTCATTCCGTCCCCGACCATGGCCACCCTGGCCCCCGCCTGCTGCATCGATTCAATGGCTATCTTTTTGTCCTGCGGCAACAGACTGCCTTGCCCTTCGATTCCCAACTGACCGGCCACGGCTTGCACCACCTCGGCGCGATCGCCACTGAGAAGTTTCACCCGATAGTTCTGACTCAGCTCGGCAACCGCGGCGGCGGCGTCGACACGCAAGGGGTCGGCCAGGGCCATCCAGCCCGCCAGTTGCCCATCCACTTCCAAATAGACCCTGGTTCGGGAGTCGGCTTGCGCGTCCGCCCCCAACCAGGCGGGGCTCCCCAACCTCAACGAGCGTCCTTCCACCTTGCCCGTAACGCCCTGGCCGGTTACCGCCTGAAACTCTTGAACTTCGGGCAGGGGTTGGGGGCAAAAAGCCACCACCGCCTGGCCAAGCGGATGTTCCGAAGGCTTTTCCAGGGCGGCCGCCCAACGCACCACCTCGTGCTCTCCAAAGCCGGGAGCGACAAAAACCTCGACCACCTGGGCTCGGTTTTGGGTGACTGTGCCGGTCTTGTCGAGAACGATAGTGTCCAGCATGGCGGCTGGCTCCAACGCGGCCGGGTTGCGCACCAGAACTCCCAGTTGAGCGGCACGCCCCAATCCCACCGAATACGCCACCGGCAGGGCCAGACCCAAGGCGCAGGGACAGGCAATCAGCAGCACGCTGATGGCCGTCTGCAGCCCCACGTCCGGATGCCCCAAAGCCCACCAGGTCAGTCCGACCACCAGAGCCAGCAGCAAAATCACGGGAATGAAGACGCCCGCGACCTGATCGGCCAGCTTCTGCACCGGCGGTTTCTCCAGTTGAGCTCGTTCTACCGAGGCCGCGATCTGAGCCATGACCGTCTGCTGACCCAAAGCCCGTGCTTTCACCAGCAAGCTCCCGGTACCGTTCACGGTGCCCCCGATGACGGCTGCTCCAGGTCGTTTGGACACGGGCATGCTCTCGCCCGTCAGCAGGCTTTCGTCGAGGCTGCTTTCCCCTTCCACGACCAGGCCGTCCACCGGAACTTTCTCACCCGGACGCACCCTCAAGACATCGTCCAGCCGGATGGCCTCGAGGGGAATGTCCTCCTCCCGGCCTTCGCGCACCCGATGTGCTGTTTGGACGGCGTTTTCCAGCAAGCCCTGCAAAGACTCGCGCGCCTTGTGACGGGCCCTTTCTTCCAGCCACCGGCCTAAGAGCACAAAGGTCACAATGAAGATGGAAGATTCAAAATAGGTGGCGGTGTGGTGAGTGCCCCACCACCACAGGGCGGAGCTGTAAAAATAAGCCAGCGAGGAGCCCAGCACCACCAGGGTGTCCATGGTGGTCGCCCGGGAACGAGCCGCGCTCCAGGCGCTGGCGTAGAGCGGAGCGCCGGCCCAGAATTGAATCAAACTGGCCGAAGCAAATTCGATCCAGGTGGGCAGGTGAAGCCCGGACATCATTGCCAGCATAATCATCGAACCAAGAAAAAGGCCGACCAGCCAGCGCGGCGCCAAAGCGACCGGCCGCAGCGGACCATGAGCCGAGGCCCCAAAGCCGGCTTTTCGGATCGCCTCCATCAAGGACTCGGCGGTCACCTCATCCCTGGCCCTCACGCGGGCCTTCTCCCCCAGCAAGCTGACCACCGCCAGCTCCACCCCAGGCACCTTGGACAGCGCCCGCTCGACGCGCCCGACACAACTGGCGCAATGCATCCCATTGACTTCAAGAGTAAAATCCATGGCTTTATGGTAAACCCTGGAGTCTAGTCCAGAGTCAAGTACCTTAATTACTCATGTAGATACAATGAGTGGACCAGTCTCGCCATCAAGTCTGCGGCAAGTGGACGTTCAAGGGCAAGTTGCAGACTGAAATACCGGGGTCTTCCCGCTCATAAAGGATGCATAAAAACTTGGTTGCTTCCTTTCCGTTGCATCTTCATTCTCTCGGTTTTACTCCAAAGCACGCAGGAGCCGGGCGCGCTCGAATCCTACGGGTGGCCAACGACAGCGGTCGAGTTTCGCTGTAGATGACTCGACAGGCCCAGCGGAACCCCAGCCCCCTGTTAGGCCACTACCTGAATTTCTGGAGAGGCCGCCATT
>JALHOV010000627.1 GCA_022842865.1 Vulcanimicrobiota bacterium | reverse complement strand
ACACGCTGGGCAGCGGCGTGCCTAACGCCATCCAGGTGGCTCGCGAACTGCGAGAAAGGGGCCATAAGCTGTCCGGAATTCGTCTCGACTCGGGCGATCTGGCTCAGCTCTCGATTGCGGCCCGCCAGATGCTGGATGAGGCCGGCTTTCCCGAGGTGCGTATCGTGGCCTCCAACGATCTCGACGAGTATCTGGTGGAAAGCCTGTTGGCCCAGGGAGCGCGCATCGACACCTGGGGCGTTGGCACGCAACTCGTGACCAGCAAACAAGACCCGGCTTTAGGCGGCGTCTATAAGCTGGTTTCCATCCAGGAGGGCGAGCAGTGGCGTCCGTGCATGAAGATTTCCAGCAACCCGGGCAAGGCCACCAGCCCGGGAGTCAAGCAGATCTATCGCGGCAGCAGCGACGGCCAATTCGTGGGAGACGTGCTGGCCCTGGCCTCCGAGCCGGCGCCTCAGCCGGGAAGTTCGATTCACGACCCTCTCTATGTCACCCCGCCGCAAACCATAGAAGCCACCCACTTCGAGCCGCTGCTGGAAAAGGTCATGGAAAAGGGCCGGCGCACTCGATCTGCACCGGCCCTGACCGACATTCGCCAGCGCGGCCTCGACCAACTCTCCAGGTTACCGGTAGGCTGCTTGCGACTGCAAAACCCGGCCATTTATCCCAATGGGCTCTCGGACGAGCTTTTCCAGCTGCGCCAGCAACTGCTTAAAGCTCGGACGTAGCTTCCGGGTCCTGGCTGGGAGAACGGAAGCCGATATCGCTCACTTCCGGTTCGGCATGGTTGAGCACGCTGTTCTTCATTCCATAGACGAAGTAGATCACCAGGCCGGCCGCCAGCCAGATGAAAAACCGGATCCAGGTGGTGACCGGCGACTGCATCATCAGATAGATACAGGTAAAAATGCCGCACATCGGAGTGAAAGGGGCGAAGGGGGCCGTAAAAGGTCGACCGGACGCCAACGGCAGACCACGGTAAGCCAGTCCCACCCAGAGAGCGATGGGAGCGCAGACAATAGCCGTCACCTGGTCGGTGCTCAGACGAGGGCTCATCACCCCCATCACAACCAGCAAAGCAGCACCCAGCAGCGTGATGTTCGCGCTCAGGTTGTAGGGACGCACCGCCGAATCGGACTTACGCCCGTCTCGATAGCGCAGCAGTAAGACCGCCGCGCAGACGATGACGAAGGCAAAAAGCGTTCCAATGTTGCACAGGTCGATGACGATGGCAATGTCCATAAAGGCGGCCGCAACCGCCACCAGCACGCCAGTCAGGATGGTGGTCACGTGCGGGGTCTGGTAAACCGGGTGAATGGCTGCAAAGAACTTGGGCAGCAGGCCGTCGCGAGCCATGGAGAAGAAGATGCGCGGCTGGCCGAGTTGAAAGACAAGCAAAACGGCCGTCATCGAAAAGAGCGCCCCGATCGTCACCACGAAGTGGGAGAAACCCAAGATTTTCTGACTGGATTCCGAGAGGCCGGGGCGTCCCTGCACAATCTCCAGGGCAGTTGCCATGGGGTCGGCGGTACCCAGCAGATTCCAGGGAGCCAGGCCGGTCATCACCAGCGAGATCACGATATACAAGACGGTGCAGATGGCCAGCGAGCCGATCATCCCGATGGGCAGATTCTTCTCAGGGTTTTCCGTTTCTTCCGCCGCTGTGGAGACCGCGTCAAAGCCGATATAAGCAAAGAAAACCACCGCCGCCGCCTGACGAACGCCTTCCCAACCGTTGGGAGCAAAGTTGTTCCAGTTGGACGGTTCCACATACACAAAGCCCAGGCCGACGAAAAAGAGCAGCACCGCTAGCTTCACCAGAACCACGAAATTGTTGAAGTTGATGGACTCCTTGACGCCACGCACCAACAGCACGGTCATCAAAAGCACGATCCCCAAGGCCGGTAGATTCATGGCGAAGCCGTGACCTTCGTGTAGCGAAACGGTGGTGGCGGTCATAAATTTATCGCTGATATGAATGCCAAAACCCCTCACGAAAGAGGCGAAGTAGCCGGCCCAGCTGATGGCTACGGCCACGTTTCCGACTGCATACTCAAGAATCAAGTCCCAGCCGATGATCCAGGCCGCCAGCTCGCCCAGTGTCACGTAGGCGTAGGTATAAGCGCTGCCGGCGATAGGGATAACCGAAGCGAACTCCGCATAGCAGAGTGCGCAAAACCCGCAGGTAATGGCCACCAGGATGTAGCTGAGGGTGATGGCCGGACCGGCTCCGAGATGTCCTCCGCCGCCCGCCGCGGCTGTGCCGGTGGTGGCGAAGATGCCGGCGCCGATGATGGCGCCGATTCCTAGAGCGATCAGATCTTTCGCTCCCAACACTCGCTTCAAGCCGGTGTGGTGTCCCTCGCCATCCGAAGGTTGCTTCATCACCTGGTGGATGGATTTGGTACGCAATAACGCATTCATAGCCCACAAGCTACCTCAAAAGCGGGGTCGAAACTTTTCTGGCATGTTACAGGTGCAAAATCAGCCTTATCTAACACCATTCCCATGAAACGACTGCTGGCTTCGGCCCTACTTTTGCTGAGCACCAGCTGCTGCGCCTGGGCCCGCGATTGGTACTCCCCCATCCACGAAGGCAAGTCCTACGTCAACCCCAACCTGACGCTGGCACGCGCCAAGAAGCATCCCAAAGCCAGCTGGGACGGACAATTGGTGCTCTGGAGCGGCCGCCTTCGCCAGGTCAAGAAGCATGGAGCCGGCTGGGTCATGAAGCTGGAAACGCCGCAGGGACTCCTGGCCGTTCGCTGCCCGCGTGCCGTGCTGACGCTGAAACCGGACCCGCGCGAGGGCTGTGCGGTGGCTATCAAAGGCAATCTGCGCATGAGCGGTGGGCGGCTGGCCGAACTCACAGGGCGCTCCATCATTCTGCTGGAGCCGAGCCGCTGGGCGGCCTTCCGCAACGACGAAGAATTTCTCAGTCAGTGGGTTCAGTTTCATTGCCCCGATGAAAAACCGGCCTACGCCCAGGGAGTGGCCCGCTCGATCCTGGCTCAGGCTCATCAGAACAAGCTGGATAGCTGGCTGCTGGCCGCGCTGCTGCAGGTGGAGTCGGCCTACCGCAAGGACGTGGTTTCTTCCAGCGGAGCCATCGGCCTGGGCCAGTTGATGCCCTTCACGGCCGAGGGCCTGGCGGTGGATCCCTGGAACCCGGAAGAGAACGTGGCCGGCTGCGCCAAAATGCTCTCAGGCCTGCTGCAAGGTTGGAAAAGCGAGCTGGATCCACGCGCGCTGGCTCTGGCATCGTATAACGCAGGCCCCACTCTGGTGCGCCAGATGCAGACGGTGCCATCCATCCCCGAAACCAACAACTATGTCTACTTTATTGGGATGCTGCAGGCTCATCTGTCCAGGCTGGCCCACGCAAAAGCGTCTTAAAACCGCGCGATTCCAGCGCCCTGGGGAATTCGCTCAGATCCAGCATCTGGTCGTTGAGCGGCCGGGGGTCGACCTGACCGCTGCGCATGGCCTGCAGCGCCGGTTCGAAGGGCCCACAGCGGGAGCCAATGACGCGCAAGGCGTTGACCACCATCAGGTTGGTGTCGAGCCCGCTGCTGTCGGCCACCGTTGACTTGAGCACCACCGTTCCCTGGGGGCGGCAGGAACGCACGGCCAGCTGAGCTCCCTCGGCGGTTCCCGTGGCTTCCACCACCACCGGCCACAATCCACTGACGCCGATGGTCGTATTCAGGCCGATGGCGCGCAACCGTTCCAATTTGGCGGGATGACGCCCGGCCACCGTGACCCGATGGTCTTCGCGCAAGGCCAGGCCGATCAGCGAGCCCAAACGACCGTCTCCCAGCACCAGCACTTCCACTCCTGGAGTCAGATGCTGGCGAACCTCCAGGGCAGCCGCCAGAGGCTCGCACCACACGGCCAGTTCCGGATCCAGGTCATCAACCGGGTGCAGATTGGCCAGCGGCAAGCGAAAGCGCTCCGCGAAACACCCGTCCAGACCACGGATCCCCAGAACGGTTCGGGCCGGACAAAAGCGCTGGTCTCCGGCCTGGCAGTCGCGACAGCTCCCACAGCCGACGTTGATCTCCCCGACCACCCGGCGACCCACCCAATCGGGCTGGTCGCTTTCCAACACTCGAGCCACGAACTCATGTCCCAGAAAACCCTCAAAGTCGGCGTAGCCCCGCACCATCTGCAGGTCGGTTCCACACACCCCCGCCAGCTCCAGTTGTAAACAAGTCCAATCGGGCGGCACTTTGGGCCAGGGGCGCGAATCCCACAGTGGAGCCTTTTGCGCGACTCTCCAACCAAAAACCTCAGACATCCGAAAATTTTCTTAGAAAAATTTCGGCAACATACTTTACAACCTGGTCACACAATGTTAATATTCTGGAACGGTCGCACGGTGCGGCCGAAAGTTTTCCTCCTGTGTGTGTGTGTGTGTGTTGTGTGGCCCGGCTAACCCCGGGCCTTTTTATTTTTTCGGCCATTTCCGCACTCCTTAAATGAAAAAAGCCCTTTCG
>JALHOV010000626.1 GCA_022842865.1 Vulcanimicrobiota bacterium | reverse complement strand
AGCCACCAGACCACCCGCCTGACGGAAAGTCTACGACTTTTGGGCCCTCAAACTGCCGAAAAACTCGGATAGGGAAGTTTCTTTAGCTAAAGTCCGGGGTTTTCGGCCGCTTTCCTAGGCGACGGCACATTATCCGGGCGAGGTCTGCAAGGCTCTCTAGATTCCAACCCATTCGATCCAGCCCAATTCGACTTCTCAGATCTTGAAGATGGTGACCAAGGTGATAGTAAAGGCTGTTATAAATGCTTTGCTACCTGCAAATGTGGGGCCACTTGTCCTGAGACGGGAAGAAGAGATGGCATGCCAGGGAAACAGGGAGTTGGTTACGCTTTTGATAAGAAGGTAGCAAAAAAGTTGGCCAAAGAACAATCGACAGCGCGATGTAAAGAATACGGGGAGGGGTGGGAGCCCCTCGGATACGGTGGCGACCACTGTACTGTCTATCCTCCTTGCGTTTGGTATCCCAAATGTCCGGTGTAGGTGGCAAGAAGCCTTGGACAGCAGATTGCGCTCGCTGTCGAGAACCTTTCGAGGTTTTGCTTAGCGACTCGCCACCAGGGGCCCGCTGGTGGTACCAATCCGCCGTTCCTTTGTATTGTAAAAAGTGCAGATTGCATTACGACGAGGCCCACGAATCAGTCAGGAGCTGCGAATTGAAACGGGCTCTAAATGCTGGCGAGATAAGTGCAAGCCGCTTGGGCCGTCCCTTGTCTGAACTGGAATTGCTTGACCTTCAAGGGGGGCCCACTTTAGCGCTTCCCGCGTCCCTGGCGGGAGCTGGAGTGGCCGTCAGCCCAATGGATTGGTGGCACATTCACTTAGCAAATATTGGCAGACAGTTAGTTTGCGAGCAAAGATGGCATCTTGCCGCGACCGGAGCCGGGTTGTTCGAGGTCCACCCTGACGGAACTTGGTCCAAGTGGCGCGGTCGCGTCCAGGACTTGCCCCCAGAGGATTTGCCGGAGTTGTTAGAACATGGGGCCGTCCGTTTTATCTCCAGCGTAGTAAGGAAACCCGGTGGCATCTCAAAGGAGCATAGTGATCAACTCTTCGATGCAGCAAGAAAGCGCGTTTTGTTGTCTGACGCCAAGGCTCGCTTTGAGGCCCTGCTGGTGTTGCTGTGGCTAGAACGTGGCGACATTCTCCAGGATTTGTTGGATACGGCTGTAAACCCCCAAGAACACCCACGGGTCCGTGGTCTGGCTGTTGAGGGTCTACCCGAAGCAATCGATAGAGATGTAGGAACACCCTGGGCTGAGCGGGCCTTGAGGTTAATCGAACGACTTCTCGCAGATCCTGAGCCGGAAGTCCGTTGGTGGGCATGCTTCGCAGCTTCTCGCGTCGATCGTGAGCGCTGGATTAGGCGTGCAGGACAGCAGCCCAAAGCCATCATACCCGCCTATAACCGGCGCTTGGTCAAGGCGTTGGGGCCCCTTCTAGGGGATCCAACGCCAGCCGGCTTCGGCTGGTCAGTGGGCAAGGCTGCATCGGACGCGATTTCACACCTGAAGGAGGGTAGTAAACTTCCTGACCGTCCAATGTGGAGTCCTTATGACCCGTGGGACTGCATCGGAATCACCTCGTGGTGCTAGTTTGCCTGCACCTTCCTAGGCCTGGTCAATATACCGGAAGTCTATCAATCAGGCCGATCTTAGCGGGCAATTTCATCGTGTTGATTCTGGCGGGAAGCGCAAGCCTCTCAGCAAACGCCCACCGTCAGCCCGGCCTCCGGACATCAGTTCCGGGGCCGGCCTGGCACCCAACTTGCAACCAGCACCCAGCCAAAAGAAAAGCTTGCAGCCGGCACCCAATTTGTTGGGTTGGGGGCCACGCCACTGGTTTACGGTAAACCCGGGCCCCAACCCGCGCTGGGGAAGACTTTGAACCAAGGCGAGTTCCAGGGAAGCTCGGCCGGGGACCCCTGGTGTGCGACAGCCCTCTGTGCCAAGGTGAGCCATGGTCTGTGGGTGCCCAACAACGTCACGGCTCTCTATGCCGGAAGTTTTCCGGGCGTGGCCGACGCGACCGGCTATGAAGACGGTTGCTTTTCCGCCCCAACCAAATGAGCAAGGGGGCCAACCATCAGTGTGTGGCGACCCATAACGACTAGACTTCTGCCTCCAGGGATGGCTGCTGGGGACTGAGAAGGGCTGGGGCATGTTACGAGTGGCGATTATTGGTGGTGGGCCCAGCGGGCTGTTTGTCTTTAAGCGGCTGGTGGAGTCCGGGCGCACGGATATTTCGGTGGTTATTTTCGAGCGTGGGGGGCATTTGGGGCAGGGAATGCCCTATGGGTCGGAGGGGGCGGGCAGGGAGCATGTCACCAATGTGTCGGGCAGTGAGTTGCCGGAACTGGTAGTGCCTCTAGCCGATTGGGTGCGTGACCTGCCTCAGGAGAAACTGGACGAGCACGGCATTCGGCGTGAGTCCTTCACGGAGGAGAAGGTGCTGCCGCGCCTGCTTTTTGGGGAATACCTCGAGGTCCAGTTTGGGGCTCTGCGCACTCGGGCGGCGGCGCAGGGGCTGGAGACGACGGTTCACTACCAGAGTCTGGTGACCGACTTGAAGGACGTGCCCGAGCAGGGGCAAGTCGAAGTCGTAGTGGAAGGCGCCACTCCCCGGTTCTTTGAGCGGGTGGTGATTTGCACCGGCCATCACTGGCCCCGCAAGCACGAGGGCAAGGTGCCGGGGTATTTCGACTCCCCCTACCCGCCTTCCAAGCTGGCCGCGCCCTGTGATCATCCGGTGGCGGTGCGCGGCAGTTCGCTGACGGCAGTCGATGCCATGCGCACGCTGGCCCGCCATAACGGTCGCTTTCAATCGACAGGCGGAGCAAGACTACAGTTCGAGAAAACGAGTCCGAATTTTTGCATCGTCATGCACACCCGCAACGGTTTGCTGCCCTGCGTCCGCTTTCATCTGGAGGACCCGCAGGTGACTCAGGTAGAGCTGCTCACCGCTGCGGACATCGAGAGCATCCGCGAGCGCAACGACGGCTTCGTTCCCCTGGACCTGATCTTTCAAGAGTATTTTAAGAAACTGTTGGCCGAGCGAGATCCCAAACTGCACGAAAGGATACGTAACCTCAGTCTGGAGGAATTCGTGGCGGCCGCCATGGGACCGCGTGAGAACTCCGATCCTTTTGAATTCTTTGAAGCGGAATATCGTGAATCGCTCAAGTCCCTGGCCAAGCGGGAGAGCATTCCCTGGAAAGAAACGCTGGCTATTTTGAGCTACGCACTGAATTATCCGGCCAAGTACTTCTGCGCCGAAGATATGCTGCGTTTGCGCCAGGAGCTAGCACCGCTAATTTCCATTGTGATTGCCTTCATTCCCCAATCCTCCAGCGAGGAATTGCTGGCGCTGCATGCAGCCGGCTGCTTGCGATTGGTGACGGTGGGAGCGGAAAGCGAAGTCAAGGTAGAGGGCCAGAAAATCATCTACCGCTATGAAAAGGAAGACCATCCCTTCGAAACCTTCGTGGATTGCGTGGGGCAGCCGCATTTGCCGCTGGAGGCTTTTCCCTTTAAAACCTTGATCGAACAGAAAGTGGTGCGTCAGGCACGCCTGACTTTCCGCGATCCGAAGCAGGCCCACGGGCGCGAGGACGTGGAGCAGGACGAGGACGGCAGCTATCATTTGATCGTGCCCGGAATCGCCATCAATGATGCATTTCAACCGCTGGACTGGCAACGCCGAGCCCATCCGCGCTTGCAAATTATGGCCGTGCCCTACATCGGAGGCCACAATCCGGATTACTCGGGGCTCGATTTCTGCGAAGAGGCTTCCCAACGGATTGTGGATGCGCTGCTAAAGTAGCGCCAAAGCCCGCTGCAGTTGGCGCTGGCCGTAGCGGTCGAGCGGTCCGGGGCGGCCCCAACCCTGCATGAAGCGGGCGTAGTCGGCCCAGGCCACCGGATAGAGCCGGCGCCACTCCGACTCCAGATCCGGGGGAAGATCCGGACAAGCCTGCTGCAGGGCGCGGAAATAGAAATCGAGCCAGGATTCGGCCTTTTCCTGGTTGCCCTGGTAGCTGGTGCAGCAGTCTAAAAAGTAAGCGACGTCGCGGATTCCACAGCCCACGCCAACATACTGAAAATCGACGGCGGCGGCCTCCTCGGCATTCTTCCAGAGAAAGTTAGCCGGCTTGGAGTCGCCGTGAACCAACGTTTGGTATCGCGCGTTGCGTAAAAGCTGGTCAAGGCCGCGAGCGGATTCCTTGAGAGGGCCTGCGGGCATCCGTTGAAATTCGTCCTGGCGGGTGTCCAGATGCCAATAGCCGCCCTGCTCCCAAACTCCGGTCGGGCGGTCGTTCAGAAAACTCGCATGAAAGCGGGCCAGCCAGCGCAGGCCAGCGCCGATTTGGGGGGGACGACCGGGAGCGTAGCCAGCCTTGGCCAGATCCTCGAGCAGCAGCAACCTGGTTTCTCCCAGGCTGCCGGCGGCCAGGCAAGCGGCCAGACGAGCCTGGCATCGGCGGGCAGGGCCTTGATACCAGGATCGTTCGACTT
>JALHOV010000625.1 GCA_022842865.1 Vulcanimicrobiota bacterium | reverse complement strand
GAAGACTCGGTCTCGGTATCGGGTCGCTATCAGTGCGAAGAAGCGCGCACGCTGCATCTCCATGTCAACATTGATCCCAACGCCGGGCCCTATGTGCTGACGGTAACCGGGCCCATCACCAGGTAATCGTGCCCTGATTGACGTTTCCGATGAGGATGGTGTTGGGAGCCACTACCGTTCCGGCCGTCAGCGTGCAGCTGTCCACCAAAGCGCCGTTTCCAATCACGCAACCATCCCCCAGCGTGGAGCGGAAAACCACGGCCCCCGGTCCCACCTGGATGTTGTTGCCCAGAACCGTGACTTGGGGTGTGGGAGCGTTCAGATCCTCGCCCCCGTGAATGACCGAGTGCAGCCCAAAGCGGCAGTTCGATCCAATGTTAATTTCGCTGTGTTCGAGGGCGTGCACGGTTACTTCATCGGCCACCTGCAAACCACTGCCAAAGAGAAAGGGACCGCCCTCATCGGCACGCAGGCTGTTGCTCTGCCCCAGCAACTGGGCGAAATTGGTGAAGGGATCGCTGAAGCGGATGTCCCCGATGATGCGGTTGGGGAAGTTGGCCTCTTTGACCGCTTGCCCGGCGAAGGTGGGGAGAATATGCTGCGGATGGATTGGGGTCACCGGGTCGGGACCGACGCCCACCACCGAGGTCGGGTCGGCCTCGGCCATCCGGCTGTAGCCGTGGGCCAGGTCGATGTTCACGGTCAGCACGCCCTGCATAAAAACCACGTCGGCGGGAGTGACGTCGGCCACTTTGCCCAGGGCGTTGTTGTCCGCCTCTTGCTGAGTGGTTACGTTCTGGCCGGGCAGTACTTTCTTGCCAGTGCGCAAAATCAGACCGGGACCCAGTCGGGCTCGGGCGCTGACCATCGATTTGGGCTCCATGGTGGCGCCCTGAACGCGGGCATTGAAGCCGATGAAAATCGGCTCTCCGCCGGCGCTTCCGAGCAGCGCCGGGCCAAGCACCGTGCAGCCGTGAGCCAGAATAGCCTGGTCGCCGAGACGCACTTCGCGCCCGGGGTCGGCGTCGATGATGACGTTATCTTGAATATCGGAGTGGTTGCCGATGACCAGACGGCTGCCGCCCAGATTGAGGCGGGCGAAAGGGGCGATATAGACCCCACCACCCATGCTGACCTGGCCGCGTGCCACCACGGTGGGGTCCATGAAAGAGGCCTCGCCGGGAGGCAGCGCCGGGCCGACCGGATTAAAATTGACTTGAGTGCTCGAGAAGTCGCTGCCGGAACCGCAACCCGACAGCAGGGCGGCGGCGGCCAGGAAAAAGGTGCGCAGTTTCATCTGTCTTGTTGGCTCCGATGATAGCGGGCCGCCAGGTAGCCGCCCACGCCCAGCGCCAGGCAAGCTCCGCCGGCCAGCGGATTATTGAAGAGGAACTGGGCCGAGGGCGCCACCACGTGGTCCCAGAACGGCTCAAGGGTGCTCTGCAAGACTTTGCGTCCGGCCGTTTCCAGGCCGGGGATGTGGGCGCCGGCGCCCACCGTGAAGAGTCCGCCGGCACCCAGGGTAGCCGAGGCCAGGCCCTTACCGGCGGCGTTCATCAAATCACCCTGGCGGGCTGAATCGAAGGCCGAGCGGCCCAGTGCGTAGCTGGTCACTCCCATTCCCAGCCCCAGGCCGGTGACGGTCGCGTCGCCCAGCAAGCGGGAAGCGGTCTGCAGGCCGACTGCATCAGCGGCGATGGCCAGACCACCAGGAATCAAGCCGGCGGCTGCGGTCAAGCCCAGGCAGTTGAGGGGGCGGACGCCCGACTTCTGGATGTCCTGAACACTGGTTCTGAGGGCCGAGGCACCGGTGCCGGTGAGCGCCGTGGCCAGCACCAGCTGTCCGTGCTCGGTGAGCAAACCTTCGGTGGCTTCGAGGCCCAGGCCGTGACCGGCCAGCTGAACGCCGCCGAGGCCAGCCGTAACCGCGCCCATTCCTTCGGCCAGGGTGACGAAGTCGTTACCGCCTTTTCTAAAGTTGTGGACGGCTTCGCTGGCCAGCTGCGCAGCGCCGCCCACCAGCAAAGTGCCGGCCGTGACCGAGCCCACCCCGCCGCTTGAAAGAGCCTCGACGGTGCCGGTCAGGGCTTGTTCCAGGACGGGAATCTGGAAGTTGCGTCCGATGAGTTCGACTCCACCCAGGGTGGCGGCGGCCGAGGTGACGCCGCTGGCCACGCCCAGAGAAAGGTTGCGGGCCCGAGCTTCACCCTGAGCGGCGGCCTGGAAGCGTTGCAAGGCGAATCGACCGGCTGCTACACCTCCGCCGGCTACGGCCAGTCCGAGCAGGCCCTGGCCGTTCTCGGCCAGTTTTCGAGCCGGGGTCGAGAAAGCTTGATCGAGCACCGGAAGGTCGAGTGAGTGTCCCACAATTTCCAGTCCGCCCAGGCTGCCGGCCACGCCCGCGGCCAGCTTGGCAGTGCCTTTGAAAGGCCGCTCGGGCAGGTCGTTGACGACGGCGTCGTGAGCGACCAGAGCCGAGACGGTGGCCAGTCCCAGTCCGGCGGCGGGGGCCAGGCCGTAGCGTGCCACCTGCGCAAAAGCCTCAGATTGGACCGAGGCGCCGGCCAGAACGACGCTGCCGGCGGTAGCAGCCACTCCGGTGAGGACTTTGTTCTCACGGACGATCTTACCGAATTTGCTGTGTTTCAGCTGCTGGTAGGGGGTGCTGGCGGGGGGCTGGAGTTTCACGCCGAGATGATATGACCCCCCCCTGAAAGAAGTCTTAAACGATGCAACGAATTGACTTGAGCTTTGAGGGCCGCGCCGCCTGGCATTACCCGGGGGAATCCAACTGCTGCGTGGTCATGGGCCACGGTCTGGGAGGCACCCGCGAAGGAGGCCTGGCCCCCTACGCCGAGCGCTTCCAGAAGGCCGGGCTGCATTCGCTGGTTTTCGACTACCGCCACTTTGGTGACTCACAGGGTGAGCCCCGCCAACTCGGCTCCATTCCCCGTCAGCTAGAAGATTGGCAGGCGGCGATAGAGTTTGCTGGCCGCTTAGCCGGAGTGGAACGCATCGCGCTCTGGGGCACTTCGTTTTCATCAGGGCATGTTTTGACGACGGCCGCGCGCAATCCGGAGATCGTGGCCGTGGTTGCCCAGAATCCGATGGTGGACGGTCGCGCCGCATTTCTGCAAGCGGCTCGCCGGGTGGGACCGTGGCTGGTGCTGAAGACGACGCTGCTGGCTCTGGCTGATGCGCTGGGTGGGCTGCTGGGGCGTCCGCCCCAGACCATGCCGATCGCCGCACGTCCGGGGGAACTGGGCTTTCTGACCGCCCCCGACAGTCTGCCAGGCTATTCGGCCCTGGCTCCCGTCTACGCGCGCAATGAGGTCTCCGCCCGCATGGCTCTGACCACCGCCAGCTACCGGCCCAATCAGCTGACGCTGCATTGCCCGTTGTTGCTGCAGGTGTGCCAGAACGACACGGTGGCCCCGGTGTTTGCGGCTCTGGAGCTGGGCCGACGTTTGCATGCCCAGGTGGAAACGTATCCCATCGGGCACTTTGACATCTACTTCGGGGAACACTTCGAGCGCTGCGTGCAATCGCAGGTGCGGTTTTTGTTGGGCGCGTGCGGGACCAAATAGAAAGATAAACTTGGTAGTTTACCTTACCATATGCTAGACTCGCTTTATGGATTTGGCGGGACTGGCCATGGAGCTGCAGTTGCTCAATGGCAAGCTGCGGCGGCGCTTGCGGGCGCAGGCCACGATTGGCGATTTGACTCCCTCGCAAATTGCGGTGCTGGTGTATTTGGAGCGCTCGCAAGGCGGGGCCACGGTGACCGAGCTGGCCCAGGCCGAGGGGGTGCGGACGCAATCGATGGGGGCCACCGTAGCTGCCTTGCAGGCGGCCGGGTTGGTGGTGGGAGAGCCCGATCCCAACGACGGTCGTAAGACTCTGCTGTTTTTGACTCCGGCCTGTCGGGAGCGGCTGGCTCGAGGGCGATCGGTGCGCCGCGATTGGTTGGTGCACGCGATGGAAGCTCAACTTTCCGGGGAGGAATTGCAACATTTGGCCGCAGCCGTGGAGCTGCTGAAAAGAGTGGTCGACCATGATTCCTAACACCTTCCGTTCTTTACGGAGGTTCAACTACCGCCTTTATGCCGGCGGCGCGCTGGTCTCCAATGTGGGCACCTGGATGCAACGCATCGCCCAGGATTGGCTGGTGCTGACCCAACTGACCGATCACAACGCCACCGCCGTGGGCATTGTGATGTCCCTGCAATTTGGGCCGCAGATCGTTCTGATGCCCCTGACCGGCTGGGCGGCCGACACTTTTGACCGGCGCAAGCTGCTGATGGTGACCCAGGCCGCCATGGGACTGCTGGCCTTGGGTCTGGGGGCGCTTTGCCTGCAAGGGCAAGCCCGGCTGGAGCACGTCTATTTTTTCGCTCTGATGCTGGGCTGCGTGGCCGCCTTCGACGCTCCGGCCCGCCAGGCATTTGTATCCGAGTTGGTGGGTGAGGAGGATCTTTCCAATGCGGTCGCTTTGAACTCGAGCTCGTTTAATGCGGGCCGTT
>JALHOV010000624.1 GCA_022842865.1 Vulcanimicrobiota bacterium | reverse complement strand
CGGGTGATGACCAAACCAATCGGAAGAAAGCGCGCTTTTGCCCTCGTCACCGCGATGCTGCTGGCGGCCGTGCTGCTGATCATGATTGGCGGGCTGACTCACCGAGTCCGCCAGGCAGCTACTTTTCAGTTGGCGGGGCGGCAGGACATTGCCGCCCTGGCAGCGGCCGAATCGGGCCTTGATGATGTTCTGCAACGCTGGTCGCAAACACCAGCCTGGGAGCAGCCTCTGGACATCCAACTGCCAGGATCCACCGCAAGCTATCGGGTCCGCTTCGCTCCTGACCAGAGCGTAAACAACTTGCTGGGGTTGGAGGCCAAAGATGGGCCCGCCGGGCCTCTGAGCGTGCCCGCTGGCCTGGCTTATGTGGTGGTGGAGGGAGCCGCCTCTGGACGAGTCCACCGAATTGAGGCGTTGGTCGGGCCACAAGGGTTGGGAGGGCGTTACAACAGCGCCATTCTGGCCAACCGGGACATTCTTTTTCAGGGCGATGTGGCGGTGGCCGGTCGCAGCGACAGCCCGGAAGGGGATGAGGTGGACGCCGACGTGGTGAGCACCAGTAACGACGCTCGCAACAACATCATTCGAGGCGATTCAGGAGTAGCCGTCAACATTCAGGGCGCCGTGCGAGCCAACAGCAATCAGGCCGGATCGATCCAGAGTGCCATCGGCAGCGGCGCCAGCAAAGGTCCCAAGACGGGCCAGTCGGTCGCGCTGCCGGCGCGCATCAATGTGGTCGAGCACATCGAACAGCACCAGACCGACTCCCCACCTGTCCTGACCGGCCTGTATACCCAACTGCCCGCCGGCGATTATTACGTGGACGGAGATTTTCAGTACAGCGGGGACCTGGACCTTGGGGGGGCCAATCTTTACGTCAAAGGCAACGCCAATGTGACCGGATCCGTCAGCGGCCGCGGCTCTTTGTTCGTGGCCGGCACCACCAGCCTTTTTGGCAATGCCGACCTGGAGGTAGGCAGTCAGGCGGCGGTGGCTCTCTACAGCAAGGGCGATGTCACCTTGGAAGGTATCGGTGGGAACGCCTATCTTCGCGAGGTGGCCCAGCAGGCTCAAGCGGCCGGCCGCCTGGCGCCCAGCGGCCTGGACTTTGTTGACCATCTGAGCGATTACCAGGACTGGACGCCCCAACTATCGGCGGCGCTAACAAAAGGCTGGGAGTTTCCTTCCACTATGTCGCTATCCGATTCGACTGCACTCCATGATTACGCCTTCGGGAACCGGGACTGGAACAAAAATGCCGTTCTTTACGGCGGCAACAGCTTTCGCTCTGACTTTGATGCCATCGCCAAATTGCTGAGCAACACCGCCGCCAGCTCCGGTGACTATGGCTTTGTCCAGGTAAGTCCAGGCTCCAATCGCAAAGCCCCTCTCCTTCAACTGCATCGCTTGCTGGAAGACCCGGCCGCCTCGGACCCGTTTAAAAATCGCCTCTTGAAGCGTCGTCTGAATGCCTTGATTGAGGACGGCAACCCCAAGGGTGGCTTGCTGGCCACTCACGGCGGAGCCCAAGACGTGGAAGACTGCCAGAACGATCTGGTGGCCGCTGCCGCCAGTGGGCGCTCCAAAGGTCTCTTTGATGCGCTCAATGACGCTTGGGGAAAAGACTGGACTCAATTCCCCCAGCCCATCTTGCGTCAACCTGGCCAAAAGCTGAGTCTTCTGAGACAAACCGAAGCTTTGGCCGAATCTTTAGGAGACGACGAACTGGGCACCACCCGCTTTCGCGGTTTGATCTACACGGAGGGGAATCTGACCATTCGCAATGACCTGCGCGTGGAGGGGGCCATCTACGCCATCGGCCCTAACAGCAACATCGTGCTCGATCGGGTCAAGGTTACCTACGTTCCGGAACTGGCCAGCCGGGCCGGTTCCAGTTTGGGAGTGATGGGAGTTCGCTTATGGTATCGTCGCTAAAGGCCTTCTCACTGACGGAAATGCTGGTCGCTATGGCCGTGCTCAGTGTATCGGTGCTGACTTTAGCGGGTTTGCTGATCGCCAACCTGCGGCTCAGCACCCAGAATCGAGAGAGCGTAGCGGCAGCTCAGGCCGCTCAATCGATGCTCGAACAAATTCGCGGTGGCGAGGTCGCTCTGCCCAGCTCCGCGCCCACTTTTCAAGGAGCCCTGAACGAACCCCGTCAGGATGGCTTTCCTCCCACTCCCTACCCGCAAATCCAGGCCAACCAGACGACTATCTTCTACGACGTGCAAAGTGAACCCGTGGCCGGTCGCAAAGGTCTTTTTTGGATCAGAATCCAAGCCCGTTGGGGTGTTCAGCACGGGCTGGAGCTGGAGAGTTATGTCTTCCGGCCGTAGGGGTGTGACCATGATCGAGTGCCTGGTGGCAGCCAGTCTTTTTCTGGCCGTCACCGCCCTCGTTTCCGCCTCCTTTACCAGCGCGGTGGGAAGCCTTTCCAAGGTGCATTCCCGCACGGACTATGTGCTGAATTTACAGGTTTTGGGGGCCAACTTTGTGCGGGACACCCAGGCCACCTGGATGAAGGGGATCGAGATCAGCACCGATGGTTATGCCTGCCCCAGCCCGCAGAGTCCCGATGGACCCCGGTTGGAAAGCCAGTCGGCCACTCTGATGGTTCAAAGCTATCATCTGTATTATCGTCGACCGGCTCAAAGAGAAGCCTGGCTGCGCGTGATTCCCCTCAGTTCTCCCCGTCGCCTGACGCCGCCGCTTTCGGAGAGCGACGTTGGTTGGGGGCTCCAACCGTTTTCTTTTTACACCACGCAGGGCAAAAAACTGGCCTCCGAGCTGGATCTTTTCCAGGTCCGAGCACGCGGCAATAGCCTGGTTTTGCAACTGCGCGGCAGTCATCGGCATCACGGTCAAGTAGCCCCGGAAACCATTGATTTGGAGTTTGTCGCTTCACCTCGAAATTCATGAAAAGTCCGCTTTCCGTTGCCGTCGCTCAGCCGCTCTGCCTGGCCGGTGACCTTGCCCACAATGCGTTAGCTCACGCGCAATGCATTCGCAGCTCGAAAGCGCGCCTGGTTGTTTTTCCGGAACTCTCATTGACCGGCTACGAACTAGATTCGGCCTTGGTAGCTCTCGATTCGCCGGCCTTGGATGAAATTGCGCGGGCTTGCCGGGAAACGGGGAGCTTAGGGCTCACAGGCGCTCCAATTCACGGACCCTATATAGCAACCCTCAGCCAAAGTGGGACCGCAACAAGCGTTCTCTACCGTAAGTCTTTTCTGGGAGACGATGAATCCGGCCGATTCCTCCCTGGGCCCGGTCCAGTGGTCTTCGAGTTGGATGGCTGGCGTATTGGGGTCGGCATATGCAAGGACACTGGCATTCCACAGCATCTAGAGGCCACCGGGTCATTGGGTATCGACCTCTACGTGGCCGGGCTTGTTCACCATGCTCATGAGCTCGAAGAGCAGGACGTCCGCGCACGGCGCATGGCAGAACTCTCTGGTTGTTACGTGGCTTTCGCCAGTTTTGCCGGGCCAACCGGAGGTGGCTTCCTCCAAACCGCCGGGCACTCAGCGATCTACTCACGTGAGGGCTCCATTCTGGCTAGAGCAGGTCCGGAGCCCCAATGCACGGTGTCCTGGTCTCTACAACCCTGAGAACAAGCATCGATTCTGTCAGGTGCTTAGACTTCCGCAGGGTGGCTGCTTCCACTCACGCCCGCATCGTCCCCTGTGCAGACCAATCGCGGAACAAAAGTGACTCTTCTGAGCAGAACGGGAAGAGTTGAGCCCGTCCAGAAGGACAGGCACAATGAACCGATATTATGGAGTCATCTGCTGCCTGCTTTTGACCTGTATGGCCGGAGCTCAGATTCTGATTGGCGATATTCCCTGGCTAACCGACTATCAACAGGCCAGAGTGCGGGCCCGGGGGGAGCAGAGGTGGATCTGGGTGCACTTCGGGGAGAATCCCGGCTGAGAAGGCTGCCAGTTCTTCGCCAACGGTCCGTTGCGCGACCCCAGAGTTAAAAAGGCTGCCGCTGACTTTGTGCCACTCTTTGTGGACACGCTCCAGGACCTGACTTTGACGCGCCGTTTTGGAGAACAAGTTGGCAGTTATCCGGTCTTGCGGGTCATCGATCTGGCCGGTAAAGACCGCGCTCCGCGCATCAACGGGAATCTCAGCGCGGGACGCATTTCTGTAGCCCAAATCCTGGCCCAATTGTCCCTCGCCCGCCAAGAGCAGCGCAAATCCAGCCCGGAACGCTCCGGTCTCCGATGATGATAGGGTCCGGTTATTCGGATGCTTGCGGCCGGCGTTCGCTCGCCGATCTTGGTCCGCCAACACCAGTTGATTCAGTTCCCTTTCAGCGGAAAGCGTTATGCTGGTGCAATTACAGATAGAACAGATAAATGCAGCGTTGAGAGGAATACACATGCTTCCTATCGGAGGACGAATCTACAAGGGTGTCGCACCCTGCTTTGATGAACTGATCTATTTCTTGAATCATTAGTTCATCAGGTATTTTCATACAGGATCTTTAATTCACCACCGGCACAATTCTTCCAAT
>JALHOV010000623.1 GCA_022842865.1 Vulcanimicrobiota bacterium | reverse complement strand
GGCACTGGCCCTGAGGAGCCGGCACTCGACGACTATTGTGAAAGGCCTACGCTGCCGTAAGTTGGGAGTGAGCCCAGCGCAAAATCCGCGTGATCAGTCCGCGCTTGCCGAGATCACCAGCGTCGACGTGCAAAACCGGAATCCCCAGCACGCGGTCCCTCCAGCCTTCGCGCTCATGGTCCCCGTGATACGGGCCGCCATCAACCTCGACCGCTACGGTCACCCGCCGCTTACCATCCGAAACCACCAGTAGATTGTCCACGCACAGCACGCCGGCTTCGGTCTTCACAGCCACCTGCGGACACCACACCACCGAAGCCTTCTCACCTTTCAGAACAAAACCGCGATGTATTCGAGGCTTCCCACCCGTCACCCCATCCACCAACCGGAGTGTGCAGCCCAACCGACCCAAACGCACACCCAACAATTGCCCGCCCAGCAATCCGACCCTGACCAGAAGCCGCTTCTCGCTCCAAGAATCAAAGCGCAGCGAATTGAATTGCCGCCAAAAGAGTTCATCCTCTACGCGCAGCTTTTCCAGCAACTCGACTTCCTCACGCGCCTGCAGACTCAGATGCAGCGCCATCGGCCAGAGTGGATCCGAGCTCCGCCGCACCTGATGCGCCTGGGTGTGTCGTGGTGCCACAACTTCGGCCTCATCCCAAACCCCGCGAATCGCACCGCCAAATTCCCGCATCGCCTGACGGGTGAGCCCTACAAAGGCAGGCCTCCCCCGCCGCCCCACGCCTTTCCACAACTGTCGGCTCAATCTATTCTCGTATATCGCCTCCAAAAGCTCCAGCGCCCGGGCCGAAATCGGCCGAATCCCCTTCTCCACCTGGGCCAAATAAGGCTGACAAAATCCGGCCAACCGGGCAACCTCATATTGGGACATTCTCTTCGCGACCCGCAGCTTGATCAAACGCTTCGCCAGCTTCTGTTGACTCGAGAGCATAGGAATATTATCGCATATTTTAGACTCTTGGAATAGGTGAACGGCGCCAAATACTTAATGCTTATCGAATATCCGTTTGAATTCTCCGGAAATTCGAAGAGACGCCATGACTTGCCCCAACCTCGTCCTCCGCGAGGTGTAAAGCCAGAACAAACGCGGCCCTATTCCTTATCGGTCAGGCCTCAGTTCAAGGCTACAGTCAAATTCGGTGAATGAGGATCCTCACTTTCCTGAATACTCGAACTCTCTCAGTCGTCGCCACCCGTGTTGGGCGATGGTGTCCTGGACAGGCACCCAAGCGCTTTTGCAGTCCGAAGCCGAATGGATAGCAAAATTAGACTTTATGGGACTTTTCGCTCTGTGGAGCTATAGTCAAATATGGCAAGTCATTGGCCGGATCTGAGTATAACTCCAGTCCAACCGAAGTCGAGGCCGGATTTATGCTTATCGAATATCAGCTCGAATTCTCCGGAATCAAAGGCCAGGCCACGAATCGTGGCAATCGTGGCAAAAGGCGAAAACAGAGGATACCAAATCCAAGCGTCGCTCGGTGACCAGCTAACACCTCGAGTCACGAAGGGCTTTTTGGGCCGCATGCCCAGTTCTTCTCTATCGACCCCAGACCACACGACGACGTCCCCCGGGCCCAAGATAAGCGGCTGCTATCGTATCATCGACGAGGCACACCTCCATCCGGTGGCTCGAATTGCCCTCGCAACCTGTTTATTCCTCTGCCATCTCAGCGACCCCATTGTCATTCGGGCGGGCGCCTCGATGGATTTGAAGTGGCCGTCTGTGCCCACTGTATGGAAGTCACTCGCTGGTTCGTCACCGGTGAAAGTCAAGGAGGCATAGGTCGGCCCGTCAAGCCCCCCGAGCGCTGACTGCAGTGGTCACGGCCCAAAACAAGTTCTTCCGGCCGGGCGCCCGCCTCTGCCCAGAAGGCTGGCACTTCCAAATTTAGCCATCCTGTGCAATTTCTGACTTGTTTCAGTCCCCGGCGCTATGCTTCGGCCATACTCAGATACAAACGAGGAGCGTCCCATGATTTCCAACCAGATCTGCCTGAAGCCCTATGTCGCGCGTCAAGCGGCCGCCGAGAAGATGTCGGTGCCGGCCTACTATGACAAAGCCGCCAAGGAGCTGTGCAGTCCGGAAGCCGATCAGGTAGTGCAGGGAGAACAGTTCCAGGCTCCCCTGAGCCTCACCCACTCACTGCGCGTCAAGGACTCGGACCTCAAAGAAGTGACCTGTGAGTTGACCCAACGGGGAGTCAGCCCCAAAGTGGCCGAGGGAATGGCCCGCCAGATGGTGCTGGGAGCGATGGCCACCCAACCCGGAATGGCCGCCGGCCTGAGCCAGGTCTTCGCTATGATGTCGCTAGGGGAAGAGCCCCTCAGCCAGTCCTCCGTCAACAGCGCCAATGAATTCTCGATCAAGCCCGGTCTCGACCACCTTGCCAAACAGATGGACACCAACGTCGACGGACTGCTCACTCAACTGACGGAAGGCTACAACCAGCCGGGCGCCACCGCCGAACCCAAAATCCAGGGCAACGTCCAGGCCGCCTCGGTCTTCCGCCCCGTCGCCTCCGAAGTGGCCGAACTGGAAGCCAAATTCCAGGCCCAGGGCCTCAGCTCCGAAGCTAGCGGCGCCATCGTCTCCGGCCTCGTGTTGTCCACTGCCGCCTTCGAACCCAAATTCCGCGACGGGCTCAATCAGACCATGAACATTCTGATGATGGAACAAGACGACAAGAACAACTCGAACTACTTCGAGAAGGCTTAGTCGGCCGATTCCGAACCCAGAATCGCTCATTTCAGAGAACCTTAAGCCTTTTAGCTTATAAAAATAGAGCAATGAAGATCAGCTCGCTTATCACCGCCAGCCCCCTCCGCAGCAACCGCACCACGGCTTCTCCGCAACCAGAAAACGCCGCCGTGGCGACCGACAGCGTGCAGTTGTCGCTCTCCAGCCAGCCTCCAGCACGTGCCAATGCCGGCTTCTGGAAGCAAGCCGCCAAGGCGCTGGTGCTCGGCACGGTGACCGCCGGCTGCCTGGCCAGCGGCGTAGCCGCCCAGGCTCAAGTCCAGGTGCAAAAGGGCCTGCGCTATGACAGGACCCTCGAACAGGTCACGCTGGCCACCCGGAACTCCGTAACTGCCGACCAGATTCCCAGCGGACAACCGCACCTCACCGCCTGGGACGTCGATTCGACGCAGTCCACCAAGATCTACCACAACCCGGACACCCTGGCCCCCACCGACGGCCACTCCGCTCGGCTCAAGACGGAAGGCGATCGCTTTCAGATGTGCACCCGGTTCAAACCCTCTGGTGACTGCGCCACCGCCCTCTCCAACCAGATCAGCTACAGTGTGCTCAGTTGCGTCTACTACCAGCACCAGGACGGCCAGTTCTACCGCGTAACCCACAAGTCTTACCAACACCAACAGACCCACGCCATGCAGCGCAACGTCTGCGGCGGCCACGAACTGCGGCGCGAAGCCGGCGAGTTCGCCAGTTACGCTCCCCAGCAGACCACCCGCGACGGCGACCAACTCTTTCTCAACCCGGCCAACATCCTCAGGATGGAGCGCGTCCCCGCCCCTGCCGGGCGCTAACAGAGACGGTGTCCGCTCCGGCGGGCATGATCCACGGCGGCTTCCACTGACGCGAATGTTCGCCGAGCTTTCCAAAGACCGCTTCGAGCAGGGGACTCATTTCAGACTCAACCCGGACCCGCAGACCTTGCTTCAACGCATCGTGTTCTTGACGATCACCAAGCCGGCACAAGCGGCCAGGGCCGCCGGGGTCACGATCGGCTCCTGGGACGGGGGCAGGCCGCGTTCGCGGACCAGCACCTGTGCCGGCGCGCTGCTCAGGTCTAACTGAGCGAAGGTCTGCGGCTGGCCAAGGCGCAGTCCGGCTCCGCGAGCGTAGATCTTCCAGACCAGCTCGGAGCAGTAGATCCGCTCATCTCCCCATCGAAAAAGCGGGTCGTAAGGAAGCCCCAGATAGCTTCGCCCCAGCTGACGCATCCGGCCCAGCTGCGAAGGCAAAAGTCCGGCTCGCCAGCGTTTGACCAACACTCGTCCCCCCGCTCCGCGGCCCAGGAAGGTTTCGTAAGGAGTTAGTTGCACCGAGTCTTCGGCCTCCAGCACCTGCCATCCGCCCTGGTCGCGCCAGAGCAAGCCAACGTGGGTCAGGGGAGAGCGGGTGACCAGGCGGATGGCTTTGGACTGGCGCGATAGGCTGGAGTGAAAGACCAGATCGCCGTTGCGCAATTCCTGGCCCCTGGCCTCAACGCCCGCAGCCAGAACGGATCCCAGCAGCATCTGGTGGAATTTCATGAGGCCGGAAGTTCGCGCCGGCGATCCACAATCCTCGCTTGCAATGGGCTAGCGTCATAATTTGGCAATGTCCAGCTGGTAGGCTCTTATTATGAAACGCACTCTGCTGATCTTACTGGCCAGCACCGGCCTGGGCTGGTCCGAACCGACTATCTATCACACGTTACCCAGTCCCGAATGCCAGCTCCAAGTGATCGGACAAGCGACGGTGATCACCGATGCCCGAGGCTTTTTCGTC
>JALHOV010000622.1 GCA_022842865.1 Vulcanimicrobiota bacterium | reverse complement strand
CCGCAAGGGATACAAGGTTCCGCCGGAGTTGCGCGCATTCATAACATCGGAGGGAACCAGGACCGTATTCGTCGAGTGCTCAAGGACGATCTTCTGTTTGCACGCTGGACAGCGATTCAAGACGAGGCCGTCTACACGGTCGACGTTGGCATCCAATGCCGGGGTTCGCAGCGATACCCAGCCCGTCCATTACCCAAACCGGCGGAGACTGACGAAGAATTCAAGGAGCGATTGCTCGATTACGCCCACAAGAAGCCCGAGAAATCGCTCGAAAAGTACGCGAAAAGGTATCCCCAAAAACCGGCCGAGACCGACCAGCAATTTCAAGTTCGGCTCGACAAATGGAACCTCAAAGTCCGCACCATCGAGGACGAATGGGAACAACTTAAGGACGACAGAGAAGAAGAATTTCAGCGGTTCATTTACGGAGGCGGTGGACACATCGGTCCCCAGCGAGAGGCCGCAGGCAGACAAGTGGGTGTTTCCCTTCCGGATAGTCTCGAAGCCAGAATCACAGTCCCGGGCAAACTACTGAAGGACTTGGTTCTTAACTATCCTCTCGTTTTCGAAGTGGCAGAGCCTCCTGAAATAGAAAATCCGTTTCCTTCATTGCCAGGGCACCCGCACGGGGCCAAGTTTACCCCGAAAGCGCCCCATCCCGAAGCCCCGATAGTTGGCGTGATCGATAGCGGAATTCAAACAGGCCACCGATTGTTGGCCCCAGCCTGCCCGGAAGGCTGGGAAACAAGCTTTATCCCGAACCAACCGGAGGATTTGGCCGATCGGGTTGCCGCCGGGGGACATGGCACTCGCGTGGCTGGTGCCGTTCTGTACGGGGAGACTATCCCGACGGAAGGCGATTACCAGTTGCCGGCCTGGCTCTACAATATTCGGGTCTTGGACGAAGACAAAAACCTGTCGGACCAGATCTACCCGCCCCAGTACATCCAGAGAGTGGCTGAATTGGCGCCGCGAGTTCGCCTTTTCAACCAATCCATCAATACCAATCATGCCTGTGAACTCAAGCATGCCAGTGCGTGGGCCGCCGCAATGGATTTGGCTACTTATGACTATGATGTCCTGTTTGTCCAGTCAGTCGGCAACCTTCCCCCGGACGGAGGAGCCGAAGATCGCCCGGGTATCCGTGACCACCTGGCCGCCGGACAGGACTATCCTGCCTATCTCCTGGAGTCCACGAGTAGAATCGCTGAGCCAGCTGAGTCTTTGCACTCCCTGTCGGTGGGGTCTGTCGCCTACCGGCCCACCGCCCAGCACTGCTTTGGCCAGGCTGACCACCCGTCCGCCTTCAGTCGATCTGGTTTGGGAATCTGGGATTCCATCAAGCCTGACGTCGTGGAATATGGAGGCGACTGGGTCCACGACGGGAATGTGCCGCGCAGACTTCTGACCAATAGAGATTCCTGCCCGGAACTGGTGCGATCCACCCTGCACGGCTCTGGTCCGGCCTCAGACCGCGATACCTTAGGCACTTCATTCGCTGCACCGAAGGTCGCCCATCTGGCAGCCCTGCTCCAGGCTGCGCTTCCCCAAGAACCCTGCCTGCTCTATCGAGCGCTCATCGCCCAATCGGCCCGCTGGCCTGAGCACGCTCCTGCCACTCTCGCCACTGTGCGCCACTACGGCTACGGCATTCCGGGAGCCGAAAGGGCTACCTCCAATTCGCCTTTCAGGATTACCCTGATCACCTCTGGAGTTCAGCGACTGGTGGGTGGAGACGCCCACATCTATCAGGTCCCCGTGCCCATTGCGATGCGCAGGCCCGAGATGACGAACAGGGTGCGCATCGACATTACGCTGTCTTACGCGGCCCGCCCGCGTCGCACCAGGCGCACCGTCAGGCGCTATCTCTCCACCTGGCTCACTTGGGAGGTCAGCGACCGTAACGAGACCTTTGAATCCTTCAGGGGCAGGATGCTGAAGGAGACCGAACCGGTCCCTCGCGATGGCGAGGGTTCCCTTCCCTGGGTGCTGAGAGACCGCGTAGACCATGGAGAAGTGCAAGACCTGCGGCGCGGCCGCTCCACCCTTCAAAAAGACTGGTGCATCACCCCATCCCACAGCCTTCCGCCCTCGTTTTGTATCGCCGTTCTGGGTCACAAGGGATGGGCTGAGAATGAGGACAACGCCGCAAAGTATGCTCTGGCGATCAGTTTTGAAATGCTCGACGGAGACCTGGAAATCTACAATATGGTTCGAGCTCAAGTCGCCGCGCTCCAAACTCAAGTTCAAGTCCGTATCAACATCTAACTCGTCCAACGTCCGATGCGCGGCAACTCGCAAAGCATCCACCGCCCCCGCGCAGCCCAGGGAGACCACAGCCAGCGAGTCGAAGCAAGACCTATGCGGCGCACGTTGGACGGCAAGGAGCTGGAAGTGGTCATGGCGGGCTGGGACGGGTCCCGCTTCGAGACCTTCTGCAACGCTCTGCTCCTGGCCGACGCGCCAACACCCCTGCAGCACTTCCCCCGCCTCACCGACCGGGGCAATGTGGCCGACGGGGGCATCGACGCGGAGTTTGACTACGAGGGGCCGGCAACCAGGCTGCTCAGCTCGGGCCGCAACGTCTTCCAATTCAAGTGGCGCAGCCCCTACGACCACAAAGCCGCCTTCAAGTCGCTACTCCAGACCGTCCCCAAAGAGCTCGCCAAGCTCAACCAGATGATGGCCCGCTACACTCTGGTCACCAACCTGAACTTGTCTGGCAACCAGCAAGCGAAGCTACTGGCCAGCCTTCGCGAAGTCCATCCGGCGGCGGAGGTGGTGGCGGCCGGAGGCCTGGCGGCCATGGTCAACAATCACCCGGTTCTCAAGGCCTCTTTCTTCCCGGAAGCGGGTGATGGGTGGCAGCAACGGCGCGAACAGCACGACCGGTTCTACAACAGCCCCAACGTCTTTGTGGGCCGAGAACAACAGGCCAAAGCCATCCATGATTTCCTGAAGCAACCAGACGCCCGAGTCCTCATGGTCACTGGGCCGGCGGGGGTCGGCAAATCAGCCCTCCTGCTCCAGGCCCTGGAAGCCCACCAATCCAGGACGCTCTATCTCAGCGAGATACGGCTGATCCAGGACTATGCCTCACAGAATCTTATCCTGGTCATCGAGGATATCGCCAGCCCCGAACTGGAACGCTGGATTCACGCCTGCCTGGCCAACCTGACCACGGCCAAGACCATCCTGGTCACCCGCGCCTCAGCCCCCGCGTCTCTAGACGGGCGCCTGAAGCAGCTTGCGATGGGTCCCCTCAGCCCCAAAGAATCGGAGTCGCTTCTTAGCATGTCAGGCTCAGACCTGAGCGGGAACCAGCGCGACTGGGCGGTAGCGCAAAGCGGCGGATTCCCGCTGGCCTTGGTGTTGATCAGCCGTATTCTGCCCCAACAAATCGATTGGAACCGCTCCCTTTCCGAGAACCTGCTTCCCAAATGGGAGGCAGAGGTGCGCAAAGCGGCCGGAAGCGAAGGTTGGCTGACGCTGCAGATCTGCTCCCTGCTGGCGGCTTTCTCGGCGGATCCGGATGTTGGCGAACTGGAAGCGCTGGCGACGGCGCTTGGGTATCCAACGGTCGGACTCTATTCATCCCTAGATCCCCTGGACAAGCTCGGTTTCTTCGAACGAAACGGACGTTTTCTTCAGGTGCGTCCCAAGTTTCTGGCCGATCTTCTAGCACAGCGACTGCTGGGAACAGGCCAGAAGAATGCTGACAAAGTTCTCGGCCACTTGAACGAAGCGGTGGCGGACCGTTTTCTAGAGCGAATCCTGTCACTCGACACTCCCGGGGCATCCGCGCTCAGAAAGTCGCTTCTCACTGAGAACCCCAACCCCCGGCGCAACCTGCTCATACGCCTGGCCGAAAAGGAGCCGGAAACGGTGCTTGCCTTCGTGCGCGACCAGGAGATGAAACCGGACCTGTTCTGGCTGCAGCGCTTACTTCAATTTCCCAAAACGGCCGCCGCCGCCCTCCGTTTGCTGGGAACCTACGTTAAAAAGAATCAGGTCCAGGAACATCACCGCTTCTCAGAAGACCTTGCTGGCCAACGTCCACCAAATTCCCCATTTTTCTCGACTTCGGCTCATCCAGCCGATTTCCAAAGACGAGATTGCCGCCTTCTTCAGAGCAGAATCGAACAACCTGTATGAGCGCCTGAGGCCGCCCGGCCATTGATACCTCAAAAAATCCGCCACAGTTGCTGCCCCGTCCGGGAGCCTATCTATCCGCGAGGAGGAACAGATCGCGGCCGACAGTCCGCCTCAGCCTGGAGAGACCTTGCTCGAGGGTCCCTTACCGGTATTTAGTCATATATTCGCCTAAGACGTCCCTGGGGAGTCGAATTGTGGGGTCAGCCTGAATTGCCAGGAGTGCTTTGAGAATCATCGGTGGAGCAACGATTCGGTGCTCCACGAGTTGGTCGAAAAGCCAAAAGATGCCGTGTACCTCGAGGCTGAGATTTTGAGCTGTGGTGTGCGCATCAAACGGTCGCTGCAAAGAAGAATACTCTTCGGAGTGGCCGCAGCCAAAGCCAAAGCGGAAC
>JALHOV010000621.1 GCA_022842865.1 Vulcanimicrobiota bacterium | reverse complement strand
TGCACCCAACGAATACACGTCCGAAGCGATACCTGTGGTAGCATTCGATGAATACTGTTCCAACGGCGCATAGTTGGCGCTGGCGAAGCCCTTCAAGGCGACTTCCGTCTTAGCGCCGCCTTCCAGCGCTCGAGCGATGCCGAAATCGATCAGCTTGATCGTGCTATCAGGTAGCAGCAAGATATTGTCCGGCTTCAGATCGCGCACGATCACCGGGGGACTTTGGGCGTGCAGATAAGCGAGCACCTCGCAAAGCTGTTCCAGTATCCGGCCGCCCTCTTCCATCCGCTGGCGCGGACTGGCCGCTTCGATCCAACGAGTCAAAGTCTGACTCTCGACGTATTCCATAACCAGATAGGCGCGGCCCTCGTGTTGGATGATCTCGCGTTCATTGATCAGGTAGCGATGTTCGACTCGTGAGAGAACCTCCCATTCGTTGGCCAAAGCCCGCTGCAGTGAGGGGTCGTCTACCAGCAGAGTCTTAATGGCCACGTCTTGCCCATCTACTCGATGGCGCCCGCGATAAACGCAGCCCATAGAGCCCTGTCCCACGATACCATTGATTTCATAACCTGGCAGGTTGGGATATTCCATAGCAAAGAGCCTTTCGGGAACGCAGCCCCATCCCCCACTACAGGCTTTCAAAATTATTCGAGTCGCCTTCGCGTCGCTCGAGGTAGGCTGAATCTGACACACGTGTGTCAAATTCAGGGGGCCGGAGGGTGCCTGAGCGAAGGGCCAAGATGTGACGTTTTTGCTCTTTTGGGGAGCCATTCTGGTGCTGAGCCTCAAGGCTCCCCAACCATTGCGCAAGCCGCTGGCCGTGCTTTTTCCGCTGCTGGCGATCTTTCTGGCTTTTCAGGGAAACACTCCCCTACAGCGACTCTTTTACAGCGCGGGCTGGCTGCTTTACGCGCTCAAAGGGACGATCCTATTGAGCCGCCCGGCGCCTAGAATGGACCCGCTGGGTCTGCTGCTTTATCTCAGCCTGTGGCCAGGAATGGATCCCAAACCGCTGGAGCGACGCGATCCGGAAGTCAGTCTGCAGGGCCGCTGGTTTGTGCAGGGCTGGGCGACTATGGTCGCGGGGAGCGTCCTGCTACTCGCGCTGCCCTTGCTGAAGGTGCAAAGCACGTGGTCCGTTTTGTTCTGTGTGCTCACCATTGTGCACCTGGGTTACTCCGACGTGCTCTCGTCCCTGATGCGTTGGGCCGGATTTCCGGTGGGGCGCCTCTTCACAGATCCTATGGCCAGCCGTAGCCTCCGCGATTTTTGGAGTTTGCGCTGGAATCGTCCTTTCGTGGAAATGAATCAACTGTTGTTCGTGCCCCTGCTCAGTCGCTGGTTGAATAAGGGCAACGCAGTGGGTGGAGCTTTCCTGATCTCAGGAGTATTGCACGAGTTAGCCATCAGCCTTCCGGCCGGCGGTGGCTGGGGAGGGCCCCTGGCCTATTTCGTAGTCCAGTCTCTGGGGATGAGGTATCTACCCAAGCGCCGACTGCTCACCTGGCTCTGGCTGCTTCTTCCGCTACCGCTTCTGTTTCACGCGCCCTTCCGCCAGCAGTTGATTCTCCCATTGCTGGATGTGCTTAAAAGCCTCCCCTTTTTGCAAAGCCCACAAGAGTGCCTGAGCACCCTGTTATGGCTGGCCGGGTGGGGTCACTTTCTGGTGCTGGCGGCTAGCTTTCAGGTGCCCACACGTCTGGGCTGGCACGAAGAGTTGCACCGTCTGCGTCCTTTGAACCGAAAGATTCTCTGGGTCTACGGCGGCTTCATAGTGGGCATGATCACCAGTTTCGGAGCTCTCATCTTGCGCTTGCACCCTCTGATGTTGGCGGGCGAAGTCGGCTCCCTGTATTTGGTGGGTTTGATCGCCGCCTTCTGGACCGCGCGCCTCACGGTGGACGCGCTCGTCTTTGAGCATAGCGATTGGCCCGCAGGTCCAGAGTTTACGGTAGGACATACCTTGCTAACTTCCCTGTTCATCTATCTTGCCACCACCTGTTGGCTGACCGTTCTCTTCAACCAGGCAAACAAGTTTTGACCAAAAGCTGCTCGGGCCAATTGGCTGAAAAGTGGGTGGGATAATCGAATCCCGAAAGCGAATCCGGGGCGGTTATGCGTAAACTCGTTGCCGCCCTTTCGCTTTGTACACTGCCCGCTTTCGCTCAGGAAGTAACTCGCTACAACCCGCCCGGTGTCGACCCCAAAGACCTGCCGCCCAGCCTGGCGCTGGTGCAACCGGTCAGTCGGTTGGGGGAAATTGGCGGACCCACTTTTAACCGCACCAACAAAGGCATGACCGTCACCCTGAACCTGGACGCGGTTGACCTCTATGGCGGCGGCGAAGTGACCGGACCCCTGCGCCGCAACGGCACCCGCATTGAACTCTGGAACCATGATAACTGGCGCTACCTGGATCACGGGGGCAAGAGACTTTACCAGTCCCACCCCTGGGCCCTGGGGGTTGCCAAGGACGGCAGCGCCACCGGCGTGCTCTTCGACACCACCTATCGTTCTTTCTTGAGCATGCAAAATGGTTCGGTCACGCTCGAGTCGACCGCTCCGGCGCTGCCGGTGTATGTCATCCGCGGAAGTAGTCCTCAGCAGGTGGTGGCCCGGCTCGGCCAATTGACCGGCACCATTCCGCTGCCTCCGCGCTGGGCCATCGGCTATCACCAGTGCCGATACTCTTATGCTCCGGAGCGCGAGGTCGAAGAGGTGGCGACAGAGTTCCGCAAACGCCACATTCCCTGCGACGTGATCTGGATGGACATCGATTATATGGATGGCTATCGCATCTTCACCTTCGATCCGCAGGGCTTTCCCGACCCCGCCCGCACCAACAAATTTCTTCATCAACACGGATTCAAGAGCATCTGGATGATCGACCCCGGCGTCAAAAAGGACCCTGGATACTCTGTCTATGAATCGGGTAACCAGCGCGACGTCTGGGTCAAGACCGCCTCCGGGCAGCCCTACGTCGGCAAAGTCTGGCCGGGCGAGTGCCAATTCCCCGACTTCACCCGGCCCGACGTGCGTCAGTGGTGGGCCGACCTCTACAAACCCTTCGCTGCCGTGGGCGTGGACGGCGTCTGGAATGACATGAACGAACCCGCTGTATTTGATGGAACCGACAAAAGCATGCCGGTGGACAACCGCCACGAAGGAGGCGCGGAACTGGCTCCCGGACCGCATTTGCAATACCACAACGTCTACGGAATGCTGATGGCCAGGAGCACCCGCGAGGGCCTGCAGGCCGCCCAACCCCAAAAGCGTCCCTTTGTCTTGACGCGCGCCAACTTCCTGGGAGGGCAGCGCTACGCGGCCACCTGGACGGGCGACAATGCTTCGACCTGGGAGGACCTAAAAATGTCGGTGCCCATGTCGCTAACGTTGAGCATGTCCGGCCAGCCTTTCAACGGTCCAGACCTGGGCGGCTTCGCCCTCAACGCTTCGCCGAATCTTTGGGCGAACTGGGTGGGCTCAGGCGCCTTCTTCCCCTTCTGTCGCGCCCACGGCAGCAAGGGCACCGACCGCAAAGAACCCTGGGTCTTCGGCAGCGAGACGGAAACGGCGGCCCGCATTGCGCTGAGCCGCCGTTACCGACTGCTCCCCTATCTCTACACCCTGTTCGAGCGCTCGTCACGGACGGGCGAGGCGATCATGCAACCCGTGTTCTTTGCTGACCCCAAAGACGCCAGTTTGCGTCAGGAGCAGCAGGCCTTTATGCTCGGCCCCGATCTGATCGTCGTGCCGGCCTGGGCCCAGCATCCGCGCCTGCCCAAGGGAACCTGGAAAGAACTCCACCTGGTACCTGGTGATAACGGACCCTTTCAGGCAAAACTACTGCAAAGAGCGGGGTCGATCATCCCGCTGGGACGGGTGGTGGAGAGCACCGAACAGGAGTCCTTGCTGCCGCTGACCTTGAGCGTGGCGCCGGCCGACTCGGGCGCGACCGGTGAATTTTACTGGGACGCTGGTGACGGCTTCGGTTATCGCCAGGGCGACTATCGGCGTTCGACCTTCCAGGCTCGTCTTCAGGACGGTGAATGGGTGGTCAAGGAAAGCTCCCACGCGGGCAACCGGGCGCCCGATTGGAAACGCCAGGAAGTGGTCGTTATCGGACGTTAGCCAATTCGGTCCGGGAGCGCAGGCCCAGCTTGCGGAAAATCGACTTGAGCACTTGTTGATGGTGTACTCGGAAAGGCCCAACAGAGCCGGGCCAGGCGCTATTCTCCGTTTCCTGGCGAGTCAGGGACCGTGGGCTCCTCAAAAAACAACCTTGCGTCTTGCGGGGCGGAATCCCTCGAGTAGAGAGTCTTCAAGCAGCCGGACCAGCTCGGTCCGACTGGAGCAGTCCGGCAGCATCAGAGATTCTGAGAAGGCTGCTGCAAAGACACCCGCGCCAACTTGAGCTTTCCGTCTCGGCGGACAAAATCAAAGCGCCGGTTGGGTTCGCCGACTTTGGAATACATCAGAGCGGGATTGAAGTCGTGCTCGTAAATCGACATGGTGAAGCCCTTGGACTCCAAAAACTGCGTCATGGTCTT
>JALHOV010000620.1 GCA_022842865.1 Vulcanimicrobiota bacterium | reverse complement strand
TATCGGGTGACTTCGAAGATTACTGGATCTACCACTTGGCAAAGGAGCGCGAGCGATATCTGGCCGTCCGCGCTCAGCCCTGTGGCTGATGTCAAGAAGTAGCCACACCCAGTCGATATAGCTGCCAGTGGGACCAGCTTACGACTTGGGCAGAGTTCGTTTTTCAGCGACCACCGGTGGCATGTCGTCCAGGCTGGCGGTGGGGACGTGCGGTCGGGCGGGTTCACTAGCCGGGGCTTTGGTCGTTTTGAATTCGGAGACTCCGCGCATGACGGCTCGAGCCGCCACGGTGAGGAACTGCTCCAGAGCAGAGGCCGCTTCGGTGCTGCCTTCGATTGTGCCGATCACATTTTCTTTGGTCATCTGGCCGAACTCCGCGCAGACTTCGCCGGTGCCTTTGATGGCGTTGATGGCGCCCGTCTTGCAGACCTTGCCCAACTCGTTGCCGACATCGGCTGAGCCGTGGATCAAGCCGATCGCCGCACTCTTCATGGCCGCGCCCAGCTGGTTGCTCACTTCACTGGCTCCGGCGATGGCGCCCAGGGCTGTTTTTTTGCTGAGGTCACCCAAATCCTGGCCGACAATCGCCGCCCCTTGCATACCGCCCCGCGTGTTTTCGAGGGCTGCCTGGGCCGCGCTGCCGGTTACCTCCTGAAAGCCCTCAATGGCGTTGACGAGAACGTTTTTGGTCAGGCTGGTGAGGTCTCGGTTTACCCCTTCGGCAGTAACGGTTACGGCGTGCATCACGCGTTCGGTCCGGGTCTTGACTCCGTTGGTTTCCATGGTATACCCCACTCCTGGATGATATCTTCCGGGGTTAGGTTTTGGGGACTTACAACCTTCCCATTACTTGAAAAAAATTCCAGCTGGGGGCAGTCAAGTCTTTGGTTTAGGAAAGCCTGAGTTTCCAAGGCCGGTTTAGATGCCGGTAGGCCCGAACAAGGGGTTGTTGTAGGGGCTTTGGTCGGGTGGTGTCCCCCCAAAGGGCGGGACTCCGGTCGCGCCGAAAGGAACGAACGTACTGGCGCCGCCACTGATGAACTCCAGGCTTTCATCGCTCAAGTGTCCTAGCATCGCGGCCGCGATGAGCTCTGATTCTGTTTCCGTAAAGTGCTGGCCCTTTTCGGCCAGAACCTTTTGCACCTGAGCGAACTCGCATTTCAAGCCGAGTTCGGCAAGCAGCGCTCTGCGTGCGTCCTCGGAAGGGGCATTGAAAAATTGAGAGCGAAATTGCTGATCACCCGTCATCCGTTGGACGAATTCTTCTGCTTGTGGTACTGACATGGCGGCCGATTTCGTTGCCATGAAATTGTTATCCTGTCGACGGGCTATCGATAGGAATCTAAGGGTTTCATGGCCAGCACGACGGGTCCCACGGCTAGTTCGCAGCAATGCCAGCCGTCTCGGGCTGAATGGAACTCCACCTGCAACCTGTGGGAGCGCTCTGACCGGAGCAGCCGGCTCGCCAGGCGGCCTTCTGACCCACAAAAGGTGAAGGGGTCCGTCAGAGACAAAAGACGTGACCTGTCATCGCAGCAGGCGAACCGGTGCATGCCGTGGACGTCGCGAGCCAGCCGCAGCCAGCCATGGTCACTGGGAACGCACCCCTCAACCCAGCCAAGGTGCTCGAGCGCCAACTCTGCGCAAACAGGCTGGGGAACGGACGCAGAATTTGTCTCAGCAAATTCTGCGAGAGTCGTATCAGCGACGACTCGGGGCCCGCGAAGCGGGACCACGGACGGGGAAGTAGCCTCAGAGGGCGATCGCGGCACACGCCTGGTCGGTCCGAAAAGGCGACTACTCTGGCGAGCGCAGAATTTCCAAATCTCTCGGGCCGCGGAGCGAGTCTGCAGACTCGCTTCCGGGTCCACGGACAGGCGCCGGCAAGTTCGTCTGGCCCTGCTGCCGTCTGATTTTGGCGCCTTGCCAAGACGTGCCTGGCTGGTCAATAATAGCAGCGCGAACTTCCCGTGGTAGAGATCGTCTTGCCTCATCAGCAGGTCCTCGCAAGGCCCAATTCGCTCGCCCAGGCGGCAGAGCCGCAGGCACTCGTGATAGTCTCCATTGCCAAAGTGGAAGGCGGCCAGACGGTAAAGAGCTTCTGCACGGATCGGGCGTTCTCGATAGGCCTGCCATAGTTGACCCTGAAAGCCTGTCAGGTCCCCCAGCATGAGCAAACAGTCCGCCAGCCCCAGGCGGCTCAAGTAGACCTCTTCCGGCCAACCGCCCAAGTCGACCCGTCGCTGAAAAAATAGGGCCGCCTCGGAAAAGCGAGCGCCTGAATGGTAGGTCTGGGCCAGGTAGAAGGTATTACGTGCTGGGTCTGACCCTTCTCGCAAACATTCTTCCAACCAGGCCGAGTCGCGTTGCACCTTCAAGGGACGATTGCTACCGCAGGCGTGGTCGCGAATCCAGGCGCCTTGCAGAGGGATCGCTGTTCTACCGTGGGTGAGATACTCATGAGTTCGCCCCACATACTGGGAGGCTAACTCGCGTCCCAGCACCCTCACATTGGACCAACTCCAGTGCTGAGTTCGCTGGCGCAAAAGGTATTGGGCCTGTTCTAAAGGGGGAGGCCACTCGGTTTGTTCCACCACCAGCTCCATGTCGGCTTCGAGCAGCAATAAATGGCTGAACTCACCGGAGGAAGCGCGACAAATATCCAGAGCCTCATTGCGCGTCTGGCCAAAATCCTGGAACGACAAATTATGGATTTCACCGGCCAGGTTGCGCCCTGCAAAAAACTCCCGGACGATCTGCATCGAATGATCGAGAGAGCCGTTTTCGCAAATGACGAAATAGCCGATGCGGTTGGCGGCTGATTCCAGGCAGCGCGCCAAAATCGAGCATTCGTTCCCAACGATCATGTGCAGGCACAGGGTCACCTGACTCCCTTCCGGCGATTGAGGTTCGGCACCTTGAGCAGCCATCGAGCCGGTGTTTCCGTGGCTTCCGCCGAACAGGGAAGGGTGCCAGAGTACGACTACATCTTCTTCGACAGCGTGGGTTGGGCTTACACTGGATCGACTCCGTCTCGGCGCGGTCTGGGTGCGTCGGAACACCAGGTCATCTTATTGGCCGAGCAGTTGGCCGCGCTGGGAGCCAGGGTTCTGGTTCTCAACAACTCGCTGGCCCGGGCCGAGGTGGCGGGGGTTGAGTATCTGCCGCGTTTGCTTGCGGCCGACGGACTCCGTTGCGAATGCCTGATCGTTTGCCGTTATTCTCTGGTTCCCCCGATCCGCCGGCGTCGGACGGTAGTCTGGGCAACCGATATACCGGGCAACGCGCATGAACACCAGCAAGACCTTTGGTCCCAAAGGGCTGTGCTGGTGGCTGTCTCCCGCTGGCATCGAGCCCAGTTCCCTGCTCATTGGCCGGTTCGGGTCATTCCGAACATGCTTCCCGACTCCGTCTACCAGACTTCCCCCTTGCCCCGGGTCCTACGGTTTGTGTATGCCAGCGCGGCCCTCAAAGGACTGCGGGCCACGGTGGCCATGTGGGCCAGACTGCGAGCCCAGGCAGGAGCCGAGCTCGAGCTGGTGATTTGCTCTCCCGGCTATGATCGAGTGGATCTTCACCTCAGCCGAGACTTTGGGGTTTCCCTGGCCGGCAACTTGCCGTTCGACCAGCTGGTGGAGAAACTCGTCGCTTCCCGTGGCTTGTTCTACGTCAACACTTTTCCCGAGACGTTTTGCGTGGTGGCTGCTCTCTGCCAGGCGGTCGGGCGCACTCCCTGGATCCTTTGCATGGGCCCGAGGGCAGGTCTGGCAGAAACCGTGCAACCGGAGCTCCTTTCCCAGGACTCCGAAGAATTTCAAAGTCAATTTCTCCAGCGACTCAAGCTGCCGTCGGCGCCCCTGCCGCCCCAAAATTTTCGTGTCAGTCGGGTCTTGCCGCTCTGGCTTTCGCTATTGTCCGGCGCCGGCGCCTGAATGGCATAAACGTTCCACAGCAGCTGGGTGGTTCAGGTTTTTGTAAGGTGGACTGGATAGTCTGCGCCTCACACACATATAAAATACCGGAGGCAGCAGTGATTAAGGAATTTTGGCATAAACACACATCTCCCACCACCAAATACGAAAAGGGTCACATCGCCAATTCCAAGCAGGCCGAAGCGGCCACCAAAGTGGGCAAGCTAGAAGCCCTGGTGCGCGACATCGGCGATTCCATGGCGGCCATCGACGAAACCTACGCGGATCAGAACGGCAACAGCCCTAACAGCGTTTATGGCAGCGTCTATACCCGGCAGTGTGGAAGCCAGGGAACCACCCCGTTTACCGGCTCCTGCCAACTCAAGGATGGACAGGTTACCCGTCTGGAAGTCAGCGCCGGTTCCACCAGCCTGAGCGTCTCCAGTCAGGGCGACCGGCAAGAAATTCACTACGTCAACAAGATTGCCGGCAGCTGTGCGGACCCCGGACCCAATGTATTGGAAGAGCACGAGTGGGCTGTCAGCGATGGCTCTCACGTTAAGTACAAGTCTTATACTTACTTCTCCTACGGCGATAGTTGACCAGCTTAATCCTGATGGAAATTCAGGGTTAAAGGACCGTTCACAA
>JALHOV010000619.1 GCA_022842865.1 Vulcanimicrobiota bacterium | reverse complement strand
TGTTCTGGTGTGCGGCGGGGTGGCATAAAATTCAAGCTCCTCAGGTTGAAAAGTCCACTCCCTGCATAGCTCAATTCCCCGACGTCGAAAAGAACGGGTCAGGCGCACCGCTTACGGCTCAAGATCCCCAGGCCACTATCACCGCCGCTCGCAATCAACTAACCCAGCACGGCGCGCAAATCCTCAATCAATTTCCGACCCGGCTGGCCGGCCTGTCCGCGATCAGTCAAGAGGTGAAGTCCATGTTCCAGAGCTTTCTCATCAACGCTCGTTGACTTTAAAGCGAATCGAGCAGAACTACCGCTGCAGCTTCGAGATCATCCAGCCGTCGAGGTCCCAGGACGGTCTCCCGTCGCTAGCCGGATAGACAAAGTTCGTGATCTTGAGAGCGCCCTTCTCGGAGCCTACCACCGCGTGAACTTGCAACTGCTCGTGACCGGGGCTTCTCAAGGAAACGTAAACCGGCACGTAGTTCAAGGAGTCTCTCTTCTCTGCGGCCCCACAGCGGATGGTTGCCGCATTCATCTGAGCGTTGATAAAGGGGTCGAAATCAAGCCAGGCGCCGTTCGGGCCCGGATTTGGAGGGCCGTAACCTGCCAACTCGGTCAGGCGGGCGAACAGTTGACTCTCCAACCGCTGGCTCTGAGTCGGCAACAAGCGTCGCACGTTCCCGCCCTTGCTCTGGTAGTCGCTGTAAAAGGCGGTCACCAGACCGGTAGGAGTCGTTTCTTCGGCTAAAGCCGGCAGTCCCAAAAGACACAGAAGCAAAAAGAGCTTGATCGTTTTCATCGACGGATGACTTGGACAAGCCTTTTCAGTTCACCTTGTGCCCAAAGCACCGTTTACTTTCTATCTTCGCAGGTTTTGAGCAATGTGAAAAGAATTGCCCTGGATGAAAAAACTATGCGTTCTATTCTTGTCCCTGCTGCTCTCCCTCGTCGCCTTCGGCGACAATGAGATTGAAGATTCCGCAGCCATCAAGGCTTGCCAGGATCCTATTCTCAATGTGGGCCTTCAACGCGGTCGCAACGACGAAACCGTGACGATCATCGTCAACGACGCCTGGCGCGGCCACTATAAAGAGGGAAAAATGTTTCAGGCCATCTGGCCCGGTGAAAAGCCCGTGATGGGCAGCCAGTGGATCGTGATGGGACACGTCGAAGACGACGGCTACTTTCACGTGCACCCTCAAGTCCACTACCCCTACAGCCTCGAAAAGGGCGAGTGGACTGAGGGAGTCCTGAAAGAGTAGTCCGGAACCGGGGGACCGCTTACTCCATGCGGGCTCGGAGTTGCTTCCTCCAATGGGTGCGGATGGACATCGGCAGGCCGAGCCGTTCCCCTTCGGAGGTCCCCATCACGGCGGACCGGGTTAACTCAATGAGCCGTTTTTCCTCGAGAGCCAGCCACTGGCGGTCGGCCTCAACGGTTTCGTCTTCGATGACCTTGAGTTGACTGAGATCGGTGACCACAGCTGAGTCCGCAATCAAGGCGGTGGTGGCTCCAAAAGCGCTGCCAGCGGCGACGGGCTCAAGCAAAACGCCGTCGCGCAGGTAGAAGATTCGGCCCGGGCCTTCACCCAGCGCAGCCAACCCCAGCCAACGTCGGCAGGCCATGGCCGGCAACTTCAAGCCGATGCCGGGAAAAAGCGAGGAAAACTGCGGCAGGGCAAAATCACAGGAATCCAGAGAGCGAATCCCCGTGAAACGGTCTCTGGTCCGGTCCGGAGGGGTCGAATACTGGACTTCCAGCACGATTCGAGATGAGACGTCGACTGTGGCTGGAAGAGGATGCTGGTGGACCCTCAGGTCGGTTTCTAAAATGTGGCGGCAGCTTCGACAGGGGAACCAGAAATCTGATGGCTCCAGGGACTCTTGCCCCAGGCCGAGGATGCGCGAGGGTCGCAGAGCCGGGCAGGCGGTCGGGAAGTGGCCGGTGCCTTCCGAGAACCAGCTCCGCTCCGCCAGCCAGGTATAAGTAGCCGCCGTCTCATTCATCACTCGGCGCCCGGGAAAGGTGGGGATGCCGGGACTGGATTCCACATGGAACTGGTTCAGAGCTCGAGCGTCCAGTCGAATGGGGATAGGACAATGAGCACAATGTAGCGCCAAGCTTCGGTGGATATCGGCCAGCTCCTGATCGCGAAACGGCCAGAATGGGCGATTGCGGCGTCGGAGCCACAAGCGGATTCCCTCTCCCTGGAAAACTTCCGGTCCCCCGTGACCGTGCTGGATTTGCCCGCCCCAGCGTAGCTCCAACGCGTTGGACCGAAGCGAAAGGGCGGCCAGCAAAGCCAGCCGGAGATGCTCTACCCAGGCCGGAAGATTGGACTCCTGAAATTCCAGGCAGCGCCCGGGCTCGGCTGGCTGGAACTGGGCTTCCATCGTATGTTTCTTCAGCTGAATGCGAACCTCAGGCGCCCCCGAGGCGACGGCCGCCTGAACTAGCTTGAGCAGCCACAGGGCCGGTCGATCCGATTGATAGCGGGCGACCTTGCGGGCCTGGGCGTCCAGGTCCACAGAGAACTTTTGACCTGAAGCGTCGACCTTGCCCTCCTGGCGCATCCTCTCCAAATGTTCATCGAGCACGGCGAGATATTCCGATTCGCGACGCTGTTGACCTTGCGCTGGCCTGGTTATGCCTGCGTTTCCTCTTCCGGTTCAACCGCCTCGGGTTCCGAGGCGGGATGGTGGCGGCGATTCAGTTTTCCCAACGTGGAATTGATCAGGCTTTCCATTTTTTTGCTGGCTCCGCGAACGGTCTGGTCGATGGTATCGCCGCGGTCTGTCACGCTAATCGGGTCCATCCCGGCCAGTCTGGCTTCCAGCATACAACGCTTGTCTTGAGTCCCCGACTTGGCGGCGCCGGCCTCGTCGGAGAGCTGAACTTCGATTCGGGTAATCTGATCTCCAAAGCGGCCCAAATGACCCTCGATGACCGTGCGTACTGCTTCGGTCAGCCCGGCGCTTCCCTGGACATGGTTGTCATGGTTGACTTGTATCATCATAGATAAAGAGCTCCTTTAGGGTGTTATCCATCCAGGCTAACACAAAATGGCGGGAACGCAGGCTGAAGTCATTCCCGTCAGCTTGGGACTGGCGTACTGAGGCAGCGTTACGCGAGCCACCCGCCGACCTGGATCAGGTAGGCTAGGCTGAATTCAATTGCGGCAGCATAACTGCCCGATGGGAGATGAATATGAAAGTTTCTTTATACGCGAAATTCGCCGATGCTGCCCAGGCCGAACGAGGGCTCGCCGCGCTGGTGGACCACGGCGCAGACGTCGCCGACATTACGGCCCTGTTTCCCGAAGGCTATCAGCAGCAAGATTCCCAGAAGACCGCCGCCGAACAGGCAGTCTCTGGTGTGACCACCACTACTGGAGCTGACGCGGCGGTGGGCGCCGGGAAGGGCGCCGCCGTTGGTTTGGGCCTGGGCGCTTTGGCGGCACTGACGTCGCTCTTGATCCCGGGCTTTGGTCTGGTTACTGGTGGCAGCGCCCTGGTGACGGCGCTGGCCGGACTGGCCGGTGCTACCGCGGGCGGGGCTTTGGCTGGGGGAGTGGCTGGCTACCTGCAAGACCAGGGTGTGCCAGGCCGTATCGCCCTGGACGCCGAGGAGGCCGTCAAGAATGGCCGTGCGGTTCTGGGCATTGCAACTCCCACAGGAAAGTTGGGGGAATTTGAAGTGTTGGAAATCTTAAGCAAATACCATGCCGAGTCGTTCGGACGCAGCGGGCCCGGAGTTCAGCAAGGAGGAACTGGCCGATGAACACCTGGATTTTAGTGGCAGATGGCAGCCGGGCCAATCTTTTCCTCCGCGCCAAGGATAACCGTCTGGAAAAGCTGGAGGGCTGGGACAACCCGGAAGGACGCCTGGCGGGTAGCGATAGCGAAACCGACAGTCTCGGTTCGGCCCGCCCCGGGTCGTCTATGACACCTCCCACCGATCCGAAGCGCCATTCCCAGGTGGTCTTTGCCAGGCAACTGGCCAGCGTCTTGAAAGATCGGTCCAGTGCCTACGATCGGCTTTTGCTGGTGGCCGCGCCGAAATTTTTGGGAGACCTCCGCCCACTCCTGGATGAGAGCGTTCAGAAGAAGATTGCAGCAGAGTTTGCCAAGGACCTGACCCAACTGTCGGCCCATGAGTTGGCACCCCATTTGGACAAGTTGATGGACACGAAGACTCCAACCTGACCCCCTGCATATGCCGCACGGCGGGCGCACCGCGGCGCCCACCGACTTTAGTTGGCCAGGGGCTTAAAGCCGTCTTTTTCTGGAAAAAGGTCGGCTTCGAACCGGAAGTCGTCGGGGACGTTGCGGAAGGCATTCTGGAGTAGGGTCGCCTGTTTGCTGGACAGGGCGGAAACGGCGGAGCGTAAGCGAGCCATAGATGCCTCCGAGCCCTTTTGGCGGAGTGTCGTCACCACGGCGCTGAAGGCAGGACCGAGCGGCGATTGCTGAGAGGTTTCTCCTCGGGACAGCGCCACCACATCACGCAGAAGGTTTCGCCAGTAGCCGGCGGCGTAGCGTGGAGTCACTCCCAGTTGCCTGGCCAGCGAAAGGTTCAC
>JALHOV010000618.1 GCA_022842865.1 Vulcanimicrobiota bacterium | reverse complement strand
ATCATGGGCATAGATCACGCACAGCGGGTAGCTCAGCTGATCGGGAACCCACAGGGTAATGGGCCGTGATGGAAGTTGGGGAGACTCCCACCACCCCCAGTCGACGATAGGCATGGGGCTCACTTCCGCCCTCTCCCCTGTAGGACCCTGCCAGTAAGGCGAGAAACCTGAGGGATATGCTCAAAAACTGCGGCCTGTTGGCCCTCCTGACATTGCCTTGTTGGGCTCAAACCAACACCACCGCTGTGCCGGAGCTCAAGCCTTACAATCAGGTGATCACTGCCAAAGCCCGGTCGCAGAGTGGGCTTTTCAAGGTTCACCAGGTCGGCGAGAAGTACTACTACGAGATCCCCAAAGGTCAGCTGGACCGCGACTTTCTGATGGTGGTGACGGTTGCCCGCGGTAAGCCCGGCACCGGCGATGGCGGGGGCGAGGGGATCGGCCGTCGCGTTGTGCGCTGGCATCGTCAGGACCGGAGGGTTTTGCTGCAGGAGCTGGACTACAGCCTGTGGGCCGACCCCAAGCTGCCTATCGCCCAGGCGGTGGCGGAGGCCAACAACCCGGTGATTCTAGGCGCCTACCTGGTGGAGGCGGAAAGCGACCAGCAAGCCCCTGTCATCGATGTGACCAGGCTGTTCAACAGCGAGGTCATCGAGTTCAGCCCGCGCTACATGTTGGGCGCGAAAGCCTTCGACCCGACCCGGAGTTTTGTGGAACGCATCTCGGCTTACCCGGAGAATATCGAGGCCGAGTCTACCCTGACTTTGACCAACCCTGAGGCCCGCCCCAGCTATGCCTATGGGGAAATGGGCCGAGGCAGCGCGACCGTTCGCATGCACTACAGTATGGTCAAGCTTCCCGACCAACCGATGAAGCCACGCCTGGCGGACAGCCGGGTGGGCTACTTCACTACTTCCCAGACTGACTATGGCACCAACGACCACTTTGTGAAAGAGCAACAGTTTCTGGCTCGCTGGCGCCTGGACAAAAAAGACCCGGGCGCGGCGGTCTCCGAGCCGATAAAGCCCATCGTGTTCTACATTGATCCGGCCACGCCGGCGGCCTGGGTTCCTTATGTCAAAAAAGGCGTCGAGCAATGGCAGTCCGCCTTCGAAGGGGCCGGCTTCAAGAATGCTATTCTAGCTCTCAATCCCCCCAAGGATGGCAGCTGGAGCATCGAAGACGCTCGCTACAGCACCATTCGCTGGGTGGCATCTGGCACTCCTAACGCTTATGGTCCGCATATTTCCGATCCGCGCACCGGCGAGATTCTGGAAGCGGACATTCACATGTTCCATAATATTCTGGATTTGCAGCGGCGCTGGTATTTTACCCAGGTGGCTCATCTGGATCCGCGCGCCCAGCACCTACCGATGCCGGATGATTTAATGGGACAACTGGTCGAGTTCGTGGTCGCCCATGAGGTCGGACATTCCCTGGGGTTTCAGCACAATATGCGCGGTAGTTCCACTTATTCCCTGGCTCAGGTGCGAGATCCCGTTTGGGTAAAAAAAATGGGGCATACTCCCAGCATTATGGACTATTCGCGCTTCAATTATGTGGCTCAGCCAGGCGACAGAATGGATGTGGCTGATTTGATTCCACGGGTAGGACCCTATGATCATTTTGCGGTGCATTGGGGATATGCGCCCATTCCGGGCGCCTCGACCCCCCAGGCCGAAAAGTCCACGCTCGATCAGTGGGCGCGCCAACAAGATTCCAGTCCCTGGTTGCGTTTCTCCAATCTGGACAGCGGTGGGGCGGACCCCGGGGACCAAACCGAAGCGGTGGGCGACCAGGATCCCGTGGCCGCAACCCGCCTGGGTTTGAAGAACTTGCGTCGCACGGCCGGACTGTTATTTAGGGCCACCGAGCGGGTGGGCGAGGATTACAGCGAACTGCGCCACTTCCGCAACGCCCTTTTTGGCCAGTGGGGCACGGAATGCAATCACGTGGTGGCTCTGGTGGGCGGCGTTCACAAGCAGGAAAAGCATTTTGGTCAGAGCGGCCCTGTCTACACAGTGATCCCTAAAAAGCGCCAGCAGGAAGCGGTAGATTTCTTGCTCAAGGAGGTCATGGGAGCGCAGGACTGGTTGCTCGAACCGGGTCTGGTGCGCCTATTACAGATGGAGCGCTCGGTCGATCAGGTCGCCTTTGTGCAGCGCCGTTTGCTCACCAACCTGTGCAGTTCGCGCCGACTGAACCGCATGGCTGAGCAGGGCGCTTATCCGGTCTCTGAATTATTGAATCGCGTTCGTCACGGTGTGTTTTCTGAACTGGTGAAGGGTCAGTCGGTCTCCCTGCAGCGCCGTATGCTGCAGCGTGGATTGGCCGACCAGTTCATTGACCTCAGCTATTCCAGCGGCGACTCCCGCAATCACGGCCTGCGTCAGATGCGCCTGCTGGAGCGAGAGCTGGTCGCGGCGCGCAAGCGGATCAAAGACGAGGACACCCTGGCCCACCTGGACCAGCTGGCCGACGACCTCCGCCGCGAACTGGACCCCCGCGCCAACGGCCGCCGCGGCAGCGCCCAGGTTCGCGCCTGGACCTACACCGAGACCCCCGTGGAAAACTGCTGGATAGACTCGAGTTCCCAGTGGCTCCTGCCCGTCGAGAAATAGGTGGCGGTTCAGGGCTCTTGTGCGGCCAGCAGGGAGCCGAGGACGCGGCGGCGGGCGGTGCGGAGTTGGCGGAGGCGGTAGTTGGCATGGCTGGACTCGCCTTCCAGGGTGCGCAGGTGGTTCTCGTGGTCGAGGATTTGGACTTCGTAGGGGAAGAAGAAGCGCAGCACCGGTTCGGGTTTGTCGGCGCTCAATCGAGAGAGGAGAGTGGCCAGTTCCTCATTGGGAATTCGCTCGCTCAGGGCGGAGCGTAGTTCCTGCAGAGCCGAGTATTGCGGGTTGGGTACGCGGATGAGCTGGCGGCAAGTGAACTGAATCGAGCGAAAGGTCGAGGACGAGTGGGGATTCTGATGCAGATACTCCTCCCCGCTCGGCTCGCTGGGCCGTTGCAGGGCCGCCCAGTTGCTCTTGAAGCTGCCCGGGGCGCCCGGTCGAGAAATGGATTCATATACGTCGCGGAAGCGCTCCAGATCGATCAGGGTATTGCGCGAGCGGCCGGGCATGATGTTGGCGAAAATGGCCAGGTGGTTGCGTCGGATGTATTTGAGGACGAGCAGGGCGTCCACTTTGGTGGGCGTGACCAGCTTGACGCCGATGCGGTCGAAGACACCCTGGGCCACATTGTCGGGTTTGTGCAGGAGCTTGAGGATCAGGCTGTCGCGGCTTTTTTCTTCGCGGAGCTGGATATCTTCTAGCGGCACGGCTAAGAGCCCGGTGCCCAGATGGAGTTTGCCCTGGGCGTCCTGGTGGACGTGCTGGCGGTAGCGCTCCAGGATCTGGCTTTGGATCTCCCGGTAGAAAGGAGAGCGTATGGCATGGTTGGCGTGGCTAATCGTGTGCATGACGCGCAGCAGGGCGCAGGCCCAGGGTTGCAAGGGGCCGCCGTGCGAGGCCAGCAGGAGAATCTCGGTCAGGTCGGTGACCTGGCGCAGCTCTTCCGGCAGGGCCACGGCCCGGTCCTGTGCCGTGGGCGCGGGGCAGATCACTCGCTCAAGATACTCGACGGCTTCGCGAAACACCGTCCAGGCGTCGTGGTGCTCGCTCGGGATGGCCATATCGTAGCCGTACTGAACCATGAACTGATAGGCCTCGTCACGGCTTTGTAGCGCCAGTCGGTCCAGGTCGATGGGGGAGACGCCGTCTAAGAAAGAACGTAAGGTTTCCCAGGAAAAATCGTAACGATTGCGGCCCCAGCTCAGGTTCATACCGGGATATCTTGCATATCCACCCGGGGACTCCTATAGGGCTCTGGTCAATCTCAACCAGAAAATATTTTGTACTTGTGTGTTGACAGAATTAATGTCCCTCCCTATACTCAAAAAATCCCACGACGAAAGGAAGAATATCTAATGCTCGGATTCAGTAATTATCGTCCCACGCATTCGATTGTCGATTGCCCCACCCCATGGGCAATGGGCCAATCCCTTCGTCGCAGCGGCATAAGTTAGCGCTCTACAGCGCTCACCGAAAACCCGCTGCTCAACCAACGACCAGCGGGTTTTTTTATGGGTCCGAACGGATCCCACGGAGTCTCCCGCAGGTGTTACAGAAAGGAGACCCTGACTGTGTTTCACATCCGTTACGCAGGACGTACCTTCGAAATCAAGCCCAAAGTGTTTGACCTCTCCCTGAAAGCATCCGACCGTGAGATCATGGATCGGGTCGCCGACTGGTTGGGCGTTCCGGAAGGCAAGCTTTCGAATTACGTTATCGACCGTCGGCCCAGTGGCCAGGTGGTCGTTCGCCCCGAAGCCATTTTTGGCTAATTAAGTTTGTCGGGGTGGGCTTCAATTTCATGGGGAAATTGGGACCCATTCCGGCTCTTGATCGAAGGGCGCGCCCCGACTGAGAAAGCTTACATACTGCTACTGGTTAGCATCTTTCCTGTTAAGAAAGCCCTCATAGGTTCGACTCCTATTGTGTAACAACAGCTTTTTCGACTTGCGCGAATTTCGA
>JALHOV010000617.1 GCA_022842865.1 Vulcanimicrobiota bacterium | reverse complement strand
AGCAATGCGTTCGTGCTCAGCACCGGCGGCCAGACCTTCGGCGGTCCGGCTGCTGACAACGTGCTCGTGGCTCGCTTCCGCGGTCAGGATGGCAACATCACCGGTTCCACGGTAGACGAGCAGGCGCTCAACCAGGCCGCCGGCTTTGACTTCTTCACTCTGAACTTCTAAGTCAGAGTCGATCGGTAGAAAGGGTCCCGGCTCCGGCCGGGGCCTTTTTTTCATGACCGGCTTGAAAAATCTTCTACTTAAGCGGCTGGAAGAAGCCCTGATCCGGCGAAACGTAAGGACCATGAAACGAATCTTCGCGGGGCTCGTTCTGCTCGGTTGCCTGGCTGGCTGTGGCTCCTTGAATACCGGCACGGAGTCCCAGGCTCCGAGTCCAACCCTACGTGAGCTGGCCATCGTGCCGAACTTTGCCAGCAACACCCTGTCGGTCAAAGAGCTTGACGTCTATACCGGTAGCGTGCAGGCGGTCGGGGACCCGGTCCCCAGCGCCGGCACCCATCCCGTAGCGGTAAGAAGCCACCCCAACCTGAAAGTCTTCTACGTGGTGAACCGCGATTCTCAGGTGATTACGGTTTTTTCACTGGATGTAAGCGGCGCGGCCAGCCTGATCAGCAGTGTGGCCTGTCCCGCTCAAACCCAACTGTTTGCGGTGCATCCATCCGGGGGCTGGGCCTACGCGGCCGGTGGCACCACCCTTCGAACCTATGAGATCTCCAGCACGGGCCTGCTCAGCGTGTCCGGCGGGGACGCCGTTTTGGCCAATGAGGCCGGCTGGGATGCCGCCTTTTCCAACAATGGTGGGCTCTTGCACGTGCCTGAGCTGGGCCAGATCCAGTCCTTTGTTCTGAGCGACGGGCTGCCCGGGCAGAGTGTCAGCATCCCACTGGCCAGAAGTAGCGACCGGGCCATCGATGTAGACGTGAGACCGGGAGGCGGCTGCATGCTGATCTCGATTCAGGGGAGCGATTCCATCCGAAGTTATACCCTCGGAAGGAATGGTCGCCCAGAGACTTTACTGGAGCAGGACTTAGGTTTTCGTCCGGCAACCGGAGACTTTGCCGAGAACGGCCACTATTATTTAGGCGAGAACGGAGCCCCGAGCGTTCACGTTTTCAAGACCACCCCAGGCGGTCTGCTGAGTGAACTGGCAGACAGTCCACTGGAAGTGGCGGGCACGGGAGGCGCCTACTTCACGGCTCTGGATCTGACCGAGAGGCTTGTCATTTCGACCGACGGCAATCCCAACAATCGTCTTGATGTGCGCCTGCGCCAGACGAGTGGCGCTCTGCTGGAAGGCAGCACCCACTCTCAAGGACTGTCGATCCCGGGCCAGTTCGCTTTCCTGCTCTTTCGGGAACCCTGAAGGAGGGGCAACTGGAGGGGTTGGCAAAGGCCGACAGTATCTCGCCCGTCGGGAGGATGAATGCCGGGAACTCTCCTGTTTACCAACGCCACCATTGTCACACTGGGTGAAACGCCAGAGGTGATTCGGAATGGTGCGATGTGGGTTGAGAACGGCAAGATTCGTGGCTTCGGTGCTTCTGAGGAAGTACTGGCCCTGGCCCCGCCGCTGGCCAGGCTCGACCTCCAGGGAAAAATCTTGATGCCCGGTCAGATCAACTCGCACGATCACCTCTATAGCGCCTTTGCACGGGGGATCGCCATGAAGGACGAGGCGCCGGCCAATTTTCTGCAGATTTTGCAGCGGCTCTGGTGGCGCCTGGACCAGGCGCTCACCAGCGAAGACGTCTATCTGAGCGCACTGCTCGGTTTCACCGAGGCGGTCTTTCGCGGGGTTACCACGGTGGTCGATCATCACGCCAGTCCAGCCGTGATCGACGGCAGTCTGGACCGCCTGGCCGAAGCCAGTCTCCAGGTTGGGTTAAGGGCCTGTTTGTGCTACGAAACCAGCGACCGGCACGGCGAAGGAGGTGCTCGCCAGGGAGTGGCCGAGAATCTGCGCTTTGCTCGCCACTGCGAGTCTCTCCGGGATCACCGCTTGACCGCAGCCCTGGGCCTACACGCCTCCATCACGGTGGACCCGGCCACTCTAAAGTTAGCCCTTAAGGAATGGCCGGCTGAGGTGCCGGTGCACGTGCACGTTGCAGAAGACATGTGCGATGTCGAGCACAGCCTCCGGACCTATTCACGCCCTCCGCTGCAGCGCCTACTCGAGGACGGGCTACAGGATCGACCGGTTTGGGCGGCCCACTGCATCCATTTGCAGCCTCACGAGAAAGAACTGCTGGCCAAGCACTCGGTGACCGTGATGCACAATCCGCGGTCGAACATGAACAACGCGGTCGGCTGCGCTCCCGTCCAGGAGTTCATTCAACTGGGAGTTTCGGTCGCTCTGGGAACGGATGGAATGAGTCAGGACCCCTCCGAGGACGCCCGAAGCCTGGCCGTGATTCACAAGCATCAGGCCGGTGACCCGCGCGGCTTCGATTGGAACAACATTTATCGGGTGGCTTTTCTGGAGCCGGCTCGCCTGGCCAGCCAAAGGTTCGGTCGCCTGCTGGGGGAGATTGCCCTGGGTGCGGAAGCGGACTTGATGGTTCTTGAATACGACCCGCCCACTCCCTTGACCGGTGGGAATTTTCTCGGCCACTGGCTCTTCGGTATGGGAACGGCTCCGGTCTGGGGCACCTGGGTAGCAGGAGACTGCGTCTTTTTTAAAGGTCAGGTAGCCGGCATCGATGTCGCGGACCTGAAACTCCGTTGCCGCACGGCCGCGGAAAAACTGTGGGAGCGTTGGTGACTTGGAGTTCGCCTGAGAGCGAACTCCGGGGTTTACTACGTAAACTTCTAAAGTTTGGGGAAGAAGAAGAGCGAACTCCGGGGTTTACTACGTAAACTTCTAAGGTTAGGGAAGAGGAAGCAAATATGTTAGAACACGTGATGGCCAGTGACCCGGAAGTGGGTCGGGCAATGCAGGCGGAGACTTTGCGTCAGACCAGCACTCTGGAAATGATCGCTTCCGAGAACTTCGTCAGCGAGGCAGTTTTGGAAGCGGTGGGCAGCGTGCTCACGAATAAGTACGCCGAGGGTTATCCTGGCAAGCGCTACTACGGCGGCTGTGAACACGTCGATGTGGTCGAAGAATTGGCGCGCCAGAGGGCCTGTAAGCTTTTTGGGGCCGATCACGCCAATGTACAACCGCACTCTGGCTCCAGTGCCAATATCGCCGCCTTTTATGGTCTCATGAAGCACGGAGACAAGCTCATGGGCTTATCCTTAGCCCACGGTGGTCATCTGACCCACGGACACAAGGTCAATTTTTCAGGTAGCCACTTCGAGGTCATCCATTATCACGTGAAGCCAGACACCGAACTGATCGACTACGACCAGGTGGCAGAACTGGCCAAACAGCACCGGCCCAAAGTGTTGCTGGCCGGCTACTCGGCCTATCCTCGGATTCTGGACTTTGACTTTTTCCGCAAATTGGCCGACGAGGTCGGGGCCATCTTTATGGTGGACATGGCGCATTTTGCGGGCCTGGCAGCCGTGGGAGTGCACCCCAACCCGGTGCAGTATGCAGACGTGGTAACCACCACCACTCACAAGACTTTACGCGGACCTCGCGGTGGTCTGATTCTTTGCAAGGAAGCCTACGCAAAGGCCATGGACAAGAATATCTTTCCTGGCTATCAAGGCGGTCCTCTCATGCATGTGATTGCCGGTAAGGCAGTGGCCTTTCAGGAGGCTCTGCAGCCCGATTTTCGCACCTACCAAGAACAAGTGGTGAAGAATGCCCGGCAACTGGCCGCTACCCTCAGCGAGGGAGGCGCCCGTTTGGTCACAGGTGGTACCGACAATCACCTCGTGCTAATGGATGTCACTCCGCTGGGTCTGACCGGCAGTGTGGCCGAAGCGGCTCTGGAGCACGCTGGCGTGACCTGCAACAAGAATTCGATTCCTTTCGACAAAAATCCACCCGCGGTGTGTAGCGGAGTGCGTCTTGGCACCCCCGCTCTAACCACCCGCGGAATGAAAGAAGAGCAGATGAAGCAGATCGGCCTGTGGATTGTCGAAGCTTTGCAGAATGCTCAAGACTCCTCCCGTTTAGACAAAATCCGTGGTCAGGTCGGGGAGCTGTGTCGCCAGTATCCTCTCTACGCCAGTCGTGCGCAGGCCGCAATGGCCTCCGCCAGGACTTAGAAACGAAAGGGACGAACAGGCGAGCTTATGTCGGGCGAAAACACATCTCAGGACGATTCGGTCGCTGTAGCGGCCGAGGTCGAAGCTACTTCCTCTTCAGCGGATACCGATCCGGTAGAACCTGCTCTCGAGGGGGTAGAGGCGGCCACCGCCGAGGTGGTCGAAGAAGAGCTCGACCCTGAGGCGGTCTGGGGGTCAGAGACCGAGGCCCAGAAGAAGGCCGCCGAGAGCAAATCCGAACGCCGTGTGGCCCAGCGTAAAGGGGTTCGCCTCAACAAGCTGATTATGGCCCAACTGCTCCACTCGGGCGAGAGCACCGGTCTCTACCTCCACCTGGTAGACATTTCCGCCGGTGGTATCCGAGTAAATGGCGATGTCGAGTTCCCTCAAAGCGAACAATTCAGTCTGAAACTTCAAACC
>JALHOV010000616.1 GCA_022842865.1 Vulcanimicrobiota bacterium | reverse complement strand
CGCTCTTCCGATCTGTCAGAAGCAACGGAGGCGAATATGCAGTTTTCAGTCGGCAAGCCCAACACCCAAGGTTATGGAATGACCATGTATTAAGTGAGCCGCGAGGGCAATACGATTTCGGTCGCGCCTCCGGACACCGGTCGTCGCACTTTTCGCGACGGTTTTACTATGTCGCTCGAATCGGACCAGATTCATCTCATCACTCCCGAGCGCCAGTTTCGCATCAAGATGAACGAAGAAGGCGTGATCGTGGACAATCCCAAAATGGATGGGATGCGCGGCGGCGGTTGCGACATGGTGTTGAGCTCTCCTTTGAAGCCAGAGCAGTATGAGGGCACGGGTCTATCAGTGGCTTTCAGCCTGATCGGTATGCCGATGCCGCCCCACTTGCTCCAGGCTCAGTAGCTCGGGCGTCCCCAGAAGACGTCGGTCGTGGACTTCGCATTTTTCAGCCTGGTCCGATAAGGGGGCGCAGCGTTGCGCTGACGAGTCGTCCAGCGGGGAGCCTGGGGTGCGCATGGTGCGCCGCCGCGGTAAAGCCTGATGGAGTCGCGGTGGGTCTGGGTTCGAGTCCCAGGCGCTCCACTTTTCAGGTTGGCAGGGCGGCCTTCAGAGATTACTTCTGGCCGGACTCTTCTTTCGCCCATTGGAGGAAACTCAGAGCATCTTTGCGGACCAGAGCTGGTCGGCTGTAGTAGACGTTGTTGATCTGCCAGCCCTGGCCCATTTGCTGCAAGTGGATATTCAACGCCTCTACGCCTGGTTTGCGGCGCACTCCGCTCAGGTAGCTAAGTTTGAGGGGGACGCTGGCTGCCGTACCGGTGATTTTTGCTGGTAGGGCTTTGGCGCTCGTCGGCGTGTCGGTTTGCATGCAGGTCAGGAGGTCAAAGTCGATCAGCCAGCGGCCGTCTTTCTTGTATTCCCCTTTACGTTGCGCCACCATTTCACGCTTGAAACTGGCTTCCAGCGGTGCATTTATCAACTCTTCGACCGTGAGTTCGTAGTTTGAGCCCCGTTTAGCAATTTGACTGTAGAAATCTTGCACCACTTGTTGGGGCGACTTAGGGGCGGCCAGACAAGAGCTTGTGAGCAGTAAAGCGGCGGCGAGTTTCTTCATGGTCAGCGAGTTCCTGGATCACTTGCTAAGCTCCTCTTACCTGATTGGACCCAGGGTTTACGGCCAGCCCAGTAGGCCCCGGCTGTCGTTGAGCCAGGTTGTCAGCACCTCGACTCCGTCGCTGCTGGCGAGGGCTACTAGCTTAAAAGTGATCAGCGCGAAAACGACCATCAAGTGGCGCTTCCAGGCGCCGCGCCCTTTGGCGGGAACGGCGGCGGGCTGGCTATGCTCATACCAGAGCAGGTCTCGACCGTGCAGTTTCACGGTTTCGGAGTTCATCTCTTTTGGCCCCCAGTGTCGTCTGTCTTCTCTTCTACCCTAACCTGCGAAGGTCATCAAAAAGTCATCGCCGAGTCCGGAGTGTTAACAGTTTGTTACCGGGGTGTAAAAGTTAGTCGCCCATAAAGGAGGCGAGATACTCGAAACTTTCAAGCGCGGGGGATGGGGCAGGGCCTTCTGGAGCAGCGCCAGGAATTCGGGCGTGAGGAGCGCGGCACTTCCGCCACTACTTCCTCGGGAGTGGGGAGGGCCAGTGCCGGGAAGGCTGAGCAGCAGGTTTCGCAGGGCCGGGACTGCGCGGTTGGATCCGAATTTCTACAGGGGTCGAAGGGGGAGGCGCCGCTGTTCGAGAGCCGAGACGGCCAGTCCGACGGCAATGTTGGCCGTGCGGTTGCGGTGGTCGAGAATCGGGTTCACTTCCACCAGGTCCAGGCTGTGCACCAGCGGACGGCCGTCGCGCAGACGGGCGTCGGAGATGAGTTCCATCATCAGATGGGCTTCCCGGTAGGTCAGTCCGCCGGGCACGGGTGTGCCTACGCCAGGCGCTTCACCGGGGTCGACCACGTCCAGATCGAAGCTGAAATGCACGGGAATGGTAAAGTCGCGACTGACCTTTTTCAGGGCGGCCCGTGTGACGTCCAGGATGCCGTATGCGTCGATTTCCATCATGGAATAATAAGTGTGCCGTCCTTCGGCCAGCTGACTGACCTCGTGAAAGTCGAGGTCTCGGATGCCGATGTGTACCAGATCGCCTACCTCCACTTTGGGTCCGGGCCGGCCGAGATGCACCAGCGCTTCGGGTCCCCGGCCCAGGGCCACTGAGGCGGGCATCCCGTGGATGTTTCCGCTGGGACTGGTTTCGGGCAGGTTGAGGTCGCCATGGGCGTCGACCCAGAGCAGGCCGAAGGGTTGGCCCTGCAGGTGACAGGCGACGCCCGCCACCGTGCCGATAGCGCAAGAATGGTCGCCGCCGATAGTGATCGGCAGGTAGCCCTGCGCCAGCATGCTCTGCACGCGCTCGCACAGGCGCTCGGAAACCTGGGTGATTTCGGCCAGATAGCGGGCTTTGGGATCGCCGAACTCGAGTTCGTCGCGCACCGGCACCTCGATGTTGCCAAAATCGTGGACCTCGAAGCCGACTTTGCGCAGGCGCGCCATCAGGCCGGCGTGGCGCACGGCGTAAGGGCCCATGTCCACACCGCGGTGATTTCCGCCCAGATCGATCGGGACGCCCAGGATGCCCAGTTTGCTGCTCATAGGGCCGGTTCTTCTGGCCACCTGCCCGCTCTTTCCTTTAGAACGGAATGGGGAAGCTGACCGGAATCGGGAAGGGAACGTATTTTTCGCGCTGGGCCTGCTGCTGGCGTTCGTAATCGTCGAGCACGGAGCGCATGTCGCCGACTCCGGGCACCTTGAGGTCGCTGTAGAGGTCTTTTTTGGGGGAGCGCAGGCCGCCTTCCCAGTCTTGCTTGAAACTTCGCGCGGCCGTGGGCGGGCGATTGGGTAGCCAGCTTTGCTGGCGCCACTCGGGTAGCTCGAGAGCTGGCGCCTTCCAGGGCAGGGTCTGAGGCCGAAGCGCTGGGAGCGACGGTAGGCTCAGGTTTGGCTTGGGGACTTCGAAGGCAGGCACCTTCCAGTCTGGAGTTCGGGGTGGCGGAGGGCCGACTTGCAGGGGCTGGCGGATGGATGGGACTTCCGGGCTGGCGGTGGCCTGGGGCGTGACCGGCGGGGGCAGGGGTTCCCTTCGTGAGCAGGCGCCCAGGGCCAGGGCAGCCGCCAGCCAGATCTTTCGTTTCATGACGTCCCCCCTGTTTAAGCTCCGTGCCGAGGGCTAACCTGGCGGAAGGGTCGAGAGTTCCTGGCGGGATTTTTCGTGGCGCGACCGGCTCTCGCGGTGCGATGTTGTCCGGCCTTAGTTGAAACAGATTAAGGCTTTCCTAAACGGCCGCGGGGGAATTTCTCCGCTAACTCGGGAAGTGTCGGGGCGCGTACGATTACGGCGTTAACAGGGAGGGCAGATTTGCAGTACATTCTCTTGCTCGAGGACGATGATGATTTTCGAGAACTGCTGGCTGACTTACTTTCCGGCGAGGGCTACGTGGTGGTGGAAGCCGAACTGGCTCACAAGGCCATCGAATTGGCCCAGACCCGGCCATTCAACCTGATTCTAAGCGACGTGCGGATGGCCGGCGAATTGGACGGTGTGGCCGCAATTGAGAAAGTTCAGCAGGCCTGTCCCGGCATTCGGAGCGTCATTATGACAGGTTTCGCCGATCTGGACGTGCCCCTCCGAGCCGCCCGCCTCAAAGCAGATGACTACATCATGAAGCCCTTTGACATGAGGGAACTCTCTCGGGTGGTGTCCACGGTGTTGCAGCGGCGCGACGAGGTCGCGCCCGGCCTGCTGTCGCGGGCGCTGAGTTCGGCCCACAAGGCCGGCAAGTGGTTTTTTGACCGGCAAATGCAAGACGCTCAGGGCAAACGCAGCGACTTTTATCAGCAGTTTTTTGTGCTGATTCGTTCTAATCGAATGTCGGCCGAAGAAGCCTACGAAGTTTTTCGGGCGCTGGAACAGGTGGAATTGAGCACCGCCAATGCCGGTTGGAGTGCGCTATCGCAAGCTTACGAAGGTCTGCAGAAGAAACTGATGGCAGTGATCGGTGGCGAGCGCCTGGCGGCACCTGAGAAAGCCGGCATCAGCATGCGCGAATTTCGCAGACTTTACCAGCGTTTGCAGAGCGGTAAGGTAGATGCGGGACATTTCCAGAATGCCGTTCAGCTTTTCCACAACCCTGGACTGCGCAAGTCGGACCTGCAGTCTTACGCAACCTTTTGTTGGCTTTGGGAAGATGAGCCTCAGCAAAAGGATGTTGATCCATTTCTGGGGCTGCATTTCGGCCAACTGACGCTGCAGACATGTCTTTTGGGTGTGGCCGAAGTCAAGCTTTATTCCCTTACCCGTGCGGGGCAGCCGTGCGCTGAGCGTATCTTGTGTTTTCCAGTGGATCAGACCACCACCAGCTTGCAGGACGAGTTGTCCCATGGCCGCGCGGAATATATCAAGGAAGCCTACGGGCACCACTTTCTGCTTTATGCCGGGGATCCTGGAGTCACGTCCTTGGCCAAACTCATTCCCGATGGGACCCCCTGGACACGAATTTGGGGCTTGATGCGTCCGATGTTCCTCAAGTTGGGCGAC
>JALHOV010000615.1 GCA_022842865.1 Vulcanimicrobiota bacterium | reverse complement strand
CCACCAGACCACCCGCCTGACGGAAAGTCTACGACTTTTGGGCCCTCAAACTGCCGAAAAACTCGGATAGGGAAGTTTCTTTAGCTAAAGTCCGGGGTTTTCGGCCGCTTTCCTAGGGGCCCACGGTTCAAATCCGTGCACTCCGACCAACAAAAAAGCCCGCAACCGCGGGCTTTTTTACTTCCCGGGTAACTCGACATCGAGGCAAGTTTGGGCCCGTGATCAACTCTGTGATCAACTCCCAGAAGATCACGTTTTAACCCAGTAATTATAAGGGCTTGCGGCCACAGACAGCCCGAAAACGCCGCCAAATCAACGTTATGTTCTACTACCGGTCATCGCTGAAGACCAGCCACAACGTCACCGAACCTGACGTGCTCGAAGACACCTACTTCTGTTGGATCCATTACGCTGCCAGCTTCGCAATCATCGAAACATGGGAGCCGCCCGCCGCACAACCGACACTGACCAGGATCAACGGCAACCTGGCGGCACTCCTGGAGAGCACGATCGCCTATCCTCCCGCCCGCGCCTTGGCAGCCAGGGAGCTCGAGATCTCTGACCTGCCCTGGCCAGAGTTCGCTTCAAAGCTGGAGCAATTGTTGATTACCCACTTGAAGGACCAGTCTACCTCGGGTTTCTGCCTGCTCCACTGTCTCGTGGACCAGGGCGACAGTCTGGAGATGGGCGGTTACGGTGGTGCAGGGCACTTTTACTGGGCCCTGACCGCAACTGACGGCTTCATCTCTTGGGTAAGTGCCCACGACTACGAGGTCCGTTGGTCAAGAGTCGAAGAATTCGAACTTTCCGCGCAATGCAAACTGCCCTCCGAGATTCCGGGGCTGTCGGGCCCAAGCGCTTCTACCCTCAGGAGACTAAGAGAAGATGCGATATACTCCAGGGCGAGTTTCCACGCTGGTGAGTATGCCTGGCCAATCGACACTCTGCCCGCGATCCTAAAAGAGGCGGAAGCTAACGAGATGGCCTGCGTGGGCGGCACCTTTCAGTTTCGCGCGGAAATGGCTACCGCTGAGATGTACTGGCTCACGACTCAGACCTCTCCCCGGCTCGACGGCGAAACTTGGTCAGACTTCTGCAAACGAGCCAGAAAAGAAACGATGCTCCAGGTAGACGAGATCACACGCGCCACCGACTTTGAGGTGGAGGCTAAAAGTTTCCTCCCCATTGAGAACCACTTGAGGACCCTGGGACTAAAAGCAACAGACTGCCTGGTTTTCTTTGCATCCTTGGAAAGCCGGTGAAAGCTAGCCACAAGCCCAAAGGCCTGACGAGATTCTACAACGAAGTTGACTTTTGTCTTCCTGTCAGGCACGCTTCGAAGATGAGCGCGCTGCGACCTTTCGACCTCTGGATTCAAGGCTATCGCGACGGCTGGAAAGGTGGCAAACCGGCTCTGTTCGCTCCACAGGAGTGGATCAACGGTTGGACCGAAGGTAACCGCGACCGCCGCCACGGCTGGGCCCAGCCCCGCTACGCCCACCTCACCGACCGACCGCCCGGCGAAGACTGGGTCGAGCGAAAGTGACCCTCTCGAGAATAGTTTTCTTAAGCGCGCTTCTTTTACTCGGCTGCGCTCGCGAACAAAGCTCCGTCCTCCCCTGCAAGTCCCACCTCAAGATTATAGCCGCAGCCCTCAACATGTATGCACACGACAACGCTGGCGCCTACCCCACCAGTCTGACCAGGCTCACTCAGGGGAATTACCTGAAGTTGGTCCCCGCCTGTCCGGCTACTGGCACGGATAGCTATTCTCCAAGCTACCGGTTCACCGCCGCCAGGCGGGCTCGCAACGGGCAGATCCTGTCGGGCAGCGACAGCTTCTCATTCCACTGCCATGGCAACAATCACGTGAAGACCGGCGCTCGTGCTAACCACCCGGCCTACGACAGCCTTTCCGGGCTTGAGGAAAGATAGACATAGAGTAGTTTGGCCGCGACTGAATCTAACCTAAGCCTTCCCCGGAAACCACTGGGAGTGAGTCTGTCAGTCCTTCCTGGCCATCGCAACAACTCCCGGGCTGAGCAGTGCTGGGGTGGCCAGATGCAGATAGTTTGCCAAAAACATTGGGCCTTTCTCTTGCGGCTTCCAGCCATCTTCCAGCGCCGCTAGAATCACATCCTTCACAAGAGCAGGCTGGATGCTGATTTCCTCATCCCGCATAAAGGCCACAATCCGGTCGAAGCCTAATCGGAGCTTAGCACCCTCGGAATCCGCTAGTTGAATGGACAAAGTTACGCCATCCCAGACGCTCTTCACCATCCAATGATACCGCTGGCCGTCCACGACAATCGTCCTGCGCGCTTGCTTTACAAAAGACATGCTACTGTCACCTCTGCTTCCAGTCGCCCGATGCCGGATCCCAGCGATTCCGGCAGCTCAGGCTGTCACCATAGTAGTTGCGTGCCCTTGCAAAGTCGAGCGCTGAGTGGAGTACGTATTCCACGCAAGACGACCATCGGTCGCGGGAACTGTCAGCATTTAAACGAAAACAGAATCCGTGCCCGATCCTGTGACTGCCTACAAAAGGCTGAGAGACTGTTGGTATAATGGAAGGACTGAAGAGTTCGAGTCGACCCTGATAGCAGCGCGAGATGTCCTCGACCCGAACTTCGTGGTTGCTGGCCGGCCTCTATTGGCGCTGGCCGTCATGATGCGAAGCTTCAAAGGGATGGAGGTCTTGCTGGCGCGCGGGGCTTATCTCAGCGGTCCCGGACCTGTGTATCCCCTCCTGGAATCCCGCGATTTGAAGACGGTTCAATACCTTCTGCAGGCCGGAGCTACTCCGAATATCGCTGGCGCCTTTGGGCTGACCCCTCTGATGAAGTGGGCGCTCGATGGCCGCCACGAGATGCTAGATGAGCTTCTCTTGCATCGTGCGGACGTTGACTCTCAAGATGACGATGGTCGAACTGCATTGTGGTTTGCCTGCAACCGCAGGCGAACGAGATGTGTAAAAGTCCTACTGGCAGGTGGCGCCGATCCGGACCTGCCTGACAAATCCGGCCGGCCCCCTTGTATGCAAGCGCGCAACCTCGAGACCACTACGCTGCTGAACAACCACGGGGCTGACTTCGTGAGTCGCGAATGCTGGAAGCGCTATCCCAGCCGGACTGAACAATTGGAGAAGTTCTTTGAATTGCAGCCCCCGCCCCTGGATTCCGGTTACCTGTTTCACCTCTGGTATTGTTGGCACAGGGCTCGAGTTGATGACTTCGAAAGCATCGTTGCCATAAAGAAACATCTGATTACTCCCGACGCTCGTGGACCAAATGGTAGCACTATTATATGGTATGCCGCCTCACTGGGAAGCGTTCGCGCGCTTTCCGACTTGACGGAAACCGCCGAGGATTTGAATGCATCATCCCTGTGCAACGGCTTCTGGAACTCCCCCCTGCATCAAGCGGCTGTGCAGAGCCGAACGCGGGCGGTACGCTGGCTGCTGCAGAATGGGGCAGATCCAAATAGCCGGGATTCAAGCGATCGCACTCCACTGATGGTCGCGGCCAAGGCTGGAGATAGTCAGACCATAAAGGCGTTGCTACATGGTGGCGCTGACCCAGGCATAACCGACCGTTGGGGTGGCAACGCTCTCCACCACGCTCGCAAACGACGATGCGGAGCGGTGATCGAGCTTCTCCAAGACCAAGACCGAGGCCTGGACGGAAGATGAATAGACCGATGCCACCTGGGCTTCTCGTTCTCAGACTGAAACTCAGCTCCGCTTCTTTGTTAATCAGATGAAGCCTCGAATTTACGCGGATTTCTGCAAGTGCACCCAGTCGTCCAGAAACCCCCATCATACCAGCCTGATTCTGACAACGTATGGAACCCTGGCCGACCTCACGCGCCAAAAGGTTCGACTTCAGGAGGGGGCGACGCTGACTTTCTATTCAGACAGTAGTGAGGACGAGGATGTTGAGATTGAAGGGACCGTCTTCTAAGAGGCCGTTTCGGGTTCTGTCCAGTCGCCCAGGTGGGTGGCCGACATCGCCTGGGACTCGATCAGGGATGTCCCCACCCAGTGCTCTTCCGGTGCCAGCACCTTCCCTTGCTTTCGCTGCGACCGTGACTTAGCACCCCATTTCGAAAAGGAGGGGCGCAACGAGCTCACTGTGTGTCCAGGTTGCGGGACCTCAATTATGGAGCCGGTGGCACCACCGCCGAGCCAGTAACTTTACCCCCCATGGAAAGTCGCTCGGTCAGTTGATAAGCGGCGCCGTGCACCCCAAAACCCCGGCGCAGCAGAACACGGCGCAGTTTCAGATTCGGCTGGGCGCATTCCACCGCATAAACCGTCCAGCAGATGCTATCGCACTCGAAGCGCAGCGCTACCTTTCTAACCAGACCAACCACGGCGAGAAGCACCCCTTCCCCTCCGCCGTCCACCTGCGCGAGTTCTATCAGGAACTCGGTCCCATCCTTACGGAACGTCCCGAGAATCTGCGCTGAACCGGCCCGCAAGACCAACGGCTCGCCGGTGAGTATCAACGCCTTAAGGTGGTCCGTCGAAAGTGCCAGGATTTCGTCTTCCGAGCAGCCCTCTAACTTTATGCCCGCGTCTATCTGACCCATGGGCTTGTTTTCAAAGTCTG
>JALHOV010000614.1 GCA_022842865.1 Vulcanimicrobiota bacterium | reverse complement strand
GTAGGCGACCAGTTGGTGTTTCGCCTGCAATGTCCGCTCAGTGACCAGGAAATCCAGGAGCTGAACCAGGATTTTGCGGATCTATTGGCCCCCGGCGGTGCTTTTGAACAGGCGTCGGCCCGGCCTCAGGAGTCGGGAGACCCGGACATCGCTCATCTACCACGCCTCTCGTTTCGCTTTGTGAAGCGCAAGTTCGGCCGCTTGCGCCAGCTCATCAACCGCATTAACAGCTATCCGCTCCCCTCGGCGGAGCATCTTTCTTCGCCTGAGGTGGGTCAGGGCGGCAACATTCCTGAAGAGAATGATCCCGATTGAACGTTTCCACCGTTCGCCGGCTCAGCCACGACTTGCGCGGTTCCCTGGCCAACTTGCGTATGGGTCTTCAGGCCTGTCGGGAGAGCCCGGAAATGTTGGCGGTGCTAGGGGAGGCCCTGCTGCAGGAAGTGGATCGCCTCGACGGCCGCCTGATCCAGCTCAACTGGATGGCCCGCTGTAAGGCTGCGAACCGGGACGAATTGAACGTGCATCTGGTGGTCGAGGGCTGGGCCCGGGAAAAGGAACTGGATGGGTTGCAATTGGAGCCGGTGCGCGCCAGCGTCGATCCGGATTTGCTGAAAGCAGCCCTCGACCAACTCTATGACAACGCCGTGGCACACGGGGGAGGCTACATCGGAACTTCTCTGCGATTGACCGGGGCTGGTCTGCAATTGGACATCCTTGACGGCGGCACAGGCTGGCCCGACAGGATCATCGACTGGTTGAAGGACCCCCAACTCTGGGCAGGTCAAATTGCGCTGGGCCTGCCTCTGGCCCAGAAAGTGGCCCGGGCCCACGAAGGTGAGTTGGTCCTGGAGCCGGGCCGAGCCGGCCTGAGCATTCCCTTATGAGTGTGGACGCCAAAGAATTCCGCCGCACCTTGGGCCGCTTCGCCACCGGCGTGGTGGCCGTCACCACTCTGTGGGAAGACCATCCCTATGGCATGACCGTCAATTCGTTTACTTCCGTCTCGCTGGATCCACCTCTGGTGCTTTTTTGCTCGCACACCAACGGTGCGACCTGCAAGGCTGTTCAGGCTTCGGGGTCCTATGGCGTCAGCATCATGTCGGCGGATCAAATGGAGTTGTGCAGGCGCTTCGCTGGCATGACGGCGGTAGAAGAACTGGATCGCTTTATCGGCATGGAATATACGCGTAGTCCTATTCTAGGCGTTCCCTGGATGGCAGATTGCCTGGCCTGGCTGGAGTGCCGCCTGGTCAAAACCTGGCAGGCTGGCGACCACCTGGTGTTGCTGGGCCAGGTGGAGCAGATCCGAGCGGGCGCCAATGCCGACCCCCTGCTCTTTTTCAATGGGCAGTGGCCTACGATTCAAAGGCCGGTCGACGGGGTAGGATAACGTTCCAGTTTTCCAATAGGGAGTTATTCTATGTCTACTACTACTCAAGCGGCTGAAAAGACCGAGCTGGTTCGCTATTCCGTGCAAGATGGTGTGGCTCTGCTGACGCTCAACGATCCGCCCGCTAATACCTACACCCACGAGATGATGCGTCAGCTCGACGAAGCCATTCTCAAGGCTCGTTTTGACGTCAACGTGCACGTGATGGTCATCACCGGTAACGGCGACAAGTTCTTCTGCGCTGGCGCCAACATCAAGATGCTCAGCGAAGTCGACCCGACCTTCAAATACTACTTCTGCCTGCACGCCAACGAGACGCTCAATCGCCTCGAGCAGACCCCCAAACTGGTCATTGGCGCACTCAACGGCCACACCGTCGGCGGCGGTCTGGAAATCGCCATGGCCTGTGACATCCGCATTGCCCGCAAAGGCGCCGGCAAGGTGGGCCTGCCCGAAATCAACCTGGGTGTTCTTCCCGGCACCGGCGGAACTCAACGCTTCGCCCGCATCGTGGGCCGCTCCAAGGCCATCGAGCTGATGGTCACCGGCGAGAGCTTCTCCATGGAAGAGGCCAAAGAGATGGGCATCATCAACCAGATCTTCGAAGGCGATGACTTCATGGGTCAGATCATGACCTACGCCAAGCAGTTCTGTCCGCCCAACAAAGCTTCCCTGGCGGCCGGCCGCATCAAGCGCTCGGTCCAGTCGGGCCTGGAGATCAGCTTTCAAGAATCTCTTTCTTTGGAACGCGAACTCCAGCAGCAGCTTTTCCAGAGCAGCGATGCCAAAGAAGGCCTGGACGCCTACGTCAACAAGCGCACGGCCGAATTCAAAGGCAAGTAAGCCCCTCAAAAAGCGAAAGAGCCCGGGCTCGTTTTGAGCTCGGGCTCTTTGCTTTCCGTCGACCTCCTACCAGAGGCGCAGGCTTTGCAATTTGCCGCGCTCCACGCGGCAAGCCGCCAGTTGGTGGTCGCTGAGGCTGAGCCAGTGGCGCATCAGGTTGTTCCAGCGCACGCCCAGTTCGGCGCTGGGGGGAGCATGGTTTTGGATGTCGTGCAGGGCGCGCATGGCGGGCTCCAGACCTAGAGCCGGAACGTGCTCGGGGTTGCTCTGGTAGAGCCGGTAAAGTAGAGCCAGCGCGTCCAGCAGGGCGGTGGTCAAACGCCGGCGGTCGCCCAGCAGGGCCAGATTGATGGCTGCGCCCAGTAAGCGCTCGCCCAGACCCGGCGGTTCCACCTTGCCACCCAGATGCCCCAGCAGCGAGGAGAGCTGATCGCACTGCGGCTGACACAACGGACCGGGCTGATAATGGGACAACTCCTCGGCCATATCCGACAGCAAGCGGGAGGACAGAAGACTGGGCTCCCATTGCAGCCAGGTATGCACCCAGGCGACCACCCACTCTCCGGCCATCTCGGGTGATAACACCCGCAGCCGGGCCAGGCTGGTCAACGAATCCTCCGCGCAGTACTGCAGAAAACTGGTCTTGGAGCGATCTTCCAGGCTCATCAGGCGCAAGCGGCAACGCAACCGTTCCTGTAGCACTTCCGTGCGCTCCTGAGGAATCTGGCTGAGCAATTGCGCGGCTTCGCGAAAATCGGCACAGGCGCGGTCGGCCTGGCCGAGCTTGTCATAGGCCAGCGCTCGACCCAGATACATCCAGCTCAAGACCTCAGCTCCCAGCGGCTGGACCTCCTCCAGAGACAGGACATAAGTCAGTTCTTGGACCACCTGGGAATTCTGTCCGTTGGCCCTCAGCAGTTGGGCCTTCTGGGTCGCCAGTTGGGCCAGCAGAGCCGGGCGGCCCGGGCGCTCAGCCAACAGACGGGTGGCTTCATCCAGGTCGCGCATGGCTCGCGGAGCCAGGCCGGCCCGCAGAAGCCCCTCGGCGCGCCGGGCATAGACTTCGGTCAGCAGGTCGCTGGGGTCGCTCTCCAAAGAACGCAGCTGAGCGATGGACTCCGACAAATCCTCGAGAGCTTCGGTGGTGCGGCCGCAGGCGAGTCGCTCGCTCCCTCGCTGATAGAGCGCTCGGGCCTGAACCGAACCACTGGCCTCCGGTTGGAGCTGCCCGTAAAGGCGGGCCAGGGCCACCAGCACGTCGGCGCGGGCCATTCGGGTCGACTCCACGCTGCGCGAATTCCGCTCACCCTCAATTTGGCCGAAGAGCCGCTCCACCGCTTCCGAAAGCGGTACCTGTGGCGCTTCTTCCCGGGTTTTCAGGAATTCCGCGTAGAGGATGGTGAAATCTTGCCAAAGCTGCAGATGGGCCTGACTGCTCATCAGCTCCAGCAGCAGTTCCAGGCGGAGGGCGGCGTCCGCCTTGCGTGAGCGCAAATCGTCGAGAGCCACCAGAAGTTCTGAGATGGCCAGCGGATAGCGTTCCTGCTTGTTGAGAATGTGAGCGCGCAGGCGACGCAACTGCAGACGTTCTTCCCATGCCTGTTCTAGATCTCCGCTGAGCAAATCGGTGGCGGCCTGTAGGTCTTCCAGCGCGGCGTCGGTTTCGTTCTGGCTGATCTGCAGCGCGGCGCGGCGACGCAAAACCTCGGCTTGCTGAAGACGATCGGGTTCCTCACCGCCGTCGGCGCCATAGAGATGGAAAGCCAGGCCAAAATCCTTGAGCGCCTGATTGAAGTCGCCCTGGGTCTGAGCCAGTTCGGCCCGCAGACGATGAGCGTCGGCCAGTTGTCGGTCCAAGTTGCCGGTGCCGCTACGCACGCGCAGGCTGAGCACCTGAATGGCCTTACTGGCCGTTTCCAATCCGGTGACCGGGTCTCCTAAATGATGCAGCGCTTCGGCCTGCAGAAGGTGAGCCTGAGCCACTACTTCCCCCGGTCCGCCCAACCGGTCCTCCAGCAGGCGAATTGCACTGGCGGCCCGGTCGGCCGCCTGGCTGGCTTCGCCCAACTGCAAGTAAAGCTGGCCGCTATTGAAATAGACCGAGGAAAGACGGCGTAAGTCGGGCTGCTGCAGCTTGCCGGAGTTCAAACCGTAGAGAAAGTCCTCGATGGCTTTATCATAGTCTTGCAGAGCTTCTCGGCGCCGGCTCAACAAGCCCAGGCAGTCCCCTCGCCCCTGATAGGTCTGGGCACGGAAGGGGCGCAAGTCGCTTTGTTCCTCGCACTCGATGAGCTGAGCCTGGAAAGCCAGCGAGCGCGTGTAGTCATCAATGGATTCGTCTAACCGGTTGCGCTTGCGGCGCAAGTCAGCTCGTGCGTGATAGCCCTCG
>JALHOV010000613.1 GCA_022842865.1 Vulcanimicrobiota bacterium | reverse complement strand
CAGGCCAGTTTCCAGGCCATCCAGGAGCTATCCGAGGCTCTGCGTCTACCGGCTCTAGAAACGGCCGCCGCTGTGGTGGCCCTGGCCGAACACAATATGGCTCAGGCACTGCGCCTGATCAGTCTGGAGCGTGGCTATGATCCGCGCCGCTTCGTCTTAATGGCCTTCGGGGGAGGGGGAGGCAGCCACGCGACCGCCCTGGCCGACCAGCTGGGAATGAATCGGGTGCTGGTTCCCGCCCAGCCCGGTTTGCTGTGCGCCCAGGGCGCCATGTTGGCCCCCTGGCAGGCGGACGAACAGCGGGCCTGGCTGGCGGCCTTCGATGAAGCGGAGCCACAACTCCAGAGCTGGACCGCCCGGGCTCGCGAGCGCCTGAAGCAACAGGCTCCGGCCGGCAAGCTGGCCTGGAAGCAACAGTGGGAGATTCGTTATCGTGGCCAGGGCAGCAGTCTCTGGCTGAAGGCGGGCCCACGGATAAGGGAGCGCTTTCACACTCTCCACTTGCGTCGCTTCGGCTATCATCGACCACAACAACCTCTAGAACTGGTTTCGACCTTGCTGCGCGCGACTCTCGATCGGCCTCAACCGGAGGCCACCCTGCCCGAGCCCGTGGCCGACCCGCGGCCGAGCAGACAGCATGCCTGCTGGGGGCTTCCTCCACGGTCCGGCACCATCACCGTGTATGCAGGCTACCCAAACGATTGGGTCGTCGGTCCGGCCCGGCTGGAAACCATGGACGGCACCGTCTGGATTGGTGCGAATTGGAGGGCCCGACGAGTGGCTAACGGCAGCCTCATCATGGAATCTCTCCCCTCAGAAGAGGAACATGAGGAATAGCCGGAAAATAAGAACGACTAACAGTTCGTCCGGGCAGGTTCATTTTATCGACCTGTGGCACCCGGAATACCGAAAAGTGATAGGAGTGCCTCAATGAAGAAAACTCTGCTGGCCGTGGCTTCGGCTGCCGTCGCCGTGACCTGCCTGGCCTATGCCCAACCTCCTCAGGGAGCAAAGGAGACCGTGGTCATCAAAGAAGAGAGCACGGCCACCACGAAGAAGCCCAGAGAGTCGCTGCCGTCTCCGGCTGCGGCCCCGAAGCCGAGAGTGGCTCGTGACCCGTTCGTCAAGGGCGGTGGTGGTGGAGACGCTCCGCCTCCCCCCCCTCCGAAGATGGAACCAAAAGATGAGGGAGGGGCTGCGGCGAAACCCGGTGGCCCAGCACTGACCAACGCGCCGGTGGAGCCACCCGTGGCTGCTCCCGACGTCGCCGTGAAAGGCATTCTCCTCGGCCCCCGGGGCAACCGCGCCATTGTGTCTGGTCCGACCATGACCTTCATCGTCAAACAAGGTGACAAGCTGGGCGACTACCGCGTGGCTCACATCGATCGCAAGTCGGTCATCTTCACCTTTAAGACCAAGAAGTTCCCGATCAAGCTCGAAGACGAGTTCGCCGCCAAGAAGTAACTCTGACCGCGAAACTAGAGACCCGCTCCGGCGGGTCTTTTTTATTTTAAGGCCTGAACCAGTTGCATCACGTGAAGATCTTCGATCTCCAGCTCCTGTAGAGTCTGTGCCAGGCGCAGCAGGTAGTCCACGGAGCGACCGCTGGGACCGACCGCTTGACGGATGCGCTCCACCAATTCGTGGAACGGCACATCGCCAAGGTAGGACGGATTCTGTTCATCGGCCACATACGTCCAGCAAGCCAAAACCTGTTCCTGCCAGCGAGCGGAGACCCGGCGCAGTTGGTAGCCGTCCTTCTCTCGGTAGTCGAGCTCAGCCTGAATAGCCGGCCAATCTTGATCGCTGATCTCGTAGGCCAGGCCCCAGCATCCGTCCCCCGGATGGGGTATCAGGGTGCACACGACGCCGGGATACTCAGGAGTGCCACGGTGGTCGGTCGAGCCCTGCCAGAGTCGCCGCGACCAGTCGGGTAACCAAACTTTGCGAACCTGGCGATAGCCAAATCCAGGATTCCACAAAAGAGAGCCGTAACCAAAAATATTGTGAGTGAGCGCGTTCATCCCATAACCTATATTGGCAGCCTGGTCGCCAGCGCCGTTGCCGCCCTGTTTCTCATCTGGCTGGTCTACTTTAAGCCAGTCGCCGCCGAGCAGCAAGCCTGGGTGGCCTATCTACCCTGGTGCAACGCCTTCTTCAACAGCCTGAGCGCCTACAACCTGGCGCGCGGCTGGAGCGCCATCAAGGCCCGACGCATCCCCCAGCACCGTTTCCATATGCTGGCCGCGCTGGTCTGTTCCAGCCTGTTCCTGGTCAGCTACATCCTCTACCACTCGCTCCATGGCGACACCAAATTTCCGGCTGGACACGGCTGGATCAAGGGCGTTTACCTCACCATCCTGTTCAGCCACATCGGCCTGTCCATTCTGGTTCTACCGGTCATCCTGACCACTTTCGCGCTGGCCTTCATGGGCAAGTTCACGGTTCACCCCAAATTTGGCCGAATCGCCCTGCCCGTCTGGCTCTACGTCTCGGTCACCGGGGTCATCATCGTGCTCTTCCTCAAGGCCTACGCCTAGGTCTAGCGACCGGAGCGGATTTGTCCAAGTCCCTGGGTGAAGTCCACTTTGTTGACCAGTTCGGGAAAGTCGACCAGGGGGTTGCGGTTGCCCTGGAGCTTCTCGATGTAGTGATTGCGGTGTTTCTCGTATTCGCTGGGCGGGCTCTGGTTGGCCCATTCCAGCAGCATGGGAATGTCTTCTTTGGAGTATTCGCCGCGGCGGTCGCCGATCATGCCCGGATAGCACAGCATAAAGTAGAGCACGGCGCGCGCGGTTTCCGATTTGCCGGCTTTGGGCTCAAACAGGTTATCGCCCTGATCGAGCACGCCGCATAGCTTCATCTCCTGGCCGTCGCCTACGTTGTCGTCATATTCGGCGTTGCCCCGTAGGGAATTACAGTCGATCTGAGCGGCGAACAAGTGGTGAAGGTCACCGCGGGGGGCCCTCTTTTTGCTGAACCAGGACTGGGGAACAACATGTTCGCAGTTGTACTGACCATCCTTGAGTGGCTTGCCCTCGCCCAAGTTGGGGCCATCACCCGAATAGATGCAGTAGATCTGTCCGTCCTGACGACGGTCGACCTCGGGATACAGGTATTGAGCGGGATCATAATCGAGCGTTTTGTGGGTTTTCTGCACCAGGGAGCTGAGTTCCGAGTAAAGCTCAGTTGGCGACATCGAATCAAATCGAGAAGAATCACCATAGTATTTCTGGCGCGCGCCAGCATCTGCGTTGGCGTCGTAGTAATTGGCCCTCGGGCGAGGGGCGACTGCCGCGGCGCTGGCCGGGTGAGAAGGTTTGGAATGTCCACCGCGCCGGAAGTCGAGGTCCACTCGGTCGGCGGCACCGTCCGGATGCTTGCACAATGCCTCAGCAGCGGGGCGGGCTAGCTGGCCCTTCAGCCCCGGGGCGATATTCCAGGCAGCTCCTACGGACATTAAATTCATGACGAACTTCCCTCTCGATGACGCTTCTCTCGCACCCCTACAATAAACCTGAAAGTGTTACCGGGAAGTAAGGAAGATATGAACGAACAAACAACTTCGCCTATGCGCCTGGTCAGCTGGAACGTCAACGGTCTGCGCGCCGTCTTCAAGAAGAACTTCGCAAACTGGCTGGAGGTCCATCGACCCGACGTGGTCGCCCTTCAGGAAATCAAGTGTGGGCTGGCCCAACTGGAACCGGAGATGCTTCAGCCTGCGGGCTACCAAAGCTGGTTTTTCCCCGCTGAACGACCGGGCTATTCCGGCACCGCTCTGTACAGCCGAATCCCGCCCATTCGGGTCGATTACGGGCTGGGAAGGACGGAGTTCGACCGGGAAGGTCGCAGCCTGACTGCCGAGTTCGCGGATTTCTATCTGGTCGGCGCCTACTTTCCCAATTCGCGGGGGCCGGGGCTACGCATCGAGTACAAAATGGATTTCTGCGAATCCATCCAAAACTATGTCGAGAAGCTGGCCCTACGAGGCAAACCGGTGTTCCTGTGCGGAGACGTGAATATCGCCCCGGGGTCACCAGGACCTGTTTCGCCAGCAAAACCCCGGGCCCCAGCACTATACCTGGTGGAACCAGGCGCATGATGCGCGCATACGCAACCGAGGTTGGCGCATTGATTATTTCCTGGCAAGCGCCGGCTTCCACTGGAACCATCGCTGTCGACACTATCCCGAAATCCTGGGCTCTGATCACTGTCCGGTCGAACTGGAGCTACTCTGAAACGCCTTCCGACTCGGCGGGAGCGGCTGCAACAGACTCGACCGATTCTTCCAGGTTATCGCTGGCCAGCAAACGGCTGATCAACATGACCACATACAGTTGCGCCAGCAGAGACTCCATGGCCAGCAAATTACGGCAGAAATGGCTGACGCCCGAAACCTCATTGTCCGCTCCTGTAAGAGTGGCAAAGCTGACGTAGAGCGCTTCGTGAAATCCAATCACATCAGCGGGTATGTTGGGGCCCAGCGTATCTGGCCGGAGCAGATGCACAAAATGAATCAGCTCTCCGAAGGCGATACCCAGCATGATGTAGAGCCCGGCTGCCGCCCAGAGCTTGTCGGCGGCATTGCGTGGACCGTGCACCAGGTCGCGCAGGCCCGGGCCGAGC
>JALHOV010000612.1 GCA_022842865.1 Vulcanimicrobiota bacterium | reverse complement strand
AGCTTTACACCCACGATTCGCTGCCACTCTCCCAAGTGAAGCTCGGCAACAACTTTGCCAGCGTGTTGCAGCATCGCGAAGACCTGGACCTGGTGCGGAAAGACTACGCACTGCTCTCCAAAGAGACCGGCCAGCAAATCTTGAAGGTGGCCAGCCGCGAATCGCTGGAGACCTCGACTTTCTTCTCGGCCGAGAACGTGGACGAAGTGCTCAGCGCCACTCCCTTCTGCCGCAGCCTGATCGATAACGACCAGTGGCTGCTGGTGCTGGTGCTCGGCCAATTGCGCCAACTCGGCTTCGGTGGAGATCAGGCCCGCATTCACGTGGTGCAGCAAGAAATGGTGCCTACCCAGGTCTTCGTGCGCATCCATCAGCAGCGCTTCTTACTGGTGCTTACCCACCAGAAACTGACCATCGACGAAAGTTACCTGGTCAGCGCCCAGATCGCCGCCTGCCAACTGGAGGACGTGGTGCTGGTCTCCACCCAGCGCGTCTCCAACCTGATGCGCAGCCATCTCAAAAGCACCAATCCGGGCATTCACTTCCACTTCATCGACGGCATCAGCCAGTTGCCCGACCGCTTGAACGAAGTCTTCACCGAAAAGCAGCGCAACGCGCTGAAGGACCTGCTGGAAAGCCTGAGCGACCTGACTCCGGTCAAGCTTCACGACCTGATCGTGCGCAAGCTCGTGCCCATTCCGGTCGACGAAGCCAGTGATTTCTCGCCCCCCGGCCTGAACGACGCCATGCCGGAGTTTACTCCGCCCAGCATGCAACAGGATTATGACCTGCCCGAACCTTCCTTCAGCCCGCCCCCGCAAACCGAGCGGATGACCGAACCGCCGCTCGACTTCTCGCCCGAAATGCCCAAGTTTGAATCCGACTTCCCGGAGCCCGGATTGCCCGGCGACCTGGATTTGCCCAGCTATCCGGTGGCCGACCGCATGCCGCCGGTGCCGCTGCCGGTGGACGACTTCCCCGGCAGCTTTGGCCGGGCGGGCATGGGCGGGAGCACGACGCCCCGCGCCAGTCGTCCCACCGAACTTCCGCTCGAGTAGCGTGAAACGCCGCCAGTTCTTGCTCGGACTGGCAGGGCTCGGCATGGCCTGCAGCCGGTCCGAAACGAGCGTCGTGGCCCTGGTCGCTTCCAGCCTTCAACCCTGGATCGAGGCCAGGGCCATTCCTTTCCATCTGGCCTGCTCCTTTGGCGGGAGCCGAGGTTTGGTGCAACAGGCCGAACGCGGCGCCCCGGTGAGCCTGCTCTTGCTGGCCTACCGAGCCACCCTGGCCGGCTTCACCACACCGGCGGCCTTCGCATCGAATCAGCTGGTGCTGGTGGGCCGTAGCGGCTCCCCCAACCTGAGGTCTGGAGACAAAGTGGCCGTAGGCGACCCCAAGTTAGCTCCCGTGGGCAAATTTGCATTGGAAGCGGTGAAGAAGCTGGGGGTCGAGCCGGACTGGGTTTTTACCCGGGACGACCGGTCCGCCTTCACTCTGCTGGAGAGCGGACACGTGGACCTGGCCGTCGTCTACGCCAGCGACCTGCGGGGTCGCTCGCTGGGAACGCCACAAAAACTGGAGTGCTCCCCCATCGACTATTATTTTTTGCAGAAACAAGGCGACTCCAAGGGGGATGCCTTTGCCGCCTGGCTGAAAAGTCGCGAGTGCAAGCAGACACTAGAAGAGTTCGGTTTTCTCGTTCGTGACCACTGACCGCCGACCGCTCGCTCGCGGAGAGTCCCTTTGCCACGGAATGTATCGCATCTCCCGGCTACTCGGTGAAGGCGGCTTTGCGCTGACCTACAAAGCCCGCCAGGGCCGTTGGAACTTCAACGTTTGTATCAAAGAATTTTTTCCCCTCGGCTGTGAACGCGACGCAGCCGGAGTCTTGCCGATTTCCGACGCCTTCCAAAGGCGCTTTGAAGAAGGGCTGCAAGCCTTTCGCGACGAGGCCGCCTCGTTAGCTCGCTTCAACCACCCCGGCATTGTGCGCGTGCTGGGCACTTTTGAAGAGAACCACACCCTCTACATGGTCCAGGAGATTCTGGAGGGTCTGACCCTGAGCGACGGCCTGACCATGGCCGGCAAAATGAAAGAGTTCCGGGTACTGCGCCTGGCCCAGCAGGTCGGTCAGGCGCTACTGATGGTTCATGCGGCCGGCCTGGTGCACTCCGACCTCAAGCCCGAAAACATCTTCCTCACTCAAGAGGGCCGCTATGTACTGTTGGACTTCGGCTTGACACGGGGGTTTTTGAGCGCGGCCGGGGCCCAACTGGGTGGGCGCGGTCTGACCGAAGGTTTTGCCCCCCCCGAACAGTACATTCCTGGCAGAAAACTCACGCCGGCTACCGACGTTTATAGTTTTGCAGCCACTCTTTACAGCCTGCTCACAGGGCTGGCGCCTCCAGGTGCGCACCTGCGCAGCAAGGGACAACCCCTTCCGGCCATCAAGCCCCACAACCCGACCATCAGCGAGAAGGTGGAGCGGGCCCTGCACAATGCCATGGCCATGGACCAGAACAAGCGCACGCCCGGAGTCCGCGAGTTTCTCTATCAGCTCGGATTGGACAGTACGCCCAAGGCAATTTCCTACAAACCCGCCCAGTTCGAGGAAGTCACCAGCGTGCGCGCCCATCCCACCGGGCTGAACAGCCTGGCCATACACGCTCAGTCCCAGCGGGTTTACACGGGTGGACGCGACGGCTTCGTAAAGTCCTGGAGTTGGCCGGATCTAGAGCCACTGGCCTCGCTCAAAACGCACGAGGGGCCGCTGGCTCGCCTGGCCGTTTCCGAAGATGGGCAATATCTGGTGACCGGCTCCGAACAGGGAGAAATCAAACTACATTCGGTGGACCTCAGCGCTCCGGGCGTGATTTTGGCGCAGACCAGTGTCGCCGTCACCTCCCTTCGTTTCAAAGGAGCCCTGGTAGCGCTCACCCTGGGCAACGGCGAGTGCTACCTGATGGGACCGGGCATTTCCGAGCCAATGCACTGGATGGCCCACGCCGGGCCGGCCAACTGCGTGGACTTCCATCCCAACGGGCTGTTCCTGGCCACCGGTGGTGAAGACCAGCTCATTCGCTTCTGGGAGCTCCCCGACCTCAAGATGGTGGATTCTTTCAAGGCCCATGACAAGGGGGTGCAGTCGCTCACCTTCACCCCCGACGGCACGGCCCTGCTCAGCGCCTCCAACGATCAGTCCATTCGCTTCTGGGACCTGACCGCCGGCAACACTCTGATCCGCGAGCTGCGGGGTCATTCTTCGTTCGTTTTTGAGGCACGCTTCTGTTGCCAGGACAAGCTCATTATCAGCCTCTCCGGCGATCACACGCTGCGCGGCTTTGACCTCAACAGCAGCCGCTGCGTCTTTTGCTCGGACGCCTACAACGAAAGGACACGGGCGATGTCGGTGGATCCGCTCCGACCCATGGTGGCGTCGGGCGGCAGCGACGGCTCCATACGCGTCTGGAAGTTCGAGAACCTGGCCTATCAAGGGACGGATGTAATGGCCGGTCAGGCCGAGGATCCGGTCAGCGCCGAGGAGGCGGATTACCCGCTATTAGGCCAGACCATCGGACGCTACCATATCCTGGAGGGCCTTGGCTCGGGAGGTATGGCCTCGGTCTATAAAGCCAGCGCCAGCGGCCAGCTGGTGGCCCTCAAGGTGATTCGCTCCGACCATATCAACCCGGAGTTCCAACAGCGTTTTGAGCGCGAGATCAAGGTCAGCATGAAGCTAGACCATCCCAGCGTAGTGCGCACCCTGGACTGGGGGCAGCACGAAAACGTCACTTTCCTGGTCATGGAACTGGTGGACGGCATTCCGCTTAAGAAATTCATTGGACCCCAAGGGATGGATGCCACCGAGGCCATGCGCTTTCTGGCGGGCATCGTGGAAGGGCTCAGCTATGCCCACAGCCTGGGTATCGTGCACCGCGACGTGAAGCCGGAAAACGTGATGATCGCGCGCGGCGGCCACGCCAAACTGATGGATTTCGGGCTGGCCCGCGACAAGGAAGTCAAAACCGTAACCAAGATCGGTAGCGCCATCGGCACCGCTGAATACATGGCCCCCGAGCAAATCTTGCGCGGTCCCGAACGAGCGGGCCTGACCGACAAAACCGACCAGTACGCTCTGGGAATCCTGATCTTCGAAGTGCTCACCGGCAGCCGCCCCTTCGAATGGGATGATCCCGCCAAGCTGATCCGTATGCACCTTTCCCAGGCCCCGCCTACGATTACCAGCCGCCGCCCGGATATTCCCGCGGCCGTAGACGCCGTGGTCGCCCGCATGCTGCACAAGGAAGCGGACGAACGCTACCCCAGCATCGCCGAAGCTGGCGCGGCCCTTTTCGCCGCGGCGGGGAGTGCCACCGTATGAAGGCGCTTCTCAGCTCTTGGGGATCCAGCCCTGCCCGCCACAGCCTGGACATCTCTGCTGTTTCTTGTAGGTCGGCTTATCATACTCGGACACACGGTAGACGCCACCATCTTTGACATAGTCGTAGCCGCCGCGCCTTGAAGTCATTTGCTTTTGCACGCAGCCCTCACCGTCGCACATTTCGCAGGTGCGATACTTCTTGTCGGCCGGCTGCAATTTCCAGGACTCAACCTGAGTACTGTCCACCCACGCTTC
>JALHOV010000611.1 GCA_022842865.1 Vulcanimicrobiota bacterium | reverse complement strand
TCACAGTCGGGTCGAGCGAGGCCCGGCGATTGGCGGTCGCAATGTCGATCTTGCTGGTGCCCTTCCCGGTGAAAGCCCCACCCGTGTCGACGACTCGGAAGTCGATGTGTTCTTTGCCCAGTTTCTTCAGTTCGGCGGCGTAGCGTTTGTCGAGTTCGGGAATGTTCAGGCCCTTGCCATAGGGAATCTTCATTTTACGGTCCATAGCCACGGAAACATATTTGGACTTGCCCGAGAGGTAGTCTTGGAGAGTCTGGAGATCTTTGCCTTTGCGATCCTTAAATCCGCCTTCCATGGCCGAGTTTTCCGGAAAATATCCGGTACCCTTTGAACGGAAAGAACCTTGGGGACCACCCGCTTGAGCCTTGGGAAGTGGTTCGGAACGACGAATCCCATCGAGCTGAGTACCCACCTTGGGTTCGGGCAAGGTCTGTCCGGGGCGAGGCCCGGCCTGCTGTTGGGTCTGGCCGGCGGCTTCCGCCTGGGCTCGCTCGGCTTCCGGGCCGGGCCGGCCTCCTCCATTCAGCTTCCCTAAAGTTTCGTTACCGACGATGCCGTCCGACTTGATGCCTTGACCGTCCTGGAAAGCTTTGAGCGCTTTTTCTGTTTCGGGGCCGAACTTGCCGTCGACCTCAATCTGGGCACCCTTGGACTTGAGCATCTCCTGCAACTGGTTGACGTTTTCCCCGCGGGCTCCCTGGCGAAGGGTGGCACCGTTCAGATCCATTTTCTGTTTGCCAAAGTTTTGGCCAAAGTCGATGGGAGACTTCTGCGGACCCCCCTGTTCTCCCGATATTTTCACCCGATCGGGCCTCTGGGTGGCACGCTGGGGGCTGGTGCGCTGTTGGCTCTGCGCCGGGCGGCTGGCCCTGGTGGTGCGAGTGCGAGCGCTTCGGCGGGCACTGCCGCTGGGTGAACCGTTTCCGATGGGTTGCGTCATAGTTTTTGGGTACCTCCCGGTTTGCTATACTCAGGTTGCCATCGCAGGCCGGGACAGGCAAAGAGTGAATTGTTAACAAACATTGTCAGGTGTGAACATTTTGCAAACACTCTGCTCCAAATAGTAGTTTTGTCTTAGGAATACTTCGGGACGGCTGGCTACAACACGCCGCATGTTAAACGATAGCGAATACTCCCGATTATTAAGTCAGTCTTCCATTCTCAGGGAGGCCCCTCCAAAACTGTTGGAAACACTCCGCGACCAACTCAAACCTGACGAGAAATTTGTTCTCGCCGAAATGGTTGCGGTCTCTGCGGGTCCGGCGTTGGCCTGCGTAACCGAAACGGATCTTTACCTGCTCTGGCACCAGAAACTCTTTTTCTTCTTCAAGTTTCCGGCCATACAAACGTTTCATCGCGTGCATCTCGAGGTCGAGCGGGTTGAGACAAGCCTTCAACTGAAGGCTCAGGAAGAGGAGGCAACCATTCGATTCTCTGGCCCGGACCGATGCGAAGCTTTTTTGAATGCGCTCAGCTAGCGGCCGGGCCGGGCTGCGAGGTTAGTTTGCTGGCGTGCCCTTGAGATCAAGGCGGATGACCACTTCTTCCCGAATCAAATTGTCCGCCTTCCCCTTGTAAACAATCGCGAAATCGTTGCGGTTGATGGAGAACTCCGCTTTCGCCGTAACGGCTTCGGGAGATACGCTGATTTCAGCCGGGAAGGTGATATTTTTGGTCACTCCATGCAGCGTCAAATCGCCCGCCAGGCTGAATTTGTCGCCAGCCTTCTGAATGCTTGTGGAACGAAAACTGGCTTCAGGAAACTTGGTTACGTCGAAAAAGTCGTCGCTTTTCAGGTGTCCGGTCAGCTTCGCGTCATCCGAGTAAACCGAATCCGTCTGAATGTCGACGCGGACGCTGGATTTCTCGGGATTGTTGTCGACAAGGCCAATCTCGCCCTGGAAAGTCTTGAAGCCTCCATCGTGCTTCCCGGTTACCTTGGAGCCGGTAAACTCCACTTTGGAACTGTCGCCGTTGAACACGTATCGCGACCCCGCCACCGGGGCCGGGCTGCCCGCCGCAGCCGGGGTCGAGGTGGACACCGTCGCCACCGGCTTGTTGTCGGCGGGATTCTCGGCACAACCCACCAGAAAAAGGGTTGCTAACAAAATGGCTCTCATCGTTTTACCTCCTATGTTTGGCCCCAGGCAGACCTGCGCTACGGTTTCGCTTCGTCCCTGCTCAGGAGGTCTGTGAGGCCAGGAGCTGGCCCGACACACCAGACGCCAGGCTAAGATAGGATGACACCTGACATTCCCATCGACAAAAATCCGTTGGACGGACATCGTGGCTGGCTGCTTCTCGATGATGGGCACTCGACGGTCAATGGCATTCAGACGCGGGCGGTCAGGCGCGACGTTCGAATCGTTAGCTTAAGCTATTCAGTTGGTAGTAGGTGAACAGTATCCGTGGCGCATCAAGAGTTGGTGGTGGTGACCGCCAGCCAGGGGCCGCGGCTGCGGCCCAGGGCGGCTGACCAGAACCACTGGGACACATCGTCGAAACAATGTCCGTCCGCGTCGAAGATTCTCTCCGAGCCCTGGTAGGGGAGGCCGCGCGCCCGATAGCAATCCCTGCTACTGTGCAACATTCGGGTGGGTCGATTGACCCAGCGCAGGACCAGGCTTTCTCCATCGGAATCAAAGCGCCCGATGCGACCGGGAAAGCCGGGCACGGCCACTTCCTCCACCAGGTGCAGGGGCCGGCCGGCCAGTTGCTGGGGCCAGCCCGGAAAGTCTACGGGCGCGGGGGGACTTCCCTTCACGAAACCCAGCAGAGCCACGGCTACAGCCAGGCCCCACAGAGACTGCCTGGCCTGGGCGGGAGCCGGCTCGGCCGCGGGCCTTTCGGCGGGACAGGCCGCCCACAAGAGGGCCGCTGCCAACCAACAGGCGACCAACCCTATGGCGTTGTGGAGCTCGGGACGGTGCAGGACCAGTTCGCTAAAGAACAGGCCCGTCAGTCGCAGTACATTGGCGGCCCAGGCCAGCATCAATGCCACTCCGGCCAGGCGGATCGTATGAATCCAATTAAGGTTGCGCACGGCCGCCAGACCCATCGCGAAAAACACCATCATCCACAAAGTGGCCAGACCACTGCAGGGGGTGTCCACCAGCAAATGGCGACCGCGCCAGGCCAGCTCCACCCCCTGTCGCTCGACCTGATAGCCCTGCAGAGCCAGCAGCCAACTGGCGCACTGCGCCCCGGCCAGCCGGGCTGGATAGCCCAAGAAAAACTGCAAGCTGGCCAAACTGGGCAGGGCCAGCAAGGCCAATCCCAACCAGCCTGGTCTGACTCGGCCGTGGCGCCGCTGGCAGGCGACCGCCGTCAGGCTGAGCATGGCCAGGGCCGCGCCCACCAGTGGGGGCGTCCACAGGCAAAAGGCTGCGTAGGCTGTCAGCGCTATCCGGGCGGTGCGCGGGTTCAGTGAACTTGCTTGCGGGCCGCGCCCCAGCCAGAGCAACAAGAGGGCGGCCATCACTCCCAGCGGTTCGTCGCTTCCGTCCAGCCAGCGTGTCCAGAGATAAGGCCAGGCGGGCCAGCAGGCCAGCAGGATCAGCGCCACCGTTGCAGCGCCCGCCTCCCCAAGAGCAAGCCTCCCAGGCTGGCCAGCAACGCCAGGGTGGCCGGTTCCGGCACCACCGGAATCTCGCTTTGGGGGCGCAAGCCGAACTCGCGCTCCTGCCTTTCATTCTCCAGCACCACCGCCCCCGTGAGTGGTGTCACCAGGCCATAGCGCACCGCCAGCTTGAGGTTGTCTGGCTGGGCATGGGCCCAGAGCAGGCTCAAATCGTCACAATTGGATCTCAGTCCCGCCGTCGGCTGGCTGGGGCTCTGGATGAGTTGCAGGCGCCGCCAATCCGGGCGTTGACCACTGAGCACCGCCAGCTGGCGCCGGATATCGACCCCGATCGGTCCAGTGCGCACGGCTTCCGGACAGCCCAGTTCTTCCAATACCCGGTTGGGGCCGGTAGTGCAGGCCAACGACAGGATCGAGTTGGCCCGGGGGGCCAGCGGACCGACATCCACTGGAGCCGATTGACCGGCGTGCAGCCACAGAACCTGTCCCTCTTTGGCTGCCAGTAGAGCGGGCAAGTCGTCCTGACCACCCTCAAAAGGAGCCACTTCCACTTGATGGGCTGCTGACTCCATGCTGGCGGCGTCGGCTGGGGCCAGCGGTTTCAGGGTGCGCACCTCATCTCCCGCCAGCACGACTCCGAGCGGCTGGGCCGAGCGGAACTGACGTAAGGCGTTGGCGATCTCGCTACGATAGGGCGTCATGGCGGCGGAACCGTCCACCACCACCCAGAGTGGGCCAGGGGTTGCTTTGACCTCGTTCCAGTGAGCCTCGGTGAAGGCCCCGGAGCGTTTGTCCTGACACCAGACGGGCGCTTGCGAGGTCCGCTTGATCTGCTCCCAAAGCAGCGGGCTGCCCAGACGGGTGCCCGGGACCGTGGCCGGCAGACCTTGATGAGGCAAGGGGCAGTCCACCTGAAAGTTGTGGGCGCTCTGTATTTCGAAGTTGCGCTCTAGAATGCTCGGGCTTTTGAGCCAGGCGCTGTCGCCCTCTTGCAGCAGCGGCGCAGCCATGCTCAGGCGAATCCGCATGGTACCCCCGGCGGGCACTGGAAAGCATTGAACCAGCAGTCGTTGGGGACC
>JALHOV010000610.1 GCA_022842865.1 Vulcanimicrobiota bacterium | reverse complement strand
GGTGCCGCCATGCTCTTGTTTGCCGAGGGTTTCCTCGCAAAGCTCGCGAGCCAGCGTTCCCGAAATCTTTTCACCGGGATCGACCATACCGCCCGGGATGGCCACTTGCTTCAAGTCTTCGCGCACGATGGCAATCATCACCAGTTTGCCAGTCTGCGGATCAACAGATGTGACAATCGGATCGGCGGCAAAATTGGCGCCGAACTTGCCCAGCAAACCGCGGCCGGTTATCCCGGTGGGACCCTTCGGATTGCGCGGCTCGCCCTGAGGACCTTTCAACTGCTGCGGCTCATAGCTGGTCAGTTCGCGCTGACTGAGGGCCACTTTCATGTCGGAAGGGTCGGCCCAGGCCGGCTGAGTGCCCAAAATCGGCGCCTCGTAGAAGGTCGGCTGATAGTCTTTACCGGCCTGCTGCCAGGTCTGGGGGGGATTGCCACGATCGGGATAGTCCTTGCCGGGCTGGCTGCGAGCCTTATTGTGGCCCCAGCCGGGCTGCAGTTCCCAGACTACGGTGCCGGGCTGAATCAAGCGCTGGTCGTCAGAAATCGTGGGAAGCTCCTTTGGGGTGGGTGAAATCGGCGCCGTTTCCACGGCGGTAGCGGCTTCGGGCACCGGGTTGGCAAACAAGGGGCGTCCGGGCAGACTCGTTCCGACGCTGCCGCTCAGACCGTCGGCGGGCCCCAGTTCCTGCGTTAGGCCCGCGGGAGACCGATGAGCAATGGGTGATTTTACAGCGCTGAGCGAGCTGACTCGGCCGATGTCCATTGCTTAGTTGTCCGCCATTTCCAATAGTCTGCGCAAAGTGTTCAGATTGCGCCCGGTACCCTCCTGGAGCCCGGGTGCTTTGAGCCTGGACCGCCCTATGCCGTTGGGATAAAAGACATAGACCTCCCTTTTCCCCAGAAATAGCTGCTCACCTTCGGGTGCCACCACCTTTTCCAGCAGCGATTGAGGTGGAGATTGGTCCAAAAAGACAACCTGGCACTGTGGGTAAGGATTTTGCTCGAGCACGTCCTTCAGCTCTCGGGGCGTGCGCACAAAGACCGCGTGGGGCTTGCCCAGTTCCCTGGCCAGAAGCCCCTCCAGGGCAGACTTTACCTCAGCCGGCGACAACGAACTCTGAAGCACCAGGTTGCCGCTCTGAATATAGGTGCGCACCGCCTCAAATCCAGCCGCTTCGCACAACTCGCGCAAACGAGCCATAGCCAGCTTGCCCGTGCCGCCCACATTCACAGCCCGCAAGAGTGCGATATACAGTCCCATCCGCTGCAAATACCGTGGACAGGAGATTTGCACCTTTTCGCCTATAACTCGGTATGCAAGCTAACCCCACCGAACGTCTTATCCGAGCCTTGAGTCAGGCTCGCCAGGCCCTGGCCAACCAGGATCTGGCCGCTCTCAGCGCCCTGCGCAAGGAATTGACCGGCATCAGCCAGGCGGTCGAGGGAATTATGGCCATCTGGGATAAGATGCCCAAACACAACCTGGATCTCCAGTCGGTGGACGCCAACTTTTACTCAGCCGGCGAGACCTATCTAGACATCTGCGAAAAGCTCAACGACGCTCTCGACCGAAACAACAGCGCCGCCCTGGACGAGGTCGAGCAACTCCTGGCCAAAGCCGGTCGCCAGTTGCTCACAGCCAACGAAAAAGCTCAGACCGAAATGGAAAAGCTCTCCCAGAAGCCGCAAACCTGAACATCTTTCAGGTTTGACCCCTGCCCCGTCTGTGCATGCTATTAGCTAATCTTGGGGGCCTCGGAGGAACATCGTGTCTGGAACGCTTACTTATGCCGCTCTTTGCCCGGCTACTACAGGCAAGCAGGCCTGGTTACAGCTGGAAGACGGAACCCGCTTCGAAGGGTTAGCCGCCGGAGCCCCTGGTTATCGTCTCGGCGAGGTCGTCTTTTCCACCGGTATGACCGGCTATCAGGAGCTACTGACCGACCCGTCCTACAGCGGTCAAATTCTGGTCTCCACCGTTTCTCACGTGGGCAACGTGGGCGTCACCGAGCGCGACAACGAATCGTATCGCTGCTGGCTGCAAGGCTACGCGGTGCAGGACATGAGTTCATTCTACAGCAACTGGCGCGCCCAAAAAGGGCTGCCCCAGTGGCTGCGCGAGCAAGATGTGGTGGCCATCAGCGGCCTGGACACACGCGCCGTGGTGCGTCATCTGCGCGCCCAAGGGGTTATGCGCGGTGTGCTCTGGCACGAGGGCACGCTGGACCAGGTGGAAGAAAAGTTGGCAGCCTGGCCCAGGATGGAAGGCAGCAACCTGGTGGACGGCGTCAGCCCCGCCCAGGCGCAGTTCTACGGCCAGGGCGAGGGACGCCCCCGGGTGGTGGCGCTCGACTGCGGCATGAAAGAAGAAATGCTTCACTTGTTGCTGGCTCACGGCTTTGAGGTGGTGCGTGTGCCCGCCCGCACCTCCGCCGCCCAGATGATGGAGTTTCGGCCCAGTGGGGTTTTCCTGTCCAATGGCCCCGGCGACCCGGCCGCTTTGCCCGGCATCGTCGGATGCGTCAAGGAATTACTGGGACGAGTGCCCGTCTTCGGAATCTGCCTCGGGCACCAGTTGCTCGGGCTGGCGCTGGGGGCACGCACTTACAAACTCAAATACGGTCACCGCGGCTGCAATCAGCCGGTGCTCCATATCCCCACCGGTCGCGTGGAGGTGACCACCCAAAACCACGGTTTCGCGGTGGATGAAAACTCCTTGCCGGGCAGAGCCACCCTGACTCACAAAAACCTTAACGACGGTACCTGCGAAGGACTCGAATGTGCGGAAGCTCGCGCCTTCTCGGTGCAGTATCATCCGGAGAACGCGCCCGGTCCGCACGATTCGCGCTATCTCTTCGAGAAATTTCAGACCCTGATTGGAAGCCTGCAGCATGCCTAAGCGCGACGACTTAAAAACCATTCTGGTCCTGGGCTCGGGCGGCATCGTCATCGGCCAGGCTTGCGAATTCGACTACTCCGGCACCCAGGCCATCAAAGCGCTGCGCCAGGACGGCTATCGGGTGGTGCTGGTCAATAGCAATCCGGCCACCATCATGACCGACCCGGAACTGGCCGACCGCACCTACATTGAGCCCTTGACCGTGCCGGCCGTCAGCGCCATCGTGGCTATCGAGCGCCCCTGCGCGGTTTTGCCGACCGTGGGCGGACAAACCGCGCTAAACCTGACCCTGGACCTGGCCGAGGCCGGCGTCTGGGAGAAGTACAATGTCGAAGTGCTGGGCGCTCCGCTGGAAGCCATCCGTCTGGCCGAAGACCGTCAGCGCTTCCGCCAGGCCATGCTCGAGATCGACGTGGACGTGCCCGAAAGCGTAACCGTGCAGAACGTCGAGGACGCCCTGGGATTCGCCGACAAAGTCGGCTATCCGGTCATCGTGCGCCCCTCTTTCACGCTGGGTGGCAGCGGCGGCGGTATGGCTTACAGCCAGGACGAACTCAAGCAAATCTGCGGCAACGGCTTGCGCGAGTCTCCCGTCACCCAGGTGCTGGTCGAGCAGTCGGTACTGGGCTGGAAAGAATTCGAACTGGAAGTGATCCGCGACAAAGCCGATAACTTCATCGTGGTTTGCTCCATCGAGAACCTCGACCCTATGGGCGTACACACCGGCGATAGCATTACCGTGGCTCCCGCTCAAACTCTGGCCGACCGTGAATATCAGGCCATGCGCAACTGTGCCCGGCAAATCATGAACAAAGTAGGCGTAGCCACCGGCGGCTCCAACGTGCAATTCGGCGTGGAGCCGACCACTGGACGACTGGTGGTCATCGAAATGAACCCGCGCGTCAGTCGGTCTTCGGCGCTGGCCTCGAAAGCGACCGGCTTCCCGATCGCCAAAGTGGCCGCCAAACTGGCCGTCGGCTACACCCTGGATGAAATCCAAAACGACATCACCGGAACCACGCCCTGCTCCTTTGAGCCCTCCATCGACTACGTGGTGGTCAAGATTCCCCGCTGGGACTTTGCCAAATTCCCGGGCGCCAACAACAAACTGGGCCCGCAAATGAAGTCGGTCGGCGAAGTGATGGCGTTGGGACGTAACTTCTGTGAGTCCCTGCAGAAAGCACTGTCGTCGTTAGAAGTCGGACTGGACGGTCTGACCCCCGCTCCCAAGGACACGCCTCTCTATCCCAATCCTTACCGATTGCTGGCCCTGGTCGACGAATTGCGCAAGGGCGCCACCATCGCCGATATGCTGGACAAGACTTCGGTGGATCCCTGGTTTGTCTACCAGTTGGAGCGTCTGGTGGAACTGGAACGCCGCATCGTGAAAGGGCCCCTGGAAAAAGAGCTGATGCGCGAGGCCAAGGCCTTGGGATTTTCCGATGTGGCCATCGCCCGTCTGACCGGCCGCAAGGAACGCGAAATCCGCCATTTGCGACAGTCTCTGGACATCCGCCCGGCCTATCAGAGTGTCGATACCTGCGCCGCCGAATTTCCCGCCACCACTCCCTACCTTTACTCGAGCTATCAAGCGCGCGTCTCCGAAGCAGAACCCACCGATCGCAAAAAGGTCATCATCCTGGGCAGCGGCCCCAATCGCATCGGTCAAGGCATCGAGTTCGACTACTGCTGCGTGCACGCGGCCTGGGCTCTGCGAGCCATGGGCATCGAGAGCATCATGATCAACTGCAATCCAGAGACGGTCAGCACCGATTACG
>JALHOV010000609.1 GCA_022842865.1 Vulcanimicrobiota bacterium | reverse complement strand
CAAGATTAAAGTCGGCGGTCAGCATGGGCGCCGGCGCGGGGCGGCGCACTTGATGACCGAGCATCAGGTAGAGAGCGGTGGCCTGGCAAAAGCACTGCGAGCCGCTCCAAAACTGGAGATCGCGCGTCACCAGCAGCCCCTCCAGGGGCCGTAGCCAGGTGCGCACCTGCACCTGGCTACGCCAACGAGGCCACCAGAGGACGTGCATTTTCTGGCGAATCAGGGCCCAGATCAGGTCCTTTTGCAACATAGTGCTGTAGCCGTAGCCCAGTTGCTCCGCGTGATCCCAGGCGGCCTCCTGGATGAGGCTTAGCAGGCCGAACAGGCTGAGTTCATTCTGGCAGTTGACCAGGTGGCTGGCGACGCGATAGTCGTCGGTCCAAAGTTCGCGCACGAGTGGGCGATTCGCGCAGAGGCAAGTCATGCCTCTGCGCGGTTCGCACTTAAGCGGGGTCGCGCGGGGCCAACTGGTTGCCCACCACGGCGCCGATCAAACCGCCAACCACGGGAGCGGCCGCTGGCAACAAAAGACCAATCGGCAGGGTGAGACCGGCCGCGGCGCCAGCCATGGTGGCCGTCAGCATGGCGCCGGCGGCGATGGTGCCACAAATCATGGTTACGTCGTTGAGCGGGTCGCCGTTCAGGCTGGCGTTCAGGCCCTCTTGGAACATGGGTCCGGCCTTCGCTACGGTTACGGCGGCAGCGCCCAGACCCGCGGCGACTGCCAAACCGGCCGGTCCCGCGCAACCAGCGGCGATGCCGGCCAGGGCCCCGACCGCTCCGGCCAGCAGACGCTTGCCCTGATTGGAAGGGGGCGGGGTAGGATCGGATGGCTGAGGTCCCTTAAACTCTACCCGATCGCCGGGCAATCGGGGCTGTTCTTGCTGAATTTGAGCCCTGCTGGGCAGGCTGCGCGGGGCGCTAAACTGGGGGGTGCTGGTGATCTTCACAAATGGCTCCTCGGATGGGTGATGTGTCTCCCCGAGGATAAGCCATGGTCAGGCTTTCCTGGTTTAGCAATTTATGAAATATTCGCTCACGAGGTCTTATCAGGGAGCCTACATCTTTCGGCAGAAATTACACCCAGCGGCTCGACCCCGAGCAACAGCAACAGCGCGACGCTGAGGAGCTGCTCGAGTTCATGGCCGCCTGGGCCGCTCGTCCGAGTTAGAACTGGACCAGATAGAGCCCGGCCGGTCGCCCGCCGTATATCCAGGCTCGGCGGCCGAAGACGAACTGAGGGCTGGCGCTTCCCTGGATGGCCACGTGGCCCAGGCGTAAACCGCTGGCGAGATGGTAGAGGCTTACCACGGTGCGTTGGGTATCCGGCTGAAAAACCGCCACGGTGGTTCCCTCCTGACTTACCAGCGGCATGACTTCGGGACTTTTCCATTGGGAGTTGTCTCGCCGATCGAGCACCAGCGATCCCGAACTGCCCAGATCGATGCCGAGTTGGCGGCCCCGGAGATCCACACTGTGGATTCGGCTTGCCTGGACGGTTTTCGTGCGCTGGACCACTTTTCGCTGCGGAAAATCGATCACGGCCAGGCCCCGGGAGCCGATGAGGGCGAGGCGCCCGTCGGGCAACAAAAACCCGGCGCCGCCCTCTTTGAAGGTATAGAGCGGTTCACTCTTGGCCAGCGAATAGACCTCGACCGAATTGGCTTTGACGACGGCCACCTGGCCGTTGGGGATCAAGTAAGGAGCGCCCGAAGTCTTCAGGGTCCACACCACTGCCCCGTTGGCGGTGCCAACCACCTGAACCAGTTTGCTCTCTGGGTAATGCAGCAAGGCCAGAGAGCCGTCGCTCTTCAGGTCAAGAGCGGGGGTTTCGTGTTTGTGGGCAAAGCTGGCCAGGCTGCGTCCGGCGGGAACCTGCCAGAAACAAACCTTTTGCGGGCCGGCTACGCCCACGATCTTGCCATTGGCGGAGAAATTTCCCTTGTGCTGGTGCGACTCCAGGTCGGGGGCCCGGAGCTTGGGCCCGATGGGGCTACCATCGGCCATGGAGCAGAGCTGCAGTTTGCCGCCGCCCTCCCAATTTAAGAAATAATCTCCCCGGCTGGAAAAAGTGGCTCCCTGCGAGCGCCGGGTCTTGAGCGCGCGGGCCTGACCCGCACTGACCTGAGAACCCGGCTTGCGCAAATAGGCCAGGATCTGAGCCCCACTTCCCGGACCGGCGGGTATGGATTTGGGGGGTAGGGCCATTAGAGTAGGATCCGAAAAAGTGGAGCTCTGCAAGGCCTTCCATCGGGCTTTGCTCAAGTCGAATTCCTGCTCGCAAATCATCTCGGAACCTGTCGGTTGGACCGTCTTCACCCACACGCGACGAAGCTGGGGAGCAACCTTCTGGACACGAGAGGTGTCAAGATAGGTTTTCCAGCCGCCTCGTTCGGAAACCAGCAGCCAGGGGTCTTGGGCCCATCCGGCCGAACATACCATTCCCCAAGTGAACAGTAGGCCAAGAAACCGAGCCCGCCAGGCTTTCATGTGCAATCGTCTCCCTCTTTCAGGTAGAGCGAAAGTTTGCTTGCCCGCCGGACTGATTCCTCCGACCTGCCCAGAAAGGCGGCAGGCTGGGAGAAGGCCGTCCCCAGCCTTCCCCAACGAAGCCCACGTTGCGCATCTCATACACGCTTCCGGAAGAGCCGCCAACCTGGAAAATTTCAATCTGTACGAGTCGAACCGGGATTTGAGCGCCGGGTTCAGATAGCCCCTTCCTGGCCCAGGCCAGGACAAGAGGTCGAGTCCTCGAAAGCGCCCGTATGCGTTTCCTTCTCTGTCTTTTCCTCGGGCTCGGCCTGAGCGCCTCTGCCCAGGAGACCCCGGAAAGCCTGGCGCAAAGGGCGGCCCGCAGCTACCAGGCGATTCCTCATCAATACAGCCGCTTTCAGGCTGAGACCAGCGGCCTGGATGCAATCACTACCGAGCAACTTCGCCAGTATTACATGTTGCTAGACGCAGCCGTGGTCACCAGGGTTGAGGCGATGACAGGCCTGGAAAGGCGGCGCAGCGATGCTTTCGCAACCTACGACAACCGGCAGGCTCAAATCGTCTTGCAGTTGCAGATGCTGGGGCGGAACTCGAGGCTGTCGGGGGTGGTCCAGGAGGCGCTGGCCGCGCTGGCAGATCAAAAGGCTTTCTTTGAGGAGTGGTCAGCCCAGCCGGGCCCCAAGGCCGTCGCAGGCCATCCTAAGGTAACCAGCGCCAGCGGACACCTCAAACAGGCTTACTCGAAGCTGCAGAAAGTCTTGGGAAAAGCCTCCGAGAACAGCCAGAAGTGCAACTACGATGTCCACTGCGCCCTTGATTTCATCTAAGTGAAACGCCGGTCCCTCCTCCCGCCTCCTCTCGCTCCGGCTGGAACTGGCTTATGGGAAGTAGGTGTAGCTGTTGCCACTGCTGTCCTTGCCGGACACATACATAAACCCCCCGCCGTCGCCGCCGACGGTCGTTTTGTTCTTAGTGGTTGTGCTCCAAGCTCCGCGCGATGCACTCGCCTGGGCGCTCATCAACGTGGCCAGATTGAAGAGGGGGGGGCCCCCTTCATAGCCGCAGTTCCAGCGCGCGTCGACCCAATAGCGTCCGGGCAGGACCTGCAAGAATTGTTGCAGTCCGACCACGTCCAGGTAGTGCAGTTCCCGGCCGTTGATAAAGACGTTGGTGTGCCCTCCGGAAGCACCCGCCTGGAGCGGACCGCCAACCGACAGGCCCGGCATCACCCATCCCATGGTGGCCCCCCCTTCGATGCCCCAGGCGCCGCAGTGCCGGTCGTACCAGTATCTGCCGCCGACCAATCGGACGCCGTATTGATTCTCGATGGCCCGGATTTCAGCCCCCGTCAGCAAGACTCCGTTGATCGACAAGGAGATCGGTGCGAGCTCTTGGGGGGTGGCCTGAGCCAAGATTTTGGTCCCGAGCTCTGACGCACGGTTCGCTCGGACAACCCGCTTGCCCTCAGCCGCTCCGCCGCTTCCGGTGGTCTGATCGGCCAGAGCGATCAGGCTCGGTGCCACAACTAGAGCAAACACCAGGAGGATTTTCGTCATCTAAGTGACCTCACTATCTGGAAAGCTGTGGAAAACGTTAAGCACTTCTTGCGGTCTACCTTCCCTACGAATAAGAGTGGGTGCACCAGCAGGTTAAGCCCGAGGGCCGTGGGCTTCCTCGTAGCGAGAGGCGTAGGTACGAAGGAATTCCTCCCATGATCAACCAGAATCCTCCACAGAGGACTCTGATGGAGTTAGAGACCAGGATCGATAACTCTCCAGCGGCACGCGCCAGCCATCCTTGCGCAGGCGATAGAGCGAGCGCTGCACGGCCAGCCTGCTCTGGTCCAGGTCGATGTCTTTCCAGGTGAGGGCCAGGTATTCGCTGGGTCTCATCCCGGTGGACAGGGCCAGGATGAGACCCAGTCCGTGGGTGCGCCCGGGCAACGCCTTGTAAATCACCCCAGCCGGTAGGGCCAGGCAGGAAATGGCCAGCAAAGTTGGTTCGCCTTGCCCAAGACCGAAGAGGTTAGGCTCCCAGACTTCGATGCCTATAGATGCGCAACTCTGTCTTAATTTCACTAGTCCTCCGCCAGGTTCCCCTTCCGCCCTCACGAACCCAAGTCAGGTGAAACCCGGCCTCTATGAGCAGCTCGTCACCGCGGCCACCAGCCACTCACTGGATCACCTCG
>JALHOV010000608.1 GCA_022842865.1 Vulcanimicrobiota bacterium | reverse complement strand
GCATCGTCATCACCAATCTGGCCGGCGATATCGAATATGTGAATCAGGCCTTCGAGACCTTCACCGGCTACGAAGCCCGTGAACTGCTGGGCAAAAATCCCCGGGTCCTCAAGTCGGGACTTACACCCCCCGAGTCCTATCGAGAAATGTGGTCTTGCTTGCGACTAGGACAGGTTTGGCAAGGGGAATTTTGCAATCGTCGGAAAGATGGCTCCCATTATACGGAATGGGCCATCGTCAGCCCGATTCGCCGCAACGACGGCCGCATTTCCCATTACGTGGGCATCAAGGAAGACATTTCCGAAAAACGGCTGCTGACTCACGAGCTGGAACAGCATCGGCACCATCTGGAGGAACTGGTGGCCACGCGCACCGCCGAACTGGCCGAAGCGCGCCAGCGGGCGGATAGCGCCAATCGCGCCAAAAGCGCCTTTTTGGCCAACATGAGCCACGAGATTCGCACTCCCCTGAACGCCATTGTCGGGCTCACCCATTTGCTCAAACAATCCCACATCACCGCCCAACAAGCCCAACGCCTGCAGGGAATCGAAGCCGCCGGTAGCCACCTGCTTTCGGTCATCAGCGATATCCTCGACCTGGCGAAGATCGAGGCCGGTCACTTTGAACTGGAGATGACCGATTTCCACCTCTCGGCTTTGTTGGACAACGTGCGCAGTCTCATTCGAAATCAGGCCCAGAGCAAGGGGCTGGAGTTGGTGGTCGAGTGTGAGGAGGAAGGGCCGGGATGGTTAACAGGCGATGTCACGCGCATTCGCCAGGCCTTGCTGAACTATGCCAGCAATGCCCTGAAATTTACCGAGCACGGTCGGGTGCTGTTGCGCAGCAAAGTCATGGAAGAAAGCGAGGCCGACTTGCTGCTCCGTTTCGAGGTGCAGGATAGCGGCCGGGGGATACCCGCCGAGCAAGTGGAGCGTCTTTTCCAAAACTTTGAGCAGCTCGATGCGTCCACCACCCGCAAATTCGGAGGAACCGGCCTGGGACTGGCCGTCACCAGGAGACTGGCCCTGTTGATGGGTGGAGACGTCGGTGTGGTGAGCGAGCCGGGGCAGGGTAGCCTGTTCTGGTTCAGCGTCCGACTAAAGCGGGCTTCCGGTCCGGCCCGAGCCGCCAAGCGCCCGCTGGAAGGCAATGCCGAGCAGCGACTGCGCCAGGAATACGCCGGCACGCGCCTGTTATTAGCCGAGGACAACGCCATCAACCGCGAAGTCGCCACGGATTTGCTGCATTCCCTGGGGCTGAAGGTGGACACGGCCGAAAATGGACGCGAGGCCGTGACCATGGCATCGCAGCACTCCTATGCGCTCATCTTGATGGATGTGCAGATGCCGGAAATCGATGGACTGGAGGCGACACGCCAGATTCGAGCTCTGCCGAATCGGCCCCGAATGCCCATTCTAGCCATGACGGCCAACGTTTTTGAAGAGGACCGCCAGAGTTGCCTGCGCGCCGGCATGGACGATTTCGTGCCCAAGCCGGTCGAGCCCGGTCACCTTTATGCCAAGATGCTGCGCTGGCTCTCTCAGGAGGGTGAGCTGCCTGGCAATTCGTCGGCGCCCAAGGGGGTGGGCCCCGAGTGGTTGCCGGCCTTGCCTGGCTGTAACATCTCTCAAGGTTTGGCCATGCTCCAGGGAGACGCCCGGCGATATGTCAAGCTGTTGCGGGAGCTGATCGTTTCCAGTCGCCTGGAGGTGGCCGCTGTGGAAGCCGGGGGGCTGAAGAGCCAGGCCCATAAAATCAAGGGAGTGGCCGCCAACCTGGGCGCCTTCCGGGTGGCCGAGCTCGCTGCCGGACTGGAGGAAGGCGCTGTAGCGGTGACGGATTTTCAGCAGCTGCTGGAGGAGCTGGAGCGATTGGAGAAGGCTCTGCCCCAGCCTCTCCCGGCACCGGCAGTCAGCGATCCCCCTCCCCCGGTCGAATGGGTGCTCTCGGAAATGGCCCGACTGCTAGCCCAAGGGGATGGCGACGCCCTTTACTGGCTGGCCCAAAACCAGTCCGAGCTGCGTTCCCTGCTGGGCCCGGCTTACCCCGACTTTCACGAAGCCATCCAGCGCTTTGAGTTCGACCACGCCCTGGAGCTGCTCGGCCCGGTCCGCTAAATAGCCCCTTCCAGGCTAAGGTGTGCCGGGGATGTAATAGTAGGTGCCGGTGTTCGGGTCTTTGTCTCGCGACGAGCGCAGAGGAAGTTTGGCCTTCGAGGGTTGAGCCACAATCTTGCGGGTCGACATATACTGCTCTCGCTCGTGAGGGTTGCGCATCAGGTAGTGGTTTTCCACTGTCTCCTTCAGAGGCTGCTTGACAGCTTTGTCGGGCTGGCGAGCACCCTGGCGCACCTCCGTGCGCCGCGTAGGGTTGTTCCAGGGCGGAGGGGCAGCTTGGGCGACTCCAACGGCGATTAGAATGAAAAGAGCGGTCTTGTGCATAGCCTTGAGCTTCCAATTCGTAAGGATCTACCCTCAGACTACCAGCAAACCGACCCGGCCAGGAGGTTCCACAATCCCCTGTAAAGCGGACTTGTGTCCCGGTTGCCAAACCGGGAATCCGGGAAAGAGCCGGGAAGACCGCTAGCGATGCATTTCCAAACAGCCGGTCAGGGTCACCCGCAAGTCCTCTTCGTCCACGGCTTCGCCTGTGACTTGACCGACTGGAGCGCCCAGTGCGCTGGGCTCGACACTACAGTGATCGCCTGCGACCTGCCGGGACACGGCTTAAGCCCGGGCCAACCCGAAGACTGCTCGATCGAAAGCTACGGCGCGGAAGTGGCCTCACTGATGAACGAAATGAACCTCGCTCCGGCCGTTCTGGTCGGCCACAGCATGGGCTGCAGGGTGGTTCTGCAAGCCTACCGGAACGCGCCACAGCGGGTGGCAGGGATGGTGCTACTGGACGGCAGCCGGGTAGCCACGGGCGACCGCGCCACTGCCGAAGAAGGCATGGCCCGGCAACTCCAGACCCAGGGCTACGAGAATTTCGTGCGCAAATTCTTCAAGGAAATGTTCGTCCCCACCAGCGACCCGAACCTCAAGGCAGCCGTCATCGAGCGCGCCCTGCGTATGCCCGCCCAAATCGGCGTCGCGCTGCTTGCCCGCCTGGCCGGCTGGGATGCGGCGGAAGTCCCCGCCGCGCTAGCCTCCCTCCAGGTCCCTCTGCTGGCCATCCAAACCACCTTCGTCAACTCCGAGCGTGTGCGCATCCCGCTGGCCGCCGGCCAGAGTTCCACCTGGCTGGACCTGGTGCGCCCCTACGCCCGCATCGAGATTCTGCCAGGTCTTGGCCACTTCCCTCACCTGGAACAACCCGCCCAAATCAGCGCACTGCTCGCAAATTTTATCATTCTCCCACACTAAAGGTGGCCATCCGGGATTCAGTAAAGGTCCGGGAATGGGGGTCGAGACGGGACTGCAAATGCGGGTTCTGCGCGGAAATCAGCAGGGCCGGATTTATCCTTTGCACGAACGAGCCTACGTCTTGGGACGGGCCATCAGTCACGAGGAAGTAGGCCCGGGTCGTCTCTACTTTCACGACCCGACGGTAGCCAATGTGCAGGCCATTATGCGCTGGAATGAAGTCCGAGGCCACTACGTGATCACTCACGAAACCAGCCTGAGTCGGACCTGGATTGCCGGCCTCCCCTTGACTCGCGGAGCTCCGCGCGACCTGATGCCAGGCCTGCGCCTGAAAATCGGCAACATGGTGATGGTCTTGGAACGGCAGCCGCTTTGCCAAGCCGAGCCGCCCCAACCCGTCGCCGCCCAAGAGCCCGTAGCGAAACCGGTCGCCCCCAGCCTGTCCGCCCATCAGGTCGACAAGAGCTGGCTTCCTAAACGAAGCTATCAGGTTCGCGAGGGAGAAGTGATCGACGGGCCGGCGGCCGAATTTTTCCCCGACGGGCAGTTGAAAAGCCTCTGCCTTTATGTCCGTGGCAAGCCCTCAAACACCCATCATCAATTAATTCTTGAACGAGGGATCCCGCTGGGCCGAGTGCTATCCGACGTCAGCGAGTGTGTCTTTTCAGGTGGCATCGAATCTGTGGTGACCCACCTGGAAGGCGACCTGGATTACTTTGAAACGGAAATTGCCTGGGACACGTGGGTCCGCAAGTGGATCCAGCAGATTTGCGGCAAATCTGTGGTCAATCTCCTTTAGGCTCGCTAATGCTGGCGGGCGCAGGCGAAGCCGTACTCGATGGCTTCTTTCATATTAATCCAGTTGAAGGGGTATTCGCCGCCCCAGTCCGTGCTGGCGAACTGGTCGAGTTCGTGCAGATTGGTCTGGGTCCAGCGTGGGTCTTCGGCCAGTTTCACCCCATAGAGGTAGGCCGGTTCCAACTGCTCATAGGTCACGTCTTCCCAAAGTGGGCCCTTGAAGCGCTCGCGCGCGTCGTTGCGAAGGTCGTTGTCGAGTTTGGTTTGCATAGGAATTTCCTTTCGAATAGGTCTCCGTGAGATTACCTCCCCACGGCCGCGCGGGCGTGCGCGCACTGTTGGGCTCGCAGAGAGGTCAGCGAAGCAGGCTAGCACGCAATTGTCGACGCACCACTTCGGTCGTCAGACCATAGACCCAGTGCGAGCCCAGCGAGGCCAGGTGGACAGACCAGGGTATCTGACCAGGGGTGGTTGAGAGGCCGATGAGCGGTACTGTCCCCTCGTCGGCGCCGATCCATATGGCG
>JALHOV010000607.1 GCA_022842865.1 Vulcanimicrobiota bacterium | reverse complement strand
AATTGGCCCCAGCCTAAGCGGTCGGTCGCTCGCAAGCGAGCTCCACTCCCGCGTGCTGTTAGTGGGCCAATTTAGACCACAACTCAAGTGAAGGCTAGCGGCCTTCGGCCTAACTAGCCAGCAACTGGTTCTGGTGCAGAGACTTGCCCATCCCCACCCGGCCCTGACTGGTTTTCTCCATTGCCAACTCCCCTGGCTCCCGCGAGTGCTGGAACATTGGGTTGGGGACGGCTCGCTTTATACGGTTCTGGAGAGGGTGAATGGCCCCAGCCTTGAGCAACTTGGCACCGGTGGCCTGTGCCCGGCAACCCGGGCCAGCCTGACGAGCCTGTTGGATTCCTTGAATCTGTTTGGCATACAGCTGGCCTCTGCCAGTTCCCTTTGCCTGGATGGGCAGGGAAGGCTGCGCTTACGTTGGCTTCCGGGGATGTCTCGAAAGCCAGCCTTTCAGGCCGCATAAGGCCCGAGCCAGTCAACATGGCTTTTAACATTCCGGTAATCTTTGCGCCCCTGGATGAACAACTCATCGCCACCAGACCGCTAATCTCTGTTCACGGCCAGGAGTTGGCCAATCGACCGGCCCGGTCGACCACTCACCGCGACGAGCTGGAGAGAAGAGCCAGCTAGCCCTATTCTGAAACCAGAATCTAATTTAAGCGGAGGTCCCCCAAGATGAATCTTCTCACTCAGTTCCCGCAGTTTGCTCCATCTGCCCAGACTCTGCCGAGCGGCAGAGGCCCGTTGGCATTAAACGGACTTCTCGACCAGATTAGCCTGGGAATGACGCCCCAGCAGCGCTTGAACAACATGCTCCAGGAGTTGATGCAGATGAGTTCGGCCTTGCTGGGGGGAACCGGCACAGCTGGATCCTTCTACCCAGGTTCTTTTGGTGGAGGGGGAGGCCCCGAGTTGTTGGGTGCAGGAGCCGGGCTGCCGGGCTTCTCTCCTCAATTCTCCGGCTACTCTCCCGCGCCCACCGCTTTTTCCCTGCCCTATGCCGGACAGGCCCCCTTCTTTTCCACGGGGGATTCCTCCGCAAGTGTTCCGACCCAGGGCCACGGAGGAACGACCGCTTTTGGCCAATCCGTTGCCAACGCCATGAGTCGATATTGCGCGAATAACCCTCCCCCGCGGAAGCATCGCTGTTACCAGTGGGTGGCCAATGCTCTGGACCGGGTCGGCGTGCACCTGAAGGGGGGATCAGCCTACATGGCTGCAGACCAACTTGCTCGCAGTCCTAAGTTCCGAGAGGTTCAAATGTCCCGACAGCAATTGACTTGTTTGCCGCCCGGTGCGGTTGTGGTTTGGGCGGGAAGCCCCGCCACCACCGGCCACGGACACGGCCACATCAGCGTGGCCATGGGGGATGGCAGGGAGCTCAGTGACCGCCCCAGGAAACAGCTTACCAACTACGGAAAATCTTTTCGCGTTTTCTTACCGAAATAGCCTGGCGCCGGAGGCCTCATGAACATGGAAGAGGAGCTACCCCAAGGGGATTTTTTGGAGGAGCGCGCGCCGGTCGATGCCTATCGGGAACTCTGTGGCCTGCTTCAGCGACCGCGTTCGACTTTTGCCCCCTTCCATGATTTGCTGCTTTGTGCCAGCTCGATCCTGTTCGCGCACGGCTGGGAATCTCCCGATCAGGAGTGGACTGACTTCAAGCAGACTTTTGACCAGCAACTGGCGGAGACCAACCAATTTTTGGTCTGGTCTTCGCGCTTTCAAGAGAAAACCGACCAGTTCGTCGAGCACATTTCGCAGGCTTTCGATCTCTTGGAGCTGCTGCGCTGCCAAAGTGCACGTTTGGACGAATCTGTGGAGCAGGCGGATGCGGTGAATTTCGTCTTTGCTTTGGAGCAGATCGAACTCGCCCTGTGTGAATTCTCCACCCAGCTCCAGGCCCTGCGGGACTTGGAAAGCCGGTATCCTCAATACTCCGAAGTTCCCTATGTGCAGGACCTTTTTCGTTTGGCCGAGGCGGTTCGGCGGGGGGCTTTGGAAAAAGAGTTACTGGCCGAGAGGCTGTTGGCCTTCGAGGAGGTGCAGGGATTTATCCGTGAGAGTCTGCGCGAGCAAGGGGAGCTTTCGGCGGACGATTTGAGGGCGGTCGAGGAAGCCTTCTCCCTCCAGGACGATGGTCTGGACATGATGTTCGCTTACCTGGACAGCGGCAAGATCTCGGCCCTGGAGAAGGGCTTGCTCTGGGTGCAACAGGCCTGGGATGAGCTCCTGAAGCTCCGCCACCAAATGCTGACGGCCCAGGAGGCCGCTCATTTGCCGACCTGCCCGCAGTGTGGATTGGTCAATCCTCAGGGCGTTCGTCGCTGTTCGGCCTGTCAAACTTACCTGTCGAATCAGGCCTCCCTGACGTTTTCTACAACCCCGGGGGGGAACTTCGAACGGATGACAGAGGCTATCGCCGATCTCAACAATGGAAGGCTTTCCCTGCAGCAGTTCGCCGAGGAAGTCGAAGACTATCGAAGGGTTTACCAGGAAGGCGCGGTCCTCTTGGAGAGGCTTAGCCTGGTTAGCCCGTCGCTGCCGGCGGAAATGGACCACTTTGGCCGGGCCTGCAGCCTCTACCGTCAAGGATTGCAGGACCTGAATTCCGGGATCTCCCAGTTGGAGCAGTTTATTGACTTACAGCGTCGACAACGCATCAGACAAGAGGTGCCGCCCAGTGCCCTGGAACTGATTTCCAGCGGCCAGCAGTCCCTGGTTCAGCTTCAGGAACTTGGGTTCCGGAAGAAGTTTGGTTAGCGCGAACTATCGGCTGCTGCGGTTGTTAACTCAGTTTCGCGGCGGATTGGCATAACCTGGCTTTGGCCATTTTCACTTGCTCCAGCAACGCCTCACTCTTTTCTTGGCGACTGGACCATTCCGCCACACCGGCGCCGCAAAATCCCGCCAGGGTTTGCGACAGGATGGTCGATAGAATCGTTGCCCCGGGCAGCAGAATGGTGGCGGCCACGTTGCCCGCAGTAACAGCCCCCGCCGCCAAGAAGTGAAGGTTTGCCAGGGCGTCTGCCCGACGCATCTCGCCTCGGATGTTTCTTTCCAGACAATCCAGCGATCTCTCCGGGCGCGCCCGAAGCTGACTGCTTAGTCTATCGATTTCCCGGAGAGTTGGAGTGTAGGCCTCCCCGCTATCCCGCCGCTCAAGCTTGCGCTGGTCCTGCAGAGAGGAGAGCAGTTCTTTGACTTGCTGGCCCGGCTCAACCGGGCTCGCCGGTTTGTGTCCCAGAATCTTGCGGATCGACTCCAGGTCCGGTACTGCTGCCCCGGCTTGGCGCGAACGTTCGACCTCCTCGAGCAGCTCCAGTCTCCTTTCGGCATCTCCTCCTTGGTGGGCGCTTCTAACGATTGCCGCCCCGCGAACATAGGCCAACGGAGTAGCCAAAATCGACACCACCATAAGGGGAACCTGAGCGAGTTGAAGTCCGGTGGCCAGGGCAATCTCACGCAGCCGAGGAATGGACTCCAGCAGAGGCAGCGCCGCCTGGATTTGAGACCAACCAAGGCTGCTCAGAAGCGAAGGCGAGAGCGCGCTGCCAGAAGTGGCCAGGGCAGCCGCCTGCAACCCGGCTACGGCGCCCACGGAGCTATAGGCTTTCAAGAAGCGGCCTTGATTGCAGACGCTCTCATGTTCTATGACCATGGTTTCCCTGTCGATTTTTCGGCTCAACGGATTTTGCTGAGCCAAAGGAACGAACACCTTCTGGCCCACATCACGGACGGCCGCCGGGGCATCTGATTCGGTCAAAGTCACCAGCAGCTCGTCGACAAGTGCCAGTTCCGGCGTATACTCTTTGCCGGTTCGGTCAGCGAATCGAGTGCGCACTTGATCGAGATATCCAAGGGTGGCAGCGTAGCGTCTCGAGTTGTCCAGGCTGTTGAATTGCACGGTGGTCACTCCACTCAGGACTGTTGCATGGCTTCTAATTGGCGGGCCAGGTGGGCGGTGCGCGCCAACGTGTTCTCTTCTTTTGCGTTCAAGTAAATCAAGGGATAAATGCTGCCACCTCGGTAGGATTCGGCAGTCGCCAGCGCGTCAGCTTCCGAGAACTTGGCCCAGGCCTCCTGTGCGGCATACAAACTTCCTTGTTTGGGTTGGCCGTCCGGCATCAACTCGCCTTTGCGGGTGGCCAGCTGATGATAGACGGAGCGCAGTTGGCTTTCGGCCTGGTCATAGCTGCGCCGGGCTTGCTCGTTCATTTCAAGCTGGGTCATCGGTCGGGACTCCTCGCCACATGCGCATCGAGTTACGGTATCGGTTGGTGTCAGAGGGTCCGCTTGTGACCCAAAAGCCTCAGCCCGGAGGCCGGCATAGGGAAAGATAGGGCCGTAAGTATTGGGTGCATTGGTTATCATTTTCGACTGACTCCTTCAAATTTGTTCCTCAAGTTTAGAATAGAGTTGCACACATTTTTAGGAGTTGAGGTTGAATGGCGCCTTGGGGGCGGTGACAGGCCCACAACCTGACCCTTTCTTCTTTGTCCGGGGCCGTAGGTCTTGGCAAGGCGCTCGGGGCAGCCAGAGGTGCTCTGGGGGGTGAGGTGGTACTTCGGCCGCCCCGTATGCCTGGATGGCCGACCAGGTAGGGGGAGGTGTTGCTCTGCCTTTGTTGGCCGCGGGCCTCAATCAGATGTAGCGGCCACCAGCCTGCACGGCGCTTTCTCTTACTAGATCGGAAGAGCACACG
>JALHOV010000606.1:1282-4705 GCA_022842865.1 Vulcanimicrobiota bacterium | reverse complement strand
AATCCGTCCAGCACTGCGGCGTTTGCCTTTTTGCCGATCAGGCGCCGATATTCCAAAGGGAAGTGGTCCTGAAGCGGGTTGAAGTCCAGTTCTTTCAGTGCTTTACCCAGTCCCTTGAGGCGGTCCAGGGTCCGCGTCTGCTCGCCAAGTTGCGCTTCGCCCTGATGATCAAAATAAATGGTCTGACCAAGGGGTTCTCCCAGCGGAACCGCGCCAGGCACGGGATCGATATTGTTCACAAAGCGTAGGGTGCGCTCTTCCAATCCGATCTCCTGGAGGTGACGGCGCTCTTGAGACCAACCCACGTCCGGCGCGCCCAGGGTGGTCAGGGAGTCCGGCAAAGTCTGCATTTCGTGATGCATGCGATCAGCCAGGTTGATGGCCACCGCCGCTCCCAGCGAGTGACCCGCAAAATGAATTGCTTTATTACCGGCCCGGGCCTGCTCTAAATACGGCTTCAACTGGTCCCACACGCCGTCGGCGGCCTTCTTGAAACCGGCGTGGATACGAGCTGACCCATCGTAATTTTGCACCGGCCAGGCATTCAAATTGTTAGCCAGATCCTTCCACTGCAGAGCGACACCAGGAGTGCGAACCAGGGTCAAAGGCGTGCCGCGCGGAGCCACCAGCAGTGCTTTATCTGTCTCAATCAAAGTAACTTGAGTGCCCGTTTCGGGCACATCCAGAGAATGCAGAGCCTTCACGCCGGGCTGATCCTGGGCCCATTGCATCTGGTCTTCCGGGCCGTAATAGGAGAGAGCACACAGGGTGGCCATCACCAGCGCATTAGTGCGCGAGAAGCGGCGGTCGTGCTGGAAGCACGAAATGTCTAGACGCTTAGAGGTCTCCACCGGGCCAGCCTAACGGTCCGCCCTGAAAGAACCTTGATTGGCATCCAAAACACTCGCCATTTGTGCAGGGGGGTGGGCGGCCGTCCTTGCGAAGGTTTGCGTTCGGTGATTATCGTCCAACTCTTTAATCAGACCTTTGAGCAGGTCCGCAAGTCTCTTCCCCGGCTGCAGCGTCTCGGAGTGACCCACGTGCTCATCTCGCCCCCTCAGAAAAGCCACTCCAGCCGCAGCTGGTGGGCACGTTACCAGCCGGTGGATTTCACGCGCATTGAAGGGCCTCTGGGCACGCTGACTCAACTGAAGCAACTATGCGATCAAGCGCGAGCGCGCGGACTGGCGGTGGTGGTGGATACTGTCATTCACCATCTGAGCAACGAGGGGCGCTATCTGCGCACCCGTGCGGGACGCATCGAAGCCGCTCAGTATCCTCGCTTCTCTACCCCCGACTTCCGTGGACTGCATCAACTGGGCAAAGGTCGCGGGCTACCCATTCTCGACACCGACTCTCCCTGGGTGCGCTCGCAGTTGCGCGACTACATCCACGGGCTCTTTGGACTCGGAGTCCGTGGCTTTCGCATCGACTCCGCCAAGCACATGGATCCTCACCTGTTTCCTTATCTTTTTCAGGGACTTCCGCCGGTGCTGGTTTTCGGCGAGCTGGTCTATGCCCATCCCCACGACTTCCCGCCCGAGTATTTTCAGAGCATGCGAGCCTATGATTTCCCGCTGGCCCGCTCGATCAAGAACGCCTTCGCGCCCGGAGGCGACCTGGGCCATTTGGTCAGCCCGCAGGCGCTGGGCGGGCAGAACTCGGTGCCCTTCGTCAACCATCACGATCTGATCAAAAACCGCTCCGCCTTCGACTATTTCCGCATCTCGGATGTGCGTGACCGACAGCTGGCCTACGCCTTCCTATTGGCCCGTCCCGAGGGAGTACCGCTCGTCTACGGTAGCGACCTGAGTGGCCGCGAAGTGAAGGCAGGTCTGACTTTCCGGCGCCGGGCCGGAGGCCGGCCTCTGCAGTGGGTGGTGGCGGGTCGCAATGAAGTGGCCGCGCGCGTCGGAGACGACCTGGCGCTGGCCATTAACAAAGCGGCAACCCCCTGGCGTTTTCAGACGAGAGTCCGGCCTGGTCACTATGTCGACCTGGTCTCGCAGGCTCATTACTGGACCCACGGCGACCAGTTGGAGGTGTGGCTGGGACCCCGGAGCGCGGCACTCCTTGTGCCAGGATAATTGAGCTGCACGCGGAACCGGCCGCCATGGCATCCCCTCTGCTCGGTGAATTTCTCGGCACCATGGTTCTCATCCTATTGGGCAACGGCGTGGTCGCCTCGGTCCTGCTCAAAGACTCAAAGGCCAACAACTCCGGTTGGATCGTGATCACGGCCGGCTGGGCCTTTGCCGTGATGGCCGGGGTCTTCACCTCGATCGCTTCCGGCAGCTCCGACGCGCACCTCAATCCGGCGGTCACGCTGGGCTTTGCCATCATCTCTTCAGACTTTTCCAAGCTCGCCAGCTACTGGGCCGCCCAGATGGCCGGTGCCTTTGTCGGTGCCACACTGGTCTGGCTGCATTTCTTCCCCCATTGGGCGCCCACCGAGGAAGTCGACTTAAAATTGGCCTGCTTTTCCACCGGTCCGGCCATTCGAGCGCCTCTTTGGAACCTGGTCAGCGAAATCATAGGCACCTTCGTGCTCATGCTGGTGGTCTTTTCCATTTTCTCCAAGGCGGTTAGCCCGGCCGGGCCCTCGCCCGCCTTGGGACCACTGCTGGTCGCCTCGCTGGTGATGGGCATTGGTCTGAGTCTGGGTGGAACGACCGGATACGCCATCAACCCGGCTCGCGACCTGGGCCCCCGCCTGGCCCACGCCCTCTTGCCCATCGCCGGGAAAGGCGGCTCGGACTGGGGATATGCTTTCGTTCCGGTCGTGGGCCCTTTAGTGGGAGCGGCCCTGGCCGCCCTGCTTGTGAGCGGACTGCATCTCTAGGTAGCCTAAGATCCGCAAGTTTTCCAGGACATGCTTGGTCTCGGCGTCCGCTTTGGCAGGTTCGAAGCTGGACTCGTGTGCCCCCTCCGAATCGTAAAAACGCAGCTTCCAGGATCCTCCCCCCTGGCCACTGCCGGGCTTGAGACGTTGAGTCGCCAACCGCAGGTCGATAAAAATCCGTCTCGCCAAGCTTGCCTTGTTTGAGGCCGCTCACCTCCCCGTGGTTGCCCACCCTCAAGGTACCCCGTCCATTCTCCAGCTCAAGTAAGAAGCGGGGCTCCACGCGGGCGCGCGGCGTGGGGTAATGGGTAGGCCAGGGCATTTGGCCACGCATGGCATAGCCAACCAATAACATCACGGCCATAGCGACCGAGGCCAGAAACTCAGGAATGTTTTGCTTAAGCATCGGACCATTGTGCCTGGATGCAGGCCCGGACGCAAGAGGATAGAACGTTCTCATTATGCGAAAGAAAGCCGGAACACTGCTGGCCGTCCTTCTGGCCGGAGCCCTTACCGCCCAAGCACAACCCCCAGCCTACATGCGCAAAGCCAAGGAAATCCAAGCCGAAGCGCGTACCATG
>JALHOV010000606.1:0-1272 GCA_022842865.1 Vulcanimicrobiota bacterium | reverse complement strand
CGAGGAATAATCCGGAGCAACTGCCGGATTTTGAGGAGAACAAACCCGCAGCGAAAACCAAGCCCGGCAAGTCCTCCACCCAGACTCCCGGCCCAAGCCACGCTACCGAAGTTGACGAGAATGCCGCTCCTGGAAGTGTCACCGCCAAGATGGGCGCACAGGAGGTTATGAAGGCTGCCGGTAGCGGCAACCTTGGCGAATTGCAGCTCTTGGAGAGCAAAGGCTACTCGCTGGCAGCCCCCGACGCCGAACAAAATACCCCGCTGCATCACGCTGCTTACAAAAATCAGAAAGCGATTGTGGAATACCTGCTGAGCCGCCCCGGTATCCTCAAAGATCCACTGGACAAACGGGGCACCACCCCGCTGATGCTGGCCGCGGCGGCTGGGAATCTCAGTTGTGTTGAAAGCCTGCTGGCTGCGGGATGCGACTTAAAACTAAAAACTCCGGATGGCTCGACCGCTTTACATCGAGCCGCCGCCCAGGGGCAACTGGCCGTTGTGGATAAATTGCTAGAAGCGGGGGCCGATCCGAAGGCCAGCGACGCCAAAGGCAACACGCCTGAAAAACTGGCCCAACAGAAGAAGAAAGGCGAGTGGGAGTCGGTGGTATCTCATTTGAAGCAGGCTCTAAACAACCTACCCTGATGGGCGCTCGCCTGGAAATCCCCATAGATCCGGCGTGGAACCACACCGCTCGGGCTTTCGTCGAGCAAGTGGCTTTGCGCTACGGCATTGCCCAGAACGCTGCAAGCCGGCTGGCACAGGCCTGCGGCCCCCTGTTTGAGGTGCTGCTGGAACAAGAATTTCATGAGCACGACCCCTGCCTTCGGCTCTTTTTTCGATTGATTCCCGGGGGATTGGAACTGGTTGTGGCCGATCAGGGGCTGCCCTTTGACCAGGAGATGTGGACAAGACCCCAGGTGGCCGCCCGACTGCAGGCTCTGGAAAGCCAGATTGATCGGCTTGAGTTCGTAAACCTCGGCTTGAACGGCAAAGAGACTCGCCTACGAAAATATTTTTCGGTTTTGCCTGAAGAGCCTCACGAAGCGGTAACAGACCGTTCCTATCCTCCCTTGAAGGAAATCCGACCTTTTCAAGACCAGGACGCGGAAGCGGTCTGCCGCTGCATCTGGCGCACCTATGGTTATTCCTACTCGGTTCAGGACGCCGTCTATCTCCCCGATCGCCTGCGAGCCTTTAACCGGGATGGCCGGATGCGCTCGCTGGTCGCCCTGAACGAGCAGGAGGAAGTAATCGGCCACATGGCTTA
>JALHOV010000605.1 GCA_022842865.1 Vulcanimicrobiota bacterium | reverse complement strand
GAGCTCTTCTCGACGGTGTCGCCGAAAACTCGAAAGCGTGTCCAGCGCTGGTCGCCCGGCGCGGAGCCTTTGCGCAGAACCACCTCGCCGCCGCCGGCGTGGCGGAAGAACTTGCTGACCAGGGCCACCTGACCGTCCTCGCCCAGGGGATCGGTCAGTTCGGATCCGGAAAAATCTTTAACGGCGGCTTGCACTTTGTCCCATTCGGAGCGAATCCGAGTGGCGGTGGAATTATCCACGGTTGTGGTGGGATTCATGAGCACCTCCTCAATTTTGATCAAAGTCGTTTCGTAGCTTAGCGGAGGTCGTCCTTTATGGTCGGGGAAGCCCTGGAAATGAGCGACATCTACCTTCTGAAACGAGGAATCTTGGGCGCCTTGCGTCTGGGTGTGCTGGCCGAGGCAGCGGCTCCGGGCACCGCCTCTTTGCTCGACCGTCTCCCCTGGCAGGAGGGCTGGACTTGCCTGGACGTGGGCTGCGGCCTCGGCTTCGTGGCTCGGGAACTGGCTCGACGCGGCGGTCAAGTGACCGGGGTAGACAACGCTCCCGAGTTCCTGGAAGCGGCTCGTCAGCATGGTCAGGCCGACTATCATGTGCTGGATGTGCAAGAGCTTGAACGGCTGCCCGGGTTTTATCAGTTGGTCAGCGCCCGCTACTTGTTGTCTCATCTGGCCGACCCGGCCGAGGCTGTGATGAGCATGACGCGGAAATTGCGGCCGGGCGGTTACCTGGTGCTGGAGGATGTGGACTTCCCCGGACACGTGTGCCATCCGCCCTGCCCGGCCCTGGATCGCTATCTCGAACTTTACCAGGAATGCGCTCGCCGACGCGGGGGCGACGCGCGCCTGGGGCGCAAACTCAGCAGCCTGCTGCCTCCGGATATGCAGATCCGTCACTTTGGCATGGTTCAGCCGCTTCATCTTGCGGGTGTGGAGCGGCGGGTGCCTGAACTCACGCTCTCACAAATTGGATCGGCACTGCGGGAGTTCGGGTTGGCCAGTCGCGGCGAACTGGCAGGCTTACTCCGAGAAATCCGCAGTTGGCGCCGCCGGCCCGGCGTGGTCAGTCTGGCTCCAACCTATCAAATCATCGCTCAGAAAGTGCCTTGACCTGTTCTTGACCCGAGCCGGTGGGCTTCTTGACCCGGGCTTGACCCCGACCGACCTAGACTGAGTGCATGAACCTCCTGCTTGTTTTCGTATGGATCGTTTTCTGCTTCTGCTTCGCCAGCGACGTTTTCGGGCGTTCCTTGCAGGAAAGTCCTGACCGTTGGCCGGGGCACCGCCTGGGCTCCCGTCGCTAAGTAGCCTGCGGCGGCAGAATCGCCCCAGTTGGCCCAGAGAAGTGCCGGGTTGCCCGTGCGCGCAAGATATGCCTTTGCTCAAGTCGAAGAGGCGGGGAGTGACCCGAAAAGCTCTGATATTCGACCTCCTTTGCAACATGCTGTTGCCCTGGCTGGGCTATGAGGTTCTGCAGAAATACTGGGGTTTTAGCGATTTTCGCGCTTTGCTCTGGGTCACCGTCATTCCCGTGCTCTACGGATTGGCGGTGCTGCTTAAGGAGCGACGCTTCAGCCTGGTGGCGGGGCTGTCGCTGTTCAGCCTGCTGCTCAGTTTGCTCAGTGCCGCTCTTTCGAAAGACATCCGCATGCTGCAGATCCGGGAGTCTTTTTGCACCGCCCTGTTCGGCAGCCTGTTTCTGGGTTCGGTTGTGATCGGCCGCCCTCTGATCTTCTTGATGATGCGCGAGCAGGCTGCCGGCGAGCAGAGAGAGCGTGTGGAGGCTTTGATGAGCAACCCGCACGGCCGGCAATTCATCAACCAGATGAGCTGCGCGGTGGGGGGACTGATGGTAGGGGAGTTTTTCTTAAAGTGGTGGATGGTGAATCATTTGCCCATCGCTACCGTGCTCTGGCTGGGGCCGTTGGTGCTCAAGATCTTGGCGGCCCTGGTGGTTCTGTTGTGTTTTTTGGGAGCTCGGCGCATGCGGGCTCGAATCATTAGTACTGGGAGGATCCATGAAGCGTCGTGATTTCTTAAGAGCCAGTGGCCAGGCCGGTTTGAGCCTGGCCCTGGCCAACCTGAGCGGTTGCACGCAACCGACGGGTGTTTCCAGTGCCTCGCCCGCACCTGCCGCGGACGGCTATAACTACCAAATAGGTCCTTGGACCGGTGACACCTTCGCTCCGATGCACAAGATTCGCGACGGCTTTCACGCTCCATTGCCCAAGCCGGAGCGCCAGGTGAAATTGCTGGTCATTGGGGCCGGTTTGTCCGGAATGGGGTTAGGCTATCTGTGCCGGGATCTGGATATGCTGATTCTCGAGCGCGAGTCGCTGGCCGGTGGCAACGCCAAGAGCGCCAACTACAAGGGCATCGAGTATGCCTTGGGGTCGGCCTACCTGGTCGATATCGAGAAGCCCTTTGGCGATCTCTATCGCGAGTTGGGAATGGACCTGAAACCGATTCCGCAACCCGGTGAATCGGTCTGGACGCCCAGCGGCTTTGTGCAACTGGAAAAGGGACCGCTCGCCAAAACTATCGAGCGCATTCAAAAGGAGATGAAGACCCTTTTGAATGGCGCGGACTATCCCACCATTCCCATTCAGAAGGCCAGCGCCCGGGCCCTGGCTCTGGATGATATCAGCTACTACGATTGGTTGCAGAAAGACTATCCTGACTATGTGCCCCAGGCCGACGAATACTGTTGGACCGCCCTGGGCGGCGACAGCAAGAAGATTTCCGCCTACATCGGGGTGAGCGGTCTGTCGGAGTTGGTGATGGACATCTATGCTTTCCCCGGCGGAAACGCCGCTGTGGCCAAACGCCTGGAGGCCGGCATCGAGAAGGCCGGCAGCGGCAGGATCATGACCGGTCAATCGGTCTACCGGGTGGACCCGTCGGGGTCTAAGGTCAGGGTGGGGTTCTTCGATACCCACGCTGAGAATCCGGAGATGCGCTGCATCGAGGCCGACCAGGTGGTCCTGGCCTGTCCCTACTATTTTGCCGCCCGCCTGATTCCCTGGGCTGAGGAAAAGGCTTTGACCACCATGCGCAGCCTGGAGTACGGATCCTACCTGGTGGCCAATCTGTGTTTTGAAGGCCAGGTGTTTCACCAGGGCTACGACCACTGGGCACCGGGAAACAATCAGTGGGCCGATTTTGTGGATGCCGATTATCCCACCGGCAACAAGATCAAGGACGCCACTGTGATTACGGTCTACGCCCCGTTCCGCGACGCTACGGTGGGCCGAGCCCTGCTTTTGCAGGGAGATGGACGAGCCCTGGCCTCGAAAATCGTGGAGGACGTGCAGATGCGTACCGGCTTCCCGAAAGACAAACTGCGCGAAGTCAACGTGACTCGCTATGGACACCAGATTTTCTGCTCGCGCCGCGGAGTGGTGCGCCAGATGCTGGCTCTGCCGCGTCATCACGGCAACGTTCACCTGTGCCATTCCGATGGCCAGGCCTGCGCCTCGATCGAAAGCGCGCTGAGCGAAGCCTTCGCCCTCGCCCCCCAACTGCTCAAAAAAATCAGGGCCTAAAAAACGAAAGCCCCCCGTCTCTTTTACGGAAGGCTCACTACTCTCAAGTTTTCCTGTATTTCGTGTGTGTGTTTTAGAGTTGGCGGGCGTCGGGGCGACTCAGCGCCCAGATCATCACCAGAACCAGTGCGATACCACTCATCATTGGGACTTCCTTTCCTAATCTTCCCCCACATACTGGCACACCCCCCGTGCCAACATGTTAACCAGATATGAAGATTGGGCCGCTTCTACGCTTTTGTGACAATCTTTGTCATTGCGTGACAGGAATTGTCACTGTTTGCTTGGCCGACCATGACTTACCCAGCCGTTTGGGAGGGAAACATGACTTACCAAAAAATTTCGATGGGAGCGTTGATGGGTCGGTAGGATTCGTTACAAATTGCCGCGTTGACAAAAGTTGTCCCTGCCTGCAGTATTGGCATCCTTTGAGAAGGGGGACGATATTCCCTGGGGTCGGCACTTCGCATAGGGCAGTATGGTGGCAGAGCGGGGCGATGGCGGAGATGTTTGTTCTCCCGGTGCCCTCAGAACGAAAGGAACCAGCTTCCATGTTACTCAAAAAATTTATCGTCGCCCTGGCTATGACCGGAGCCGCTATGGCTCAGACCAGCCTGGAAGGCACCACCGTTGTCGGAACCGTCTATCAGGTGGAACCCACCGCGGTTTACGTGCGTACCCCGGATACCACCGCTATCAAGGTACCGATCTCGTCTACCTTCCTGGTGGGCGGGCAACCGGTTAGCTGCTCCAGCCTGAAGAACGGCCAGCAGGTCACCGTGCAATACCCGTCGGGTTCCTTCGAGGTGATTGCCGGGCCGCTGGCGCCGAATGCGGAGAACCAATACTTCCACCGCTCGATCAAGCGCGGCGCCCTGGTGCTGGACCAGAACTTCGTCAACGGCGTCTGGGTGGACGTACAACCGTAAACTTTACAAAATGTGTGTCCTGAGCCAACCCGGCTAACATTCGGGTTGGCTCTTCTTGCTTTACAGCTGGCGTGCGTCCGGGCGGGTCAAGGCCCAGATCATCACCAAAATCAGCGCAATCGTGCTGCTCAAGGTCGTTTCTCCTAGTGTGGCTTAAAATTTTACTCCGGGGTGGTGCCGGACGGCCCCATCTTGCACTCTGCCGATTGCCCATGTGTTGCAAGGATATGAATACCT
>JALHOV010000604.1:2294-4720 GCA_022842865.1 Vulcanimicrobiota bacterium | reverse complement strand
TGGACAGCACCTGATGGATGAGAGGAGCCAGCCCCTGGGGATATTTTTGCCGGTCGACAAACCAGTCTCCCAAGCCGGCCCGGTCGTGGTTTCGACCCCGATACCAACCATCGTCCAGAATGAAGCGCTCGACTCCAATTTGGTGGGCGCGGTCGACCAGCAGGCCAAGCTTGTCCAAGCTGTGGTCAAAATACATGGCTTCCCAGGTATTGAAGTGCACCGGGCGGTAAGGCAGTCGATGGCTCGCCAGGGTGGGCGACCGGCGAATGAATTCATGAAAGTTACCGCTGATTGTTTGGGTTCCTCGGTCAGAAAAGGTAGCGTAAAGAACGGGAGACGGATGCGTTTCGCCCGGTCCCAGCAAAATCTCCCCCGGAAGCAGCTTTTCACCGAACTGGACCAGGCGCCGTCCATCCGGCAGGGTCATCAGCTTGTAGTAATGGTTGCCGCTCCAGGCAAGATGAAAAGCATACACCACACCACTCTGCTCGCCGCATCCAGGCTCGGCCAGAAGCAACAAGGAGGGGTTGTCGCTGGAAGTGCGACCCTTGAGGTTCTCGACGCTATAGTTGGGCTGATCCCAGGTCGACTTCTGGGTCTGAAATTCGTGAAGCCAGCGTCCATGAAACTGGGTAATCTCACTCAGGCTTTCGGGTAAAACCAGAGTGAGACCCAAATTCTCCAGAGAATAGTCTGAGGTGCCCACATTTTTCAAATCGATGGATGTCTCCAGAACATTCCAGGCATTGATCCGAAGAACCAGGGTCACCTGCAATTGAGCGCGGCCGTCGGTGGCCACCAGGGTCAGCTGGCTGGGTGTGCTGGCCTCGATCGAGTCGATCTTGAACTGAGGGGCCCAGGCCTGGCCCACACGGTGGCCGCTGAGAGCGTTGTAGTGAAAGGCACCCTCACCCAAAGTAGGCAGCAGAGTGATGGGCACAGCCTCATCCAGAAACCCCTGGGGCACAGGCGGGAGTTGGCTTTGCATCAGTTGATCCCGTTCCCCTTGCTGGAGCTCCAGTCGGGCGCCCCAATAGAGAATCTCGGGGAGGCACTCTCCGCGGCTGAGCAGGACCAGGCTGCTGGCAGGGCTGGATAAATGAAAGAGCTGTGACATAGGGGTTTACTCGTTGGCTTTCAGGTTGGGAATCATGATCAAGATCGAGAGAAAGACAATCAAGCTGCCGATCGGATAGAGGTAGGCGGCGCCGCCGCGATCCAAAACCTCTCCCATGGTAATCATCATCAGGAACTGCGAAAGAGAGATAAACAGATTGAGCAGACCCTGAAATTCGCCCAAACGAGCTCGCGGCGCAACCTCAGGCAACAAGGTGTAAATGGAGATCTGCATGGCCAGGAAAGTGATGCCGGCGCAGGCCATAAAGGTGTAAAAGGCAGGAACGGAGTCGTGAATAAAGTTGCCGCTGAAAAAAACCAGAAAAAAGGCCACGGCAGCGACCAGATAGACCTTTTTCTTATCGAACAAGTCGTTGACTCGGCTGGCGAAGATCCCATAAAAAATGCTGGAAAAAGCATATAAGGTCATGCCAAAGCCGGCATTCTCCTTACTGAAATGCAGATGGTTGACGAAGTAGGGGGTGAGCAAGGGGACGAGGCAGCCATAGCCAGCGAAAAAACAAAAGGTGGCGGCAAAGAGCTGCACGACCCGAGGATAGCGGACGAAATCAAAGCTCAACTTGCATTGGGTGTTGGTCACAAAGTGCTCTGGGCGCTCCTTGAGGATTCCCGGCAGCACTGCGAAGGTCGGCACCAGCAAAAACAGGGAGATCAAAATGCAGGTCACCAGGGCGCCGCACTTCAAGAAGATCATAGCGCTGACAAAGGAAATGGCTGTTGCCCCAATTTGGGCCGTAGTGCGCGCCAAAGTATTGGCGTAGCCGATTTGGTCGGGGTCAACCACTTCCATCACCATGGTGTAGTAGGGGCCCTGGTAAAAGTTGACGGCCGCGTAGGTGGCAAAAGCAACCACAAAAAGCGTCCAGTAGTTGGGGACCAGGGCCCACAGAACCATGGTGGCCGCCGCCACCACAACCCCTCCCAGGATCCAGGGTGTCCGTTTTCCCCACTTTTCCGTGTAGGCGGTCCTGTCACTCAAAATTCCCGAGACAATTTGCATAAAGATGCCGGTGAACGCCCCCATCGACATCACCAGCATGGCTAGAAAGTTGGACTGGGTGTGGCTGTAAATAATCCAGGGTGCAACCGTGCCGCTGAGCGCCCAGAATACGCCAACTCCAATATCCGGAACAGAAACCAAGAATGGATTCCAGCGGCGAATATTATAACTCATGGACGATTACCCCCTGTTGGAATGTTAGTTTCTGGCGGATTCTACCGTATTCTGGCCAAACGAGGGCTTCGCTGAAACCTCTTGGGCCAGGGACAGGATGAGCTGTTGGTAGGGC
>JALHOV010000604.1:0-2284 GCA_022842865.1 Vulcanimicrobiota bacterium | reverse complement strand
AAGGGTCAGCGAAATTCAGCAGCAAGGGCAACCAGGGAACGTGGTTGAAATTCGTCTTCTTGCGTGTGCCAGTCTTTCATCAAAAGGTTAGGCAAACAGAACGGTGGTGGCCGCCGCCACCACAACCCCGCCCAGGATTAACTTTTCGAGCCTTCTACCGCATTCTGGTCGGGCGAGGGCTTCGGTGAATCTTTTTGGGCCAGAGACAGAATGAGCTGTTGGTAGGGCAATCGGTCGGCCATACTGCGGAACTGCAACTGAAGTCCCACATGAAAGCCATCGGCAAAAGGTCTGTTGTAAAGAACCGTTCCCTCGACCCAGCAAAGGCCGCGACTTGGATGCACATAAAGCACCTGACAGGTGGCGCCGAGGGGCATTTGTTGGGAACACTCGAGACTGAGGCCATCCAGGCTCAGATCGATTGCCTTTACCTTGAGAAAGGGTCCTGAATCGCAGCGAAATCGTAGGGTCTCGAAGAGGCGATATCGTTGCTGGTCGCGCCGGTCCATCGTGGCCGTCTGAACTTCAAGAGTCTGTCGTTCGGGTGCCTGGGTCATGAAAGCTCCTTTTCCTGGGGGGGATTCGCCTGGTAGCTCCCCGAGTCAATTTGTTTTTTAAAGTAGGTCCAACTCGTCTCATTGGGTCGCGACCAACGCTCGGGTGCGCTCAGGTATTTGGGTTGCTGGCCGCTGACAAAGTCCCGCAAGTCCTGGGGCAGGTCTTTCACGCCGTCCTCCAGCTTGGCGCCTCGGGCGTGGTAGACCATCTGACCCGGTCGATCGGCCATCTGCATCCAGGGCAGCCAGGGGCCCAGCCTTGTCCAGGAAATTTGCGAGGGCACCGAGGGCAGGGCCGGATTGGCCAGATCTTCTTTGTCGACGTAAAAATTGAATAGCTCTGCACCCTGGTAGGTGTCAGATTGGGAATAGGCGGCGTAGGTCTGGCGCGGCAGCGGAGAGGGGTAACTCAGGAAAGCGTCAATGCTGTAACTGGCCTTATCGCCCAGGTCCGTAACCGCCACTGGCGACAATCCACCCTGGTTAGGCAGAAGATTATTGACCGGGTCGTTCCATACGGGTAGAACGTTGACGCGCTTGCCGCTATAGGGGTTCTCCCAGGTTTTCAGGATCTCGTGAGTTTCAGGGTCGCGATAGACGGCCATTTCGCGGGTCAGCAACTGACAGTTTCCCTGAGCGTCGATCACCGTTCGGGCGATGTTGAATCCCTCGAAATCGAAGAGGTGACGAGCAGGCTTCTCCGGTTCCTGAGCGTGGATGGATCCGGTCCAGTAATAAACGGCTTCCTGGGTTGGGTCGAGGGAGCCTCTCACTCTTACAAACGACTCAAAGTTGTCGATGGGGCTCGGCTTGGAAGGCTTGACCCACTGACGCTGGGGCGGTTGCACAGGGGGAAGGGTGGCGACAGGGCTCATGGCTTGGACTCCTTTCTTAGTGGGGCAGATTCTATCGCTTGGACTGGGTCCAATCGGCAAATCGAGGGTTGACTGGTCGGAACTGAGGGTTGGCTGGATTGAGGCGGAACTCGTCCTTGGACCCAGTGGGAGGCGAAGCCGGGCAGGTTTTGTTTGACGATTTCCAGGTCGCGTCGGGCCCGCTCCAGGGCATAGTCAATGCCCCCAAAAATCGGCCGATTGATCCGCTCCAAGGCAGGGTGCTCGAGGTCGAGCGAGGCGGCCGCCTCCAGCTTAAATCCTCCGGGGAAATGAAAGCCGATGGGAAAATGGACAGTGATGCCAAAACCTCTTTGGAGGAGAGACAAGCTTCCCAGTCCGGGCCAACGCACACTCAGCGACTTGCCGGAGATCGGATTGCCGGTCTGATAGCCCAGGTTCAAAAGTCCGGCGCCGCCATAACGACCGCTTCTCTCGCGGCCCAGTGCGTAGCCGGCGGACACTCCCAAAGTGGTTCCTAAGGAGGCTTTAGCAAAGCCATCCAGGGCCGGATTGCCGGTATCGGGACCAGATATCTGGCCGCCCACATAGGCGCCCATGTCGGCCACAAAGGGGATGGTAAAGACGCCTCCCGCTTCCACCGCCAGCGTGGCCCCGCGCAAGCCGTGGGCTTGACTGCGAAGATCGGCAGCCGCTGTTCGATGCGCCTGCAGCTGCTGACGAAGTTCAGCTAGCTTTTGCTGGTCCAGTTGGTGCGGCTCACCAGGGCGTGCACGCTCCAGAGAGTCCACTTGTTGCTGAAGCAACCTGGCCTAGCGCAAATGCTGACGAGTAGGGGAAACAACGGGCGAATGAGGGGTGATCACCCCTTTA
>JALHOV010000603.1 GCA_022842865.1 Vulcanimicrobiota bacterium | reverse complement strand
GCTCTTCCGATCTAGGAATACCGGCCGAAGGAGTGACCAAAAACTGATTGAGAAAGGCCAGACACGGCCAGAGCAGCAAAAGGCTGATCCAAAAGAGGCGAGGCCGCTCGTTCACGCGCTGCGCCTGGCAAACACTTGCAAATCGCCCAGCATCGCACCGTTGCGGCGATCGATGAGCAGAATGGGGCCAGGAAAGCCACGCCACAGACCTGCCGCTCGACGCAGGTCGTCTCCCAGTTTCTCAGCGACCGGAGGCCGGACCAACCATCTTCTCCAGCCCACTTCGGCCACCGGAGCAGGCTGGCCATCAATGGCCAGACACAACTGGAGAGGCACCCGGCTGGCGATCAAAGCGTCGCGCACAGCCACCTCCTGACCGGCCAGATCGAGGGGCAAAACAACAATTCCTTGGGAGTATCCATCCTGCTCTGCCTGGCGCAGGTAAGCGGAAACCTGGGACGGCTGAGGTGTGCGACTGTCGGCCGAGCGGCACAAGCGTTCCATGGCCGCATATTTTTGATGATCTTGACCGTCGGTCCCATCGCATCCAAAGCGCCATTCCGGGCCCAGCATATCGCCCTCGAGGAGCACCCGGCAGACGGCCGCAGCCGCCTCATCCCGGGGTCCGGTTACCAGATAGGCGCACACCTTGGGTCGAGGAGCCAGAGCTCGCTCGGGCACCCGCACCATCAAGCGACGAGTGCGCGCGAAGACCTTCCAAAGTATCGTGCGCGGCGAATCGCCTCGAGCATACTGGCGCAAATCCACGCGGTCGCCGTCCGGGTTGCCGCGAGGATCGGAAATGTCCTCCCCGCTGCTCCAGCGCACCAGCAGGGGCTGCTGATTCAATTTGCCTACCCCGGGAATGACCCGGAATTCTCCAAGCTGCTTGCGCCGAAAGCGAAGGCGGGCCAAACCGAGCAAATCGCTTACGACAAATTCACGCACGACATGATGGTAGTAGCCGCGACGGGCCATCACGATCTCTTCCTGGTCGAAACCATCGCGACGCACCAGGCGCACGGCCGCGTCCGGCTCCAGCCAGCGCCAGTTGACCTGGACAAAAGGAAACCAGCTCCACAAAGGAGCCGGGGTGGGCAGCCAGTAGGGGCGTTCCGCCTCGGCACCCTGAGGCAAGGCCTCGCTCCCCCTGTGCAACTGCTGCAGCAGAGCGAGGGTACGCAGGCTGACCAATACCATCACCAGAGCCAACACTACCAGAAAGCCCGAGCACAGAGACTGCAGCACCAGATCCTGACTGCCCAGAGCCAGATAGCGCATGACGGGAATGGAGGCAACCAGACAAATCAAGCCCAGGGGGCTCAGAGGCACCCAACCGGCGGCCGTCCAGCTCCAGTTCAGCAGGCGTTTCAACACGGCTGACCCGTTCGAGCCGCGGGGTTAGAAATACTTCCTGCCATGTGATTGACGCTGTTCGGTCCAGTTGCTATACTTTCGGTCGCATAACAGGTCAAAGCAGAAAGATTTATCTTTCTCACCCTGCAGCATCGCTAGCAGTGGTTACCGCGAAAGCGCACGAGGTCCACCTTGTCCGCCTGAGCCTGCACCTCGCAGGTCGCAGTAAGTTAGAGCCGATAGGCTCTTTCTGTCTTTGTCCGGGAACAAGGAGTTGACTTATTTCCAAGGATCTACGCGTTAACCAACAGATTCGAGCCCGAGAAATCCGTGTAATCGACGACCGGGGGGAGCAACTCGGTATCATGGATCCGCGAGACGCTCTGCGGCTCGCTCAAGAACGAGATCTCGACCTGGTGGAGGTATCACCTCAGACAAAACCACCTGTCTGTCGTTTGATGGACTATGGGAAGTGGAAGTACGAGGCGGCCAAAAAGAACCGCGAAGCGGCGAAAGCCAGCGTTCAGCGCAAAAAAGTCCAGGAGATTCGAGAAGTCAAACTTCGCCCGAAGATCGACGAGCACGACTATCAAGTCAAAAGCAAGATGGTCCAACGTTTGTTGCACGAGGGCGATAAGGTTAAGGTGACGATGATGTTCCGCGGCCGCGAGGTCGTGCACGCGAATATCGCGCTGAAACTGCTCGAGCGAGTCTTCAATGACTCCCTGGAGTTGGCCATCATCGAAAATCGGCCTCGGCTGGAAGGGCGCAACATGATTATGGTGCTCGCCCCCAAAGCCGGTTCGACCGCAGGCGCCGCAGGCTCGTCCTTCGTCGCTCCGTCGGCTCCCGCACCCGCGACCCCCCACCCCCAACCCAACCCAACCCCTGCGCCGGCCAAACCGGACGCCGGCTAGAACATTCTATCGGGGAGTGATCCCCCAAACGAAAGGAGCGCCCGATGCCTAAGATTCGCACAAGGAAGGCGGTCGCCAAGCGCCTGCGAGTAACCGGCAGTGGCCAGATTAAGAGGATGCGCCAGTTTTCTGGCTGTCATCACATTCGCGAAAAGAAGTCTCCCAAGCGCACGCGCAAGTTCCGGAAGGTCGTCCTGGTTCATCCTTCGGACGCCAAGCGGTTGAGACTGCTGGCTCCCTACATCTTTTAGGGACCGTTGGAAGGAAAGGAAGATAAGTTATGCCCAGAGTAAAACGCGCTAATATTGCGATTAAAAAACGTCGCAAACTGATGAGAGCCGTCAAAGGCTTTCGGGGAGCTCGTAGCCGTCGCGTCAATTGCGCGACCGAGGCGCTCAATCACTCCATGGCTTACGCCACTCGCGACCGTCGCACCAAAAAGCGCGACCTCCGTCGCCTGTGGATCGCCCGCATCAACGCCGGTGCCCGCGAGAACGGTCTGTCCTACAGCCGTCTGATCGCTGGCCTCAAGGCCTCGGGAGTTGAAGTGAACCGCAAAATCCTGTCGGATTTAGCCGCCAGCGATGCTGCAACCTTCACCCAGTTTGCCGAAGCCGCCAAGCAAGGTCTAGCCAAAGCTTGAGCTCTGGTGAACCCGATGGTAAGAAAGACCGCCTAGAAGGGCGGTTTTTCTTTTCCCAGCCTCATCAGCAGGTGCGCATCGGTCTCGATCCGCGCCTGCCAGACCTGGTGTTGCCTTCCGTTCTGGAAGTGCCCTTCGCCCGTCTGGCGGAGCGCGGCATCGTCAACTACATCTTCGATGTGGACAATACCCTGCTGCCTCAGTTTTCCCAGAAAGTGGAAGACAAGGTGGTCAAGTATCTGCAGAAGGCCCAGGCAGAAGGCTGGATCCGCAGCGCCTGCCTGCTCTCCAACGCCATGTTCGGCAGCGAACGTCAGTTGCGCATGGAGAGGATCGGCAAACAGCTGGGAATTCCCGACCTGTTTGCCGCGGATTTCTGGTCGCGCAAGCCCCATCCGGTTGGATTCTATTGGGCTCTGGAACGCATGAATTGCACTCCGGCCACCACCGCCATAGTGGGCGACCAGATCTATTCGGACATCGTGGGCGGCAACCGGATGGGGCTATATACCATCCTGGTCAGCCCCCCCGGCCCGGACCATTGGAGCACCGGTCTGGTCATGCGCCGCCTGCGCGAATGGCTGTTGCTTCGACACTACGGCATTTCCCGCCCCATTTGGCGAGAGGCGCCCGAGGAAGAATAAGCGAAGGAGAAGCTATGAGCCAAAATAAAACGGTTATGTGCGTCAAACTCAACAAGGAACTGCCCGCCCTGGAGGCGCCGCCGATTCCGGGCCCGGTGGGCAAGAAGGTCTATGAGCAAGTATCCGCCCAGGCCTGGAAGCTCTTCGAAGAGCACTTCATCATGGTCACCAATGAGAACCGCCTGGACTTAATGGACGACAGCACCAATCAGATTTTCTTCGATCAGATCGAGGAGTTCCTGTTCCAGGGCACCGCCAAACCACCGGCTGGATTCGTTCCCGTTCAGGAGTAACACCCCTGGTGCCCTACAACACAATCCCGTGAAGAAGCGCGAAGAATGGCTCAAAGAGACCCTTTGTCTCGGACTTGTCCTACTTTTGAGCCTCGCGGCCTTTTGCTTTGCTTATCGATGCTTCTCCCTTCAGGAACTGCGTCGCCCCTGGTACACCTTCAACGATGTTCCCTTGATGCAGGCTTACTCGAAAGTAGCTGCCGAGGGGGATGCGCTACCCTGGAAAGCCCGCATGGTCAGCCGCCTGAATGCTCCTTTCACAGCCAACTGGTGTGACTTCCCCACGCCTGAGGAGCTGATTTGGGACTTCGGTGGGCTGCTCACGAACTGGTTCGGCGTTGCCGAAGGTTATAACATCGCCATTCTGGTAGCTCATTTACTGGCAGGAGCGAGCTTCTATGTGGCCGCCCGCATGTTGGGTGCGACCCGGGCCCCGGCGGTCTTTTGCGCGGCCAGCTTCTCGATGACGCGCTATCTCTTTGTGCGCGACACCGTGCACATCAACCTCAGTTACTGCTGGCATGTGCCCTTCCTTTGGGTCGCCACCAACTGGTTTTGGCGGCGCCGTCCGATGACCCCGAAGGTTTGGGCGGGAATGCTCGCGCTCTGCGCCGTCAGCGCCTGGCAGAATCCGTATTATTGGTTCTTCTGGCTGGTGATGCTGGTCCCGTGTTGGGTCATTCCGCTGGCTCAAAGGCAGATTCGGCCGGCCCTAGGACCGCTGATCGTAACGGGGGTGAGCACTTTTTTCGTCTTCCTGGGACAGTTCGACAGCTTGCTGGGCTGGATCGCTTACGGCAAAGGCCATCCTTTCGTGCGCACGCTCAACGAATTGCAGATGTACAGTCTGCGACTTTCCGAGTTTTTGC
>JALHOV010000602.1 GCA_022842865.1 Vulcanimicrobiota bacterium | reverse complement strand
CCTGGTCCCAAGATGTCAATTCTCTGCAGAGAGGGGTGGACTGGCAAATGAAAGTCGACGACGCCCGGGTCAAACTCAAATCGCTCTACCCTAAAATCGAGTCTTGACGGACCACTAGCTACGGCGGCGATGGAATCCACAACTTCCAACTGCCCAACCTGGTGACGAAGGTCCCGCTGCCCCAGTGTAGTTATGTGATTCCCATCGCGGGCTTCTACCCCGACCTCAACGGATCCCGCGGTTCGGCTCGAGACTACCTGGGCTCCATCCGCATCTTCTGTGGTGCGACCGGCGAAAGTCGGCTGCTATCCAACCACCTGCCCTGCGCCGGTGGCACCCTGCCCCTTTCACAGAACCTGCCTCTCTTTTCGGTTTTTGGCACCGCCTATGGTGGCGATGGGATTCGGACCTTCAATTTGCCCAACCTGGCCGGACTTTCGCCCGCCGAAGTCCCCGCGGGCTCCCAACTGTCCTTCGGGGTTTATCTGATCTGCTATTCCGGATTCTACCCGGGGAGGAGCTGACATGCTGGAACGACGCGATTTCTTGAAGCTAGCCTGCGCCTCTCTCAGCCTGAGTGCCCTGCCGGGTTGTGGCTCCGATGGAGAGAGCGCCGTGCTGGTGCCTTCAGGCGGCTCTTCGGCGAACGGTGCCTCCTCAGGCGCCTCTGGCGCTGCGGTGGTCTTGAACCGGGTGCTGGCCTTTGATGTGGCCGGGGTGGCCTATTTGCTGGAGCCGACCCTCTATCGCCTGAGCCGCTTAGATTCCCAGGGTGGAATCGTCTGGCAGATCGGCGATCCCACCCGCGGCGACGGCCTTTTCAACGTGCCCGTCAACCTGGAGTCGGACGCTTCCGGGCGCCTCTACGTGGTTGACGAGGGTAACGCGGAGATCGAAGTGATCAGCGACCAGGGTCAGCCCCTGGCCGTGATCGGGCGCGGCCAGCTGCGCTCACTCAGCGACCTGGCCATCGACATCCCCCGCCAGCTGCTTTGCGCCTGCGAGTCGGTGGCCCATCGCATCAGCGTCTTCAGCCTGGACGGCCAATTTGTGCGTCGCTTTGGCAGCAAAGGCAGCGGTGAGACTCAACTGAACAATCCGGATGGCATCGACGTGGCCCCGGACGGACTGATCCACGTGGTCGACCGGGGCAACGCCCGTGTCCAGGTCTTCGATCAGAACGGCGTGTGGCAGCGCAGCTATGGCCGACGTGGAAGCGAGTTGGGCGAATTCAACCTGCCGGGGGCGCTGGTGATTACCTCCAGCTACCAGGTCTTCGTTACGGATGCCGTCGGAGGTTTTATCACCCAGTTCGACTCGTCCGGCCGGCCCGTCAACCGCTTCATCCCCACCCTCCCGGATGGCCGCTCGGTTCAGCCCGAGCATCTCCACTTGACCCCCGACGATGGTCTGCTCATCAGCGGAACGCTGGCCTTCACGTCCCAGGGAAAGTAACGTGCAGCGGGTCTGCTTGATATCCAGATTTTGACAGGGGACACCCAAGGAGGCGGAATTGACGACCGATAAGCATACTCGAGGACCGAAGTGGCGTCTGGCGTTTTTGAGTCTGGTGCTTAGCGCCGGTTGGCTCTTCCCGGCCTGTGGCCAGTCTGGCGCCACGGAGGTTTCGCTCCCAGCCGCGGTCGCGACCCCTTTGGCGGACTTCAAAGGACTCGTCGACATCGGCAATGGCCGCAAAATCTTCTCAGAGTGGCGTGGCCAGGGAGAACCCACGGTCGTCTTGATTGCAGGGAAGGGAGTGGCAGCCGAAACCTGGAGTCTCATCCTGGACCCGTCCGATCCGGCCCAAAATTCTCCAGGCGATGACCTCACTTCCGGCCTCGGGAACGTGTATCTCAGCGATGATGGGGTCTTTCCCTCGGTGGCCCGTTTCGCTCGGGTGCTGGTGTATGACCGGCCGGGCACACGCTTCGAAGGCTCCAATCTCTCGACACCAGTGCCTCAGCCCCACTCCGTGGATCAGGCGGTCGACGACCTGCAAGCTCTCCTGGTTGCGAGCAAATTGCCCGCGCCCTACGTCCTGGTCTGCCATTCCTACGGGGGCCTCATCGGCTCCCTGTATGCCCGCCGTTATCCGAAATTCGTGGCAGGCCTGGTGATGGTGGACGCCACCGGCGCAGGCATGGAAGAGGTGCTGGGCCCGGAGAAGTTCGCTTTTTGGGACGAGGGCCACCGAGTCACCTCGGAGGGTCGTGAAGGCATCCTGGTGGCTGATGCGTGCCGGCAGATTCGAGCGGCGGGACCCTTGCCCAAAGTGCCGAGCATCGTCTTGAGCGCCGACAAGTGGTTGCGGCTTGACCTTCTGCCGCCCGAGATCGTCGGCAATCCCAAGTTCCTGACCTTCGCTGACTGGCTGGCCGGCCAGGACCTGCTGGCCTCCGCCCTGGGTGGAGAACATGTCAGGAAGACCAGCAGCGGCCACTTGATGATGGTAGATTCTCCCGCCGTGGTCACTGACGCCATCCGCCAGATCGTGGAGCAGGTCCATCAGCGGTAGTAGATCGTAACCCCCCTCGTTTTGAGCTTTGCTTCCCAGTCGACCCATTATGGCAACCACTGAGGTGTCATCTGCATGGTTGAATGGATCAAGCCGGCAGTCCCGAAGAAGGCGTACATGATCCAGGCCACAGGCTCAGGTCATCGTCTGGCACCCGCGAGAACATCCCGCGCTGCGCCCTCCGATGCGGCTGTGCCGACCGATAACTTCACATCCAGTCCCACATTGCCGTTGCTGGAGAACATCCAGGCGACTCGCGCCAAACCCTCTGGCCAGCTGCGCCAAGAGGTGAGCCTTAGCATACCCGCCGCCATGATTGGCGGTCTGGCCGGCTACACCGTTTGGGTCTCTAGTGGCGATGTCATGCGCCCCCTTGCCGTCAGCGATGCGGCAGTGGTACCTCAAGACGGTAACGGGCTGCTGAAAATGACCCTGGACGGTCCCGTCGATCCCAACGCCCAGGTCTGGTTGGTTTCAGGTCAGGAGCGATTTGCCCCGCCCCAGCTATCCTCTCCCCGTCAATGGACCGAACGGGCCGACCGGGTCCCGGATCTCAGTCAGGTGCAACCCCTGAATCCGGTTCAGCTGAAGCCACCGGACCCGGTTGTTCAGGCCCTGCGCGACGCGAAACGCGTGCTTGTGGTCAGCCACACTCCGCCCGACGGTGACACCGTTGGTAGCGGGCTGGCCTTGCGCCGTCTGCTAGAAAACCTGGGCAAGGAAGCCGACTACTTTCTGGATGGCCCCATGCCGGGATGGCTCCGCGATCAGGCCACGCCGGGCGAATGTCGAGAGTGGGACGATATCCGCGAGAAATCTTATGATCTGGTCGTGATGGTAGACGTGGCCCAGCTCGATCGGGTGGGCCGTGCTCGGCCGATGATAGAGCAGGCACCGTCGGTTGTCATCATCGACCACCACCAAACCACGCCCCCTCCCTTGTCCTGCCCCGTGCAGAGCTGGATTACTCCAGCCGATGCCGCGGCTGTGTTGGTGGCATCGCTGGCAGAAACCCTCGCGCCACAGCAATGGCAAGGCATCGCGGCGCCTCTGATCACGGGCATCTTGACGGATACCGGCTTGCTCGCCAACGCCACCCGCAGCGAAACCGCTCCGGTCCTGAAACATTTGCTGCAAAACCGAGGAGACGCAGACTTGGCCGCGGCCTGTAGTCGCCTCAAAAGCCAACTGCCTGACGAGGCCCAAGGGATGCTGATGTCTCCCGTGCACCTCAAGGGCCAACTCCTGGCCCCCCAAGGTCAGTCTTTACGGGACGCCCTCCTAGAAAATCAAGGCCAGGGTTACAGCGAGGAGATCTCCCCAAGTCGCTCTCTGCTAACCGTGCCTCGGACCGCCCAGCAGTTGGCCACCCAGGGGGGCAACCTGGCTGATCCAAACACCAATTCAGTCGATTTGCAGGACGCCATGTTCGCTCGCCTGAACCACTTAGCGCGCACGTCCCCCGTAGCGGTGATGCTGGTGGAACACGACGACCACGTGCAAGTTTGCATCCGCAGCCACGATCCCGAAATGGCCCCGCGACTGGCCCAAAGCCTGGGAGGCGGGGGGAAGCCCGGAATCGCCGCCGCCAAGTCTTCTTTGCCGCTGGCCCAATTGCAGGAGTTGGTGCGCAACTGGAATGTCTAGAACAAGGTGCGTAGCGGTCTGATAACGCCACCTTATTTGACAAAGAAGCTCTCTTTTTGACTGAAATCCCCTCAACGATCTCACAATTCTGTCACCTCCGCCCACAGTGGGGTTGGTAACATTATTCGTGAGGCACGATCCGGCTAAGATAGCCTGACTGACCGAGAGTTCTCTCGCGCGTCTAGAGCTCAGCCAGGGCTTTCAGGGTCGAGGGAGGTGAGTCTCGACCGCTCAGCCCGAAAGTCCGGCCATCAACCTCCCCTGGCGGACGATGTGGTGCGACCACGGTCGCATACCTTTCAATCCAAAACCAAACTCGGTCTTCCTGCATTAGCCGTGGGTGTTGCGCAGTCGCTTTAGACCGCTCCAAACCCGATGAGTACGGATTCAGCTCGCATCAGGGAGTTTTGGCCTTCGACCCCGCTCATCGAATTCGTGAAGTAGGTGCGACGGGTATCACGCTGAAAGCTCCGCTGCCGTACTCCTCTTTGACACCGAGAACGGAGCCATAGATTTCTCCCGAGGCGACCCGAACCACTTCGAAACCACCCAGGTTGGGTATGCTATTG
>JALHOV010000601.1:3440-4749 GCA_022842865.1 Vulcanimicrobiota bacterium | reverse complement strand
TGTCAATGGGGTTTTCGGCCGCGCTCCTAGGGGCCCACGGTTCAAATCCGTGCACTCCGACCAACAAAAAAGCCCGCAACAGCGGGCTTTTTTCATTTCTGGACGACTCGATGTCAAGCTAAGTTTCGGCCGTTGATCACCGATCTGATCACCGGCCGAGCCCGCCAGCATTTTTCCAATGTTTATAAGGGATTGACCCGGTGATCACGCCAGAAACTCGACAAAATGGGGCATTTGCGGGACACTGTGCAAGTGTCCGACCTCGATCAACCCGAGCCCGATCCTCGGCATACCCCTCGCATGACCAAGTTGCGCATGCGCGAGCTTTTCTCTCAGCTGGACGCAGCTACCGAACCGGGCGAGGGCGGCGCGCCCTCCAGAGAGCTGGCCGAATCTGGTCGACAGGACGTCTTCCGGGAATTTCTTTGGAGGATGCACAGCCACCCCATCCCAGAAGTCCGCTACTGGAGTTGCTACTGGCTCATCTGGGAGCGCACGCCCTGCGCGGAGTTCATCGAGGTGCTCCAGAAGCTCGACGAATACCCGGAAATTCGTGCGCAGGCCGCAGAAGGGCTTGCCAACGCTCTGGACTGCTGCTCTCCACGCTTTGCCTGGTATCGACGCGCCGAATCCGCTCTTATTGAGGCTCTCGATGACCCTGCGGTCCAAGTTCGCTGGTGGTCCAGTTTCGCGCTGGGCGTCGCCCGTTCCAAGAAGGCCATCCCCAAACTCAGGGAGCTAGCTATTAGAGGCCACTCTCCAGGGCCGCGCAGCGGCCTGAACTGACCGGATTCGTTGACCGCCCCACAAAAAAGAAGACCCAGGGGTTGCCCGGGCCTTCAAGGGCTGCCATTCTTGGTTTGCAACAACTAAAAACAAAGCCCATGTCAGACTCGCTGATGAGGCGCCGGAGATCAAGAAGTACAGAGAGAATTTTTCGAAAAATCGGAGTCGGGCTTGCTGCCCGCGCTGTCAGGCAGAGATGGTCAAGTGGGGAAAATACGAGCGAACCGACATCAGGCTCGAGTGTGGAACTACGCTGGAGCCTTTGCCGGTGCAGCGCTGGCGGTGCCCCCAGCACGGGACCTTCTCGTTCTTGCCGGCCTTCATCGCTCGCTACCTACGCTACGTCGTTCGCGTAGTCCAAGTAGTGCTCGACGAGTTGGTAGGGCGTTCGGGGCGGCTGGAGACCCTGCTGGAGGTAGTAGGGCCATCCGCTGACACGGGAGCACGCTGGGTGAGGCAGTTGCTGGGCCCGGAGCAGGAACGCTGGCTATTTCAGCTCTGCCCCGAGGCCACCCAAACAAGC
>JALHOV010000601.1:0-3430 GCA_022842865.1 Vulcanimicrobiota bacterium | reverse complement strand
CCGCCAGGGCCTGCGCCGATGTTCTGAAGATCTCTCCAAACCTCTATCCTCTGGTCCTGCAGCGAGCCTTTCTCTCCGGGTTATACCGTTATCCAAATTGACCCCAGGAATTGGGTCTGCTTCCCTACGTCCATTTTTAGCACAACTGCCGACACCAACAGAATTCGCAGTGCCGGGCCACTTCTCGTTCCGCAAGATGGGTCCACTTGAATGGGAGGTAAATCATGTTCGACCCAAATTCCATCTTAGGGGACCCACGGCATCGTCAGGAGCAGTTGCTGCTGGAGGCTGCCTGGAGATTTCAACTTGTGGCGCCGCTGCTCGACCCGCTGCGAAGCGCCACTCAGAAAACCGAGCTCCGCAAGCAACTGATCGGCGAGAAACACGTCCACCCCTGGCGTGGCCTCATTTCCGTCTCCGCTCGGAGCTTAAGGCGTTGGTGTAACGCTTACCGCCAGCATCGACTCAAAGGTCTGGCTCTGCAGGTCCGACACGATCGGGGCACGGCGCGGCGGCTGCCGCTCGAAGCCTTGGAGCGGGCAAAGCAACTATTCGCAGAAGACCCGCGTCGCACCGTTACCGCCATACTCCGAATTATGGCGAGTGAGAAACCGGCGTGGACGTCACTGGCTCGAACAACGCTCGGGCGACACCTCCGGGCAGCAGGTTTGCGACGCGGAGAACCCGACAAGCAGGCCTACGGCAAGTTCACCGCAGACCAGCCCAACCAGTTGTGGCAGGGCGACATTCTGCACGGCCCCCGGGTCTTCCACGAAGGAAAAGAGGTGACCGCCAAAGTCGTTTGCTGGCTCGACGACCATGCACGATTCATCTGCCACCTGGAGGCCTTTGCCAACGAGCGCCTGCCGGCCATCGAAGCGGCTCTCACACGGGCCATCCTGAAACACGGAAAGCCGAATGCGGTATTAGTCGACAACGGCAAGGTCTACTCCGGCAAGAACTTCAGCCTCGCTTGCTCCATGCTGGGCATCCACAAAATTCACTCCCGACCCTACCATCCCGAGTCCAAAGGCAAGCAAGAGCGCCTTTTCCGGACACTCCGCGACCAGTTGCTCAACGAGGTGGAGAATGTCGCACCGATTCCTCTAGAGAGATTGAACCGATTACTGGATTCCTGGCAAGAGCAATACCATACGACCCGGCATTCTGAATTGAAAGAGGCACCGCGCGAGCACTTCCGAGGTGCGCCCATCACGCCCGTCCCCCGTGAGCTGATCGAGGAGGCCTTTCTCCAGTGGGCAGTTCGGCGTGTTTCATCTCAAGGCATCATCGACTTTGCCGGCCAGAAGTATTACGTAGACCCCAGCCTGGCCGGGTTGCAGCTGATCATACGTTTTGACCCATACAACGTGGAGCGTATCTTTCTCTGGCAAGAAGGTCGCAAATTAGGCGAGGCCAGCGCCGAAACCTTGATCAACAAAACCTTGGTCCGACAAGGCAAGCCGGCCGCTAAAATTCAGACGGACGCTTCTGAGAGATATCTTCATTCCCTTGAGCAAGCACAACTGCGGAAACGCCAGCAAGAACTGAATCTGATCCAACTGGAGGATAATTCCCATGAGTGACCTGGTCCTGAATACTTTCGGCCTTCGGCGCCATCCTTTCACCGTCGACATTGACGTCGATGGGCTCTTTGCATTCCAGAGTTTTCAGCAGGGAGCCCTCCGAATGGAGCAAGCGGCTCGTCAGAAAGGCTCCATCCTGGTCGTTGCGGACCCTGGCACAGGGAAAACTGCCCTGCTTCGGTCGGTCGTGAAAAGGCTGTCGAGCAGCTCCTTTAGCGTCTTCGAGCAACTGGTGCCGGCGGTGCAGAGCCCGGTGCGCGCGGCAGTCGAAGGGCTGCTGACCCAGCTGGGTGAGCCACTGCCTTTCAATAACACGGCGCGAGCTCTGGCCAAACTCAAGCAAGCGATGCTGGGCGTGGCCGAAAAGCAGAGAACTCCGGTGCTAATACTCGATGACGTCCATCACCTTAGCACCAATTGCTGGCTGACACTCAAAACCCTGATGAACTATGAGCTCGATTCTAAAATGCCGCTGCTGCTGGTTTTCCTGGGTGGGCCCGAAACGTTGCGGAAACTGAACTTCAATGCTCTTGAAGAAGTGCGCGACCGGTTGTCGTCATGCTTTTACTTGAAGGGGCTACAGGCGAAAGAGGTGGCGCCGTATCTGGAGCACCGGCTTAAATGGGCGGGAGCAAAACGACCGATCTTTCCGGGTGATGTTGCGGATGAATTGGGGCGCTATGCTCAAGGCAATCCACGCCGGGTGAATCGGCTGGCTTCCATCTGCCTGCTGGCCGCCGCCAGCCAGGGCCGGAAACTGGTGGACCGTGAATGCCTGGACGCCGCCGTTAGCGAGGTGCAATTCCAGCAACCGCAGCGGGAGGAAGAATGATCATTTCGCTGGACATCAATTCTTGGGCGAAGCGCGGCGTGCTCCTCGACGAACTCGGTTCGGTTGCGAGCCACTTCGACAGCCGTAGCCCCCGCACCGCAAAATTATGGCTGCGAAAGGCACTGGAAATCTGCCCCGAGGCTGTGGTTGTCGGCTCGCCGCTGGACGACTGGCCGCCAGAACTTCTAGAAGAGGCACGCGTGCGTAACGCCGACCTGGACTGGCTGAACCCCACCATGCTTCGGGCACTTTACACCGCCGGTCGTTCCTGGACCCTGCAGCGCAAACTCCACCGTGCGCGACTGCTGGCCTACCTCCACCACCACCGTGTTGAATCGTGGGATCTCAGCGCCCGACTGCGAGCATTCGAGCACGACCTTGCGCGAGAGACTCTCCTTTCCTAATTGACGCCGGCCTGCGGGCCGGTTTTTTTTTTGAACAGAAGCGGCCAGCGATTCCAGCCATCAGGCGGCCACCGAGCGTGGCCTCCAACACTAGCAGCGGAGGCCCACACCATGCTCCCCGGCTGGTGGACCGTCGCGGAAGAGGCCGAGGACGCGCTCTCGAACATCGCGGGCGAAGACCACCCCGACCGAGTGCCTTCTGGCCGCAACATCTGGTCCTGGGGAGCGGTAGCAGGATAGCTCCCGTCTCCATACCTAGCGCCGACCTGTATAAAACATGGTCACCCGATGTCGCAAGCTTACCTCAGGTTCCGCCCTGCAACGCTGCAGCCAAGATGTCTCGAAATTCCCAGCGACCACCGGCGAGTTCGTATGCCGTCTGGCCGTCGTTGTCGGTCATCTTAGCATCCGCCCCCGCCGCTAACAGCATCCTTGCAATCGCCAGATTCTTGGCACGCATCAGCGGGGTGCGACCGTAGTGGTCCGCTAAATTAGGGTTAGCCCCTGCGGCCAGCAGCAGCTCCACGCACTTCCGGCGGCGATTACGGCTACTGAACCACAACGCGGTTCGACCCTCGACCTCTTGAGCGTCGACGCTGGCTCCGTGA
>JALHOV010000600.1 GCA_022842865.1 Vulcanimicrobiota bacterium | reverse complement strand
CATGCCGTTGTAGGCGAAGCCGCGGCCCATCCAGGCCCGGGGCTCGCTTGGAACGAGTTCGATCGCCTTATTGTAGTCCCCGAGAGCTTGATCCCAGGTCTCCAGGTGCAAAAAGACGCCGCCCCGCGAGGTATAAGTCAGAGCTCGCGATGGATCCAGTGCGATGGCTTTGCCGTAGTCGTCGCGAGCCTGAGCCCAACGCTCGGTCATTTCGTAGAGGTAGCCACGCTCCACCCAAAAGAAAACGTTGTTGGGGTCGAGGGCAACGGCTTTATTGAGGTCTTTCTCGGCATTGGCGTAGTCGCCATTCAAAGTGAAACAGTGTGCGCGCACATAATAAGCTGTGGCCAGATCAGGCTTGAGCTCAATGGCGCGATTGGCGTCATTCAGAGCATTCGCGAAATCTCGCAGCTCGCTGGAAGCCACGCTGCGAGCGGCATAAGCCAGGGCCTGCATGGGTTCCAGAGCCAGCGCCTTATTGGCGTCTTCGATAGCCTGACGGTTCTTGCGCAGGTCGTTGTAGACGTAGGCGCGCTGGACGTAGTGAGCAGGATTTTTCGGCTCGAGAGCTAGCGCCGCGTCCATATCCGCCAGAGCTTTGCTATGCTCTCCGAGTTTGGAAAAAATCTGGGAACGTTCGGCCAGCATCTGGGCGTGACGTGGATGCAGGGTAAGTGCCATGGTGAGGTCGCTAAGCGCCTCTTTGGGTTTGCTCAGGCCAACGTAGGCCTGGGCCCGGCCGCGGTAACTTTGCCAGGCTTTCGGATGGACTTTAATATCCCGGGTCATCCGGTCGACCGTCTGCTGATAATTCTCGCCGAAAGCCCCCAAAGAGAGGGCTAGCAAGAGACCTAGAACGCGCGTTTTCATGGCCGGCCGGTTCGCCCACCGCCCGCCCCTTCCCCCCTGGAGCGCGAAGAGTTGCCTCAAGGAAACGTTCAGAGGCCTCCGAAACCAGGGGCAGCTAATTGGTGACTTGTGAGGTGTAGGGTGGAATTTCTCAAAGGGATAGCGACCGGCAGTATCGCTTTGTGCCTGGTCTTCGGTTTGAGTTTGCAGGTGGCCCAAGCCGCCAACGTCGGTGAAACCGTGTTGGTAGACGTTACTGGCGCCGCCAAGAATTGGGAGTCCGGCACCGTTATTCGCAAGGATGCCAAGGGCTACACCATCAGAATGCTGGGTGTGGGAGAGCACAAAGGCGAATACCAGGTTCCTGAGCACTATATTTTTGGCTATCACAAAAATCCTCCAGCGGCAAATCCTCCCGCTCCCGATCCGACAAACCATTCCCCGAGCGGCTCTGTCAAGGTTGGCGAAATGGTGTTGGCCGATGTCACCGGTGCGGCAAAGAATTGGGAGACCGGGAAAATTATCAGCGTAGATGCAACCGGCTACACCATTGAAATGCTAGGAGTTGGCCAGCATAAGGGTCAATTTCGGATTCCCGAGCACTACATTCACGGATACCACAAAACCCCTCCTCCTCCGGTGGCAACCGCCAGGCAGCCAGAGGTGGTTCCAAATCCGCCAGAGCCCGCCGCCAAGCCCCCCGTGGTGACCCCTCCACCCGTTGCGATCGTTCCCGCTACGGCGGTGTCCGGCTCAAAGAATCTGAGCGGTCTCTACTTGCGCCACGAACAGGTTTTCATGGGCACGTCCTTGAGCTATCGAGAGGATCACTATCTCTTTTTTACCGATGGCCGGTTCTATCATGGTGTGCCGCCGGAAGGCCCGAGTAACTTCAATTGGGCCAAAGAACAACGAGCCCATCCCGAACTCTGTGGTCAATATGGCATCAACGGCAATACCATAACGTTGTCCTACGGTGGACGAGCGCCCTTTACCTGGCCGCTCAAAGTGACGGGCGCCGATCAAATGGAAATGAACATGGCCCCCACGGTCAAAGTCGAGCGATTTGGCGCGAACGCAAGAATTAGTGGCAACTACCAACGTGGCACGACTTTCTCGGCCAGGTATAGCCAGACCGGTGCCCCCACGGTGACTGCGGCCGGAACCTACATTTTTGATAGCAACGGCAACGTTTCCCGGGACAACCTCGGCGCTGCCGATGGCGACACCAAAGTGACGGGTGTCACTGTGGCCGTCAGGCAAGCCAATCAAGGCACATATTCGATCAGCGGCAACGACATGACCTTGAATCTCGGAGGGCAGACCTTGCGGTGCACGGTCTATCCCATCTACGAACGCGGCAATACTCAACTGCCAGTGCGAATCTCGATTGATGGAGCCCTCTACGAGCGAAAGAAGTAGCCAACCTCAGCCCGCAGTGCAACGCAGGAAGTCGACCTGGCGATGAAAGCGGGGCGGCAGGCGAAGGCTCAAGGCCCTGACGGGACAGCCGCAGCAGTTTGCCGCCCGACTGGAGCTTAAATTGGACCCGGTGGGTCATTCCCTCCTGTTCTTCGGCCAGGAAGCGCTGAATGCCAAGCAGCATTCGATTGTGAAAAAGCTGGGCGGGAGCTGCGCAAAAGGAATCTACGGATTCGATGCGAGGGGGGCTTGCCACTGAATTGGGCCCACCTGGAAGACTCGCTTTTCGCGGGGGACCAGCAATTTCTCGGCGGTTTCGGGTAGGGGCTGGCGAAGTTTTGTAGTGCCTGCAAGGCCTCGGCCAGGGCCAAGCGGTATTCGAAGAGGTCCTGCACCTCCATTTGCACGCCCAGAAGCAATTCGCTCAATTGGGCCCCCAGCGGGGTGCAGGGCGAAGTAGCTGCCGTCCGGAAAGTAGACGCCGTCGGTCACCAGAATGTGAAAATGAACGTGACTTTTCAATAGAGCTTCAGATCCAGTGCGCAAGTAGCCTTGGGTGTAAGCTTGGGGGGATAATCCAGGCCGCTGGGAAAGCAGCCGAATATGCGTGTAGGACTTCAAATTGCCAATCTAACCTTTCCGGGCGGGGCCGCCCGGTTGGGAAGCGACCTGGCTCGAGTGGTGGTCGAGGTGGACCAGGCTGGTTTTGACAGCCTTTGGGTCATGGACCACTTTTTTCAAATCGAATTTGTGGGACCGGCCGAGAACGACATGCTCGAAGGGTACTCCACCTTGAGCTATTTTGCCGCTCTGACCAAGAAGGTAAAGCTGGGCACGATGGTGACCGGTGTCACCTATCGTCATCCCGGTGTGCTGCTGAAGACCGTCACCACCCTGGATGTTCTCTCCCAAGGTCGAGCTTATTTAGGCCTGGGAGCGGCCTGGTTTGAACGGGAACACAACGCCCTGGGAGTGCCCTATCCGCCCATCAGTGAGCGCTTCGAACGATTGGAGGAGACACTCCAGATCGCCCATCAGATGTGGTCTGACAACAACGGACCCTTCCAGGGGAAGCACTACCAACTGGCAGAGACCTTGTGTGTTCCTCAGCCGCTTGCCCGGCCCCACCCTCCCATCCTGATTGGAGGCATGGGCGAAAAGAAAACCTTGCGAATGGTGGCCCAGTATGCCCAGGCCTGCAACCTCTTTCAGTTTGCCGGGGTGCCCGTGTTGCGCCAAAAGCTGGAGATCTTAAAACAACATTGCCAGGAGCTGGGAACCGACTACGCGGCTATCGAAAAGACCACCCTGGGTCAGCTGGATCCTGAGGAGCCCACCAAATTTTTGGAACAACTCCACCAGTTGGCGGAGATCGGCATTGACTCGGCCCTCTTTGGGGTGGCTGACCCGACCGACCCTAAAACCATGAAGGTGATGGCCGAAGTCATCGTGCCCGCGGCCCAGAAGATCGCAACCCAAGGCAAATGACCTGGTTAAGACTCCAGGAACTTCTCGACGGTATCCAGAGCCTTTAGCGAATCTCGGACCATCTTGTCCGACTCAATCCCCTGCCAACTGGCAGATTCTACGGCAGCTTCCCGACTCAGGCCTCGAACCGCAGTCCGGTTTGCATCGATGGCGGTATAAGAGCTGCCGTATTTCGAGTAAACGACCCCATCCTGCTGACCATTGTCTTCGGGCTGGTTCATTGCTAGAAACTGAATGGATTCGTTCTGCTTCTCACCCAGTCGAGTTTGTTCCGGAAGGTAGGACAACCCGACGGTCCAGCCCAAATCCCCAACGCTGGTGATGCTCGGAGAAGCCTCTGAGACTCCGGACCGCTCCGGGAAGCGAGTGGCTATCTGACCGAATTCGTTACTGCTGACCACCTCTAACCTTTCTTTCCCAACTGAAAGGGTTCGACCGGTCGGAAGCGCGACCGTGTAGCCGTCGAGGTTGGTTTCGCCGAGCTTACCCTGGGCAGTCGGTAACTGCTGGCTTTCTTCGCCGTTTTGAAAGACGGCCTGGAGAGAGCCTTCTTTGACCAAGAGTGAAAGACAGGCTCCTGACGAGCCCAGTAGCGCCTGGCCACTTAACAGGATTCCGGCTTCCAGGGACGTCTGACCCATTTTGCCCGGTGAGAACACGACCTTCTGGTCCGCCAGCAGCTGGGTCAGCGAGCCAAACTGCTCGGTCCGGGTCACGGGGTTTCCCTGAAAAAAATCGTCCAAAGCCTGCTGGCTTTCACCCTCGCCGGCCTTGACCCACTTGGTCACATCGGTCTTCAACTGGTTGGCTTGCAGTGGATTGTTGAACGGGTTGATTCTCATCTAGCGTTTTTCGCGGCAGTGTCGAGAAGTCCTGGTTGACAACGATGCATTTGCGTCCAAGAAGTCATCAAAGCGGGGCGTTCTCCCTGGTTTACCGTTGCAGTCGGCCAGGGTCATGGAGAAGCTCCTGCGGTGCGGGGACCCACGCTACGGC
>JALHOV010000599.1 GCA_022842865.1 Vulcanimicrobiota bacterium | reverse complement strand
CGGCCCAGACGAAACCGCTTCCAACCGTTTGGACGGCCTGTTTGCCGCCAGTCAACGCACCTGGCTGTCGGAGCGTCTACCGGAAGACGAAGACGGAGGCCACCTGGCCAGCGATGGGCGCGTGATGGAAATTCTCAGCGAACACACCTGCCAGGGCTGGCTGGAAGGCTACCTGCTCACCGGTCGCCACGGCTTCTTCTCTTGCTACGAAGCTTTCATTCATCTGATCGACTCCATGTTCAACCAGCACGCCAAATGGCTGAAAACCACGCGCTCGATCGACTGGAGAAAGTCGATCGCCTCATTGAACTACCTGCTGACCTCGCACGTCTGGCGCCAGGACCACAACGGTTTTAGCCATCAGGATCCCGGCTTCATCGACCACGTGGTCAACAAGAAATCCGAAGTCATTCGCGTCTATCTTCCGCCCGACGCCAACACCTTGCTGGCCGTGGCCGACAAGGTGCTGCGCAGCCGCAATTGCGTCAACGTCATTGTGGCCGGCAAACAACCCGCCTTGCAGTATCTGTCCATGACCGAGGCGGTGCTGCATTGCACCCAGGGCATCGGCATCTGGGAGTGGGCCAGTACGGACCTGGATGGTGAGCCGGATGTCGTAATGGCCTGCGCCGGAGACGTCCCCACACTGGAGACATTGGCGGCCGTCGACATTCTGCGCGGGCATTTTCCCGACCTCAAGATTCGCGTCATCAACGTGGTCGACCTGATGACCCTACAATCTCACGAAGAGCATCCTCACGGCCTGACCGATCGAGATTTCGACTCGCTCTTTACCGTGGATAAGCCCGTGGTATTTGCCTACCATGGCTATCCCTGGCTGATCCATCGCCTGACCTACCGCCGCACCAATCACCACAACCTGCACGTGCGAGGCTATAAGGAAGAAGGGACGACCACCACCCCGTTTGACATGGTGGTTCTGAACGAGCTTGACCGCTTCAACCTGGCCGACGATGTGATTGATCGCGTGGCCCGCATCCGCACTCGGGGCGCCTACGCCAAGCAATGGTTACACAATAAGCTGATCGAGCACAAGCTCTACATTCGCGAACACGGCGAGGACCTGCCAGAAATCCGCAACTGGAGCTGGAACCGGGCTTTCTAGTGGAGCGAAAGGCTACGTAGATATAGAATCAGAGCCGGCATTTCGTCGGCGTTAAGCGGGCCATGCCACCACTTACTCTGGTTCGCGTCAATTGGGAAGCCCGAATGGTAAATCCCCGATTGCGCCCAGGACTCCAAATCTTCATCGGTTCGATTGCGGAAGGCTCCCGGTCGAGAAAAGTCGGGCGCCTTCTTTTCCGTTTCCGGGGCCAGCGAGGCCGGGCCGTCACCTTTCCCGCGAGAACCGTGGCAGGCGATACATTGGAGGCCATAGAGCGTCCGACCCAACTCAAGCTTTTCCTGCAGTGCCAGCGTGGCGGCCGGCATATAGCCGCTGGCTGTAGGCTTACCCATCTCGCGGATGAAGGCCACCAGGTCTTGGGTCTGGGTCGAGTCCAAAGTTGAAGACCAGGCCGGCATAAAGGCAGGTCGATGGATGGCTTTGCCCCCCAGGCGAATGATGCGCCCAAGCTCCGCATCGGTTCGGCTCTTTTGCCAGGCCGGCAGGGCCAGGTTAGCGGGCCGAACGTCAAAATCCCGCATCAACCGGGGAGCCATCGGACCGTCCCCCTGGCCCGAATCGCCGTGACAGGAAGCGCAGTAAGCGGCAAAGACGAACGATCCACGGTCGGGGTTGCCGGATTCCGGCTGGATGGCTCCTCGAGCCAGTTCCACCGGAACGCAAGAGAGTCCAATCATCAGAAAAACACTAAAAAAATTCTTTTTCATGGCTTGCATTATCCTCCGCCCCGGATGTTGTAGCTATGACCTGCATCATATCCCTTGCCCGCCGACGGACTTAGAATCGGCTGATGAAAATCTTACTGACTTTGAACGCAACCCCGAAATCCGAATCCATCATTCCGTACGTGGTGGAATTGGCCCGGGGCTGGAAAGCGGAGGTATTGGTGACCCGGGTGCTGGATCCGGTCGTGGGAGTGGGGGATCCGCTGGTGCCTCTGATGGCCGAGAGCTTCTATCTGGAAATGGTGCGTGCCGGCGAAGATTACCTCAAAGAAATCGGTAAGCGCTTTCAAGGAGTTGCCTTCAGGACTTTCTGCCTGGTGGGCTCGCCGGGAGAGTGCATTCGCCAACTGGCCGTCGAAGAGCAATGTGACCTGCTGGTCATGGCCTCCCACGGTCACACCGGCTTCGTGCGCTGGCTCTGGGGCAGCGTGGCCGAAGGTTTGGCGCGAATCGCCCCCTGTCCGGTCCTACTGGTGCGCCGCGATACTCCCGCCCTGATCCGGCAGATTCTGGTGCCGATCGACGGCTCCGACTCGTCCTCGAACGTGGTCGAACATCTCGCTCCTTTCGTTGACCCCCGCTACACTCGAGTTACCGTTCTTCACTGCAGCGGGGCCTCGGAGGCTGGGCTCGATCAGACCCGTTCCAAGTTGAAAAATCTGGTCGACGGCAAGGGATGGATTCAACTGGAGTTCAGCTCCAGCCGGGCCCCTGACGGCATCTACAAATGGTTGGCCGACCACCCCTGCGACATGGTGGCGATGTCCACCCACGGCCGCGAAGGCCTGGCCCACCTTTGGACCGGTAGCATGATGGAGCAAGTGGCCCGCAATGCCAACTGCCCGGTGCTGGTTTTTCCCCCCGCTCTGGTCCAAGAGCAAAGCGCGGCAGAAAGCATTCTGGATTACATCGACGAATCTGGGGCGCACCCTGCCAAACCGCCACTAGATGACCCGTTCGACTTGAGTCGCGAGTAAAGGGCAGGCAGCAGCACCAACGTCAGCAGGGTGGACGATACCAAACCTCCGATGACCACGGTAGCGAGAGGCTTTTGCACCTCGGCTCCCGCGCCGTGACTGAGGGCCATGGGTAGGAAGCCGATACTGGCCACCGCGGCCGTCATCAGCACGGGTCGCATGCGCAGCCGAGCACCCAGCAGGATGGCCTGCCGAGCAGGAGTGCCGTTGCGAATCAGCGATTCGATGAAGGTAACCATGACTACGCCGTTGAGCACGGCCACACCCGCCAGAGCCACAAAGCCGATGGCGGCAGAAATCGAGACCGCCATGCCACGCAGCCAGAGGGCCACCACCCCCCCGGAGACAGCCAGGGGAATGCCGGTCGATACCAGAGCAGCCAGCGCGACCCGCCGAAAGTTGGCGTAAAGTAAGCCAAAGACCAGCAGGAAAGTGAAGGGAACGACCAGCGTCAGGCGAGCCCGACCGGACTGCAGCTTCTCGTAGGTCCCTCCGTATTGGAGATAGTAGCCGGTCGGTAGCGCGAGTTCCTGTCCCAAACGTTGCTTGACCTCCTCGACAAAGCCGCCCAGATCGCGACCGCGCACGTTGGATTGAACGACGATGCGGCGCTTGCCCTGCTCTCGACTGATCTGAATCGGTCCCACGATGGAACGCACGCTGGCCAGTCGAGAAAGCGGGATCAGATTGCCATCGCTGGCGGGGACCAGAAGGTTGGCAAAAGCCTCCGGATCGTCACGATAGTTGGCATTGAGGGCCACGGTGATGTCGTAGCGCTCGTTGCCGTCGTTGATGGAGCTGACCGGCCTTCCGCCCAGGGCGGCTTCGAGCACCCGGTTGACGTCGCTGACGTTGAGTCCATACTGGGCCAAGTGCTGGCGCTGAATATCGATCTGCAGTTGGGGCAGCCCTTGGGTGACTTCCACCATCACATCGGCAGCTCCGGGCACTTTGCGCACAATTTCGGCCGCCTGTTGGCCCAGTCGGCCCAATTCCTGATGGTCGGCCCCGAAGATCTTGATGCCCAGATCGGCGCGCACGCCCACTCCTTCGATCAGCTCCATCATGCGCATTTTGATCGGCTGAGTGAAGCTGAACTCCATTCCCGGCAGGCGACCCAGTGTCTCGGAGAGGTCCTCGACCACTTCCTGCCGAGAGGTGCCGGGGGTCAATTCGATGATCACGTCGGTCTGACTGGTGAGCATCGGATCGGTGGCGATCTCAGGCCGGCCGATTCGAGTGACCACGCGCTCCATGCGCGTTCCCAGCCGCGCCCAAATGAGCTGTTCCAGCCGCTTGGATTGGCGGACGGACTCGGGCAGACTGATGCCGGTGGGAAAGGTCACCTGCACGGCTATCGCCCCTTCATCCAGTTCTGGAATGAACTCGCTGCCCAGCCTGGGCAAGAGCAAGCAGGCCATAGCCAGCGCCAGCCCGGCGATAGCAATCGGAAGCCCGGGGCGTCGTAAACAGAACTGCAGAAGGCGCTCGTAGCCGACTTCCAGTGGGGCCAGAACCGGGTGTTCCCGCTCTTTACCTCCTTTCAGAAAGTAGCCGCAGAGGGCGGGAACGAGCGTGAAGGACAGGATCATAGCGCCGGTCAGGGCCAGGATGACGGTCCAGCCCATTGGTCGGAACATCTTACCTTCGATGCCCTGCAACGACAAAATCGGCAGATAGGTGCTCAAAATGATCAGTTCGCCGAGCTGGGTGGCGGAACGCACCTGGGCAGCCGCCTGCCCGATCACGGAGATCCGCTCCGGCTCGCTGAGCGGACGGCCCAGGCGTTCCTGCTCTTCCGAGAGCCGCCTCACGCAGTTCTCCACGATGATCACGGCGCCATCCACGATCAGGCCAAAGTCGATGGCTCCCAGGCTCATCAGGTTGGCCGAAATTCCAAAAGTGCGCATGCCGATAATGGCAAACAACATCGACAGTGGAATGG
>JALHOV010000598.1 GCA_022842865.1 Vulcanimicrobiota bacterium | reverse complement strand
GATGGTGGAGGTCAAAGTCAGAATCGTCTGGCCGTTGATCTGGTTCTGAACGAAGGTGCTCTGCAGTCGGTTGGCAGGAGTGCCGGTGGAGAAGGTCGAGCCGGTCAGAGCGCCGCCTGAGGTAAACGCAGTGGCGTTGGCGTTGCCGTTGGTGGTGAAAGTAAAATTGAACGAACCCTGATTTGCCGGCGGATTGGTGGTATTCGTGGGTGTGTTGGTGAAAGTTCCGGTTGTGCCCGAGTTAAAGTTGTTGTTCGAACTGGAGCCACCCCCGCAGGCGCTCAGTCCGGCCACAGCCAGCCCCGCCACAATAATTAGTTTCAAATTTTTCATGATAAACATCTCCCTGAGTATTTGACGCGGGGGACTTTCGGGCCGATGAACGCGTTCCTAGCATCCGGATGGGGGATTTATTGGGTATTTATACCTGCCATTGCCCGGTCGAGAGGTTCACCCCCTACCTCCTGGAGTACTGCTACCCTCGTACTGAGGTCGCTCTGCGTTCGTCTTCTTTTCCTTTAGGCTTCAGCTTGACGAATGTCAAGGAAAGGGAAATCACCTAATGATGGATTCAAACTTAAAAACGGTCGTGGGATTATTTGACGACCTGGGCGAGGCCCGCCGCGCGGTTAATGAACTAAAGAGCCAGGGCTTCGGGCAAAATGAGGTCAGTCTGGTGGCCAACGCTTCAGCTGCAGAGTATCATCGTTACTTCGACAATGCCGGCAGTTACCGAACGGATGCCACCGAAACGGCGGATAGCAGCTCTGGGGCAGGCACCGGCGCCGGCATTGGCGCTCTGCTGGGCGGTCTGGCCGGCCTGCTGGCGGGGCTCTCGATCATCACGATCCCTGGTGTCGGTCCGATCCTGGGTGCGGGCCCTATCGCCGCTACCCTCATGGGGGCGGTGGCCGGCGGCGTGGTCGGTGGACTGTTGGGGGCGCTTACCGACATGGGCGTTCCCGAGGAGCACGCCAGCTACTACAGCGAGGGTGTTCGCCGCGGAGGGTCTCTGGTCATCGTAAAGACCACCGGCGCTCAGGTTGATCAGGCCACCCGCCTCCTCCAGAGCTTCCACCCGGTGGATGTGGAGCAGCGCGTTTCCAGTTGGCGGGAGAGCGGTTGGTCCGGCTACGACCCGAAAGCGGAACCCTTTACCTCCGATCGCATCGCCGAGGAACGCCGCACCTACGCACGTCCACTGGCTTAGCCCGTGGAACAAAAACCTACGGTTCCCAAGCGGGTGGCTGTATACGACCGTCCTCCGACGAGCCCGTGGCGGCCGGCAGTGATCCTACCTGTTTTGCTTGGCATCGGTGGGGCGATTGCCGCCGGCCTCCACTACTTTAACTACTGGTAAACCGAAGGCGGGTGCCCAGGCGCCCGCCTTTTTGCATGCTCTAGCTGCTCTGTACAACAGCGCCTCCAATTTGTCTACCCCCTTTAGTGTTTTTTGCAGAAGACGCGATAGTATCACCGCTCGCAGCAGGCTCAGGCTAGGTTAACCCAACTACAAAGAACATTTCGGAGAACAAACATGAATTCAAAGCTTATCTATGCTGCTCTGGTTGGAACCCTTTTGATAGCGGGTTGCGGAAACGACGAAAACGAGTTTAACAAGGGAGACCGCAACAACTATCCGATCGTGAATCCAAACAACCCGCCGGGCCAGCCCCAGCCCCAACCCCAACCACCGCAGCCGAATCCCTTCGCCCCCGTGGTGGTGCTGGATGCGGGCACCTTTTCGAGCGTCCGAGGGAATCCTGGAGTGACCTTTGCTCCCGGCGCCACCGTGACCGATTCTGACACCGCCATTTTGCAGAACGGCGCTCTGGTCATTACAGCCGGCAACGGTTTGATCCTTACCAGCCCGGGGACACCGAACATCGGCAACGTAGTCGGCAGCGGAACCAACTCCCTCAACGTAGCCCTGAATAATGATGCTACCCCGGCCGCAATTCAGCAGTATCTGCGCGCAGTTACTCTGGCTTCGTCTGGAACCGCCGGTTTCGGACCCAATACCGTAACGGTGTCGCTGACCGACGGCACCGGGCAGACGTCCCAGACGGTCACGCGCAACATCAATGTGGTGGGTGTTTCCAGCCTGAACCTCACGGTCGGCCAGGGTGGTATCACCACCATCCAACAGGCCGTGGACCAGATTGCGGCCGTCACCAATGCACAAGGTTCCACCATCACGATTCCGGTGGGAACCTTCAATGAGACGGTCGAGGTCAGCAACGACCCCGATCTGGCCGGGCTGCGACTGCTCGGTCCTAACGCCAATAATTCCGCCGGTGTAACTCCCGGCACACGTGGGGCGGAGGCGACCTTTAACCGCCTGAATGTGGATGCTCCAAACGTTACCCTGTCCGGCGTGACCATTTCTCAAGGCGTGGATTCTGGTGTCAATGAGGCAGCCGGAGTCTTGCTGCGAGGAGGTGCCCGCAACTTCACCGCTAGCAATAACCGATTTGTGCGCACCGGAGCGGCCGGCGCTTTCCGCGGACTGGTCAACACCATCGGCACCACCAACGGGAATCTGACGCTGCAAAACAACCTGTTCCAGGGTTTCGCAACCGGGGCTTTCTTGCAGGGGACTTCCTCCGTAACTCCTTTGACCGCGGCTCGCATCAGCGGCAACGCTTTTAGCGGCAACAACGTCGGCCTTTCGCTGGACAACGTGCAGGATACCCAGATTACGGGCAATGGGTTCCGCAATCAGACCATCGAACAGATTGGTTTGTTGAATCCCGGTAACACGGTGATCGCCTCCGGAAACAGCTTCGATACTTCCTCCAGTCTCACCGTCTTCACCGGCACCGCCGGCAACACAGGCAGCCTGGACGCGCGCAACAATTTCTTCGGCACAGCCAGCGGTCCGGCCACGGCTGGCAATAACCCGCGCGTGAACACCAATGGACCGGGCACCTTCAACGTGCAGACCAGCCCGTTCTTGACCACCAACCCTTTCCCGGGCTTCTAACCTCAAAAGAAAGGCCGCCCGAAAGGGCGGCCTTTTTCCAGCGAAGAGCACGGCCCGGCCGAACTGGCCCGACTGGCCGGCCAGGCCGAGCAAGCCGGGTTTTCCTTTGCCTTGATTTCGGACCGTTTTCATCCGTGGGTGATTGCCCAAACTCACAGTCCTTTCGTTCGCACCACCCTGGGAGCCATCTCATTGCAGGTATTAGTCGGCTCGGCGCCGCGTTGCAGTCGATTCGGAGAAGCGCCGAAGTCCGTTCAAGAGTTCTGAGAGCCAGCATAGTGCCAGCCAATTCAGCGATAGAGGGACTGCAATACGTTGTTCGCGTGACCGGAGGATCAGGACCAGCGGGGCTACATTCACTACACTGGTGCAACAACACCTCGAGGGAGAACTTCATGTACACCATCCAACGGGCTACAGCCCGGTTTCTGTTGGTCTGTTTTAGCCTTTTGGCGTTCGGCTGTAGCGGCAACCGCGCGGCGACCAGCCAGTCCAATTTGCCGCCCATAGACGACACGCAGTCGCGTACTTCTCGATCCGCCCCCGCCTCCGGTAAAAAGATTGTGACGAAAAAGAACATGGTCATGTTGGCTGGGGCAGCTGCGCTTTATTACATGTATAAGAAACGCCAGAAAGCTAGCGAGGCTACCGGGCCGGATAGCCAGTACTACCTTTCGAAGAACGGACGCGTTTATTATCGCGATAGTTCAGGGCGAGCCCATTGGGTGACGGCGCCTCGAGAGGGCATCATGGTTCCTGTCAACGAGGCGGCCGGCTACCAGCAATTCCAGGGATATAACAATTCGGCCAGCGGCCGCGATCTGGTGGGCTTATGAACTTTAAAGACCTTCTAAATCGGGTCACCGACGCCATTCAACGTCACAACGACCCCCAGCAGCCGGCTTATCCTCAGAATCAGCTGGTGGGCTTCGTACGCGAGCTATTCAATCAGCACGACGGCGCCCAAAGCCCTCGGCCTGCCTCGGAAGACCCGCTCGGAGACCCGGCCGACCTGTCGTCGGGAGCCCGGCCGGCCAGCCAGGATCCTCAAGGGGATCCCGCAGACCAGCAGTCGGAGCGCCGGGTCCGCCCCGCCTCCGAAGATCCCTATGGCGATCCGGCCGACCTCTAAAGGCCTGGCGCGGGCGGGACCCAGATACCGCCAACGGGGGACGAGCAGGTATGGGGCCTCTCTCGCTGGAGCGTTACCCTCAGAGGGAAAGAGAGGGACACGCAGGATGACCAACTTACCGGACAAGAACGAAGTTTTGACGATTTTTAAAGGCATCAGCGAAGACTTACAGACCCTGGTGCGTCAAGAGGGCTTGCTGGTCCTGGGTGGCGCTCTGGTGGCTCGAGCTAGAGCCAGCGCTAAAGGCCTGGACCTGGTTCCTACACAAAGTCTGCAGTCCCTGAAGAAGGACCTGCGCGTTCTGGCGCCAGGAGCATGAAGCTGGCGAACCTGGCCAAAGGCGCACTGGCCGGCGCGATCGCGGGGACCATCGCTTCCGCCGTGATGAACCGACTGGTGGCGCTTTACCCGTCGAAAACCTCCGGCCGTGGGCATGGCGCTCAGTCGTTGCAACCGGGTCAGCCTGAGCATGGGATCGGCTTACATCAGATTCACCGCGACGGTGCCTGGAGGCACTATCAGGAAGATGCCACGGAGCGCCTTGCCGAGTGGATAGCCTGGGAAGTCACCGGTCTGCATCTGACGGGCCAGCAGAAGCAGTCGCTCGGCACCCTGGTTCACTATCTCTTTGGAGGGGGCAGCGCTGCAGCTTACGGAATGCTAGCCGAAGTTTTCCCGTCCAGTCGGGTCGGCTTGG
>JALHOV010000597.1 GCA_022842865.1 Vulcanimicrobiota bacterium | reverse complement strand
GCCACGGTCCAGTCTCGTTCAGGGGCCAGGTGGACCGCCTCCAGCACCTTGCCGAGGTGAGGATCGCGGGCGGCTCGCAGCCAGCTCTGCTCGGAAGCGACGCTGGTCATCCAAAATCTCAGAATTTCGTAGAAGGCAAGATCGAAGAGCTTCGACAAAATGGAAAGCTTTCCTGACCGTTGCTGGCGGAACTCCCGCTCGACTTGCTCGAGTAATAGAGCCAACCAGGGCGGGGGAGCTCCTTCAACCGGTGGCACCGAAAGCACTTCGGGTAGATGGCGATAGACCGGGTGACAGGTCAACCCTTCCAGGTCAAACACACCGCAAATGAGCAAGGCCTCAGGGGGAGCGCCGAGGTGAGTCCTGATCAGCGAGCCGTCGGTTGACTCGGTGCGCTCCAAGAATTTGTCTAAGGGTTCGGGCTTCAGGTCCGAGGAATTGTAGATGGCATGCTCGTCGCCCCAGGGTAGGAGAACCAACCCGCCGCATTCCAGGGGGTATTCGTTTTGGGAGGTTTCCAAACGAAGCGTTCCTGCGCCGCCCAGGAGCACGTGGAAGGAGGAGAATCTGCCTTGCGGAGCACGAATGGCCCAGGGCGATCCTAACTGAGTGAAGTAAAAATCGCGGGCTCTGATGACCACGCCGTCCAGTGCCATGTCGGCTGAGGAACTCATCGGCGACTCCTTCCAAGTTCATAGAGCAAACAGGGGTCTGGACTCAAGGTCCAGACCCCACCCGCCTGCTAGTGCTTTACAGGAGAGGCACAGCCGCCTTTGCCTTTGCAGCTATTTTTGCCGGCGCAACCGTTGTTGCCGGATTCGCAACCACCCTGAGCTTTGCAGCCGTTCTTCCCTTTACAATCGTGCTTAGCGGTGGCGCAACCACCTTTTCCCTTGCAAGAGTTCTTGCCGGAGCAGGTGTTGTCCTCGCCCTTGCAACCGCCCTTGCCCTTACAGCTGTTCAGTCCCTTGCAGGCGTGAGCTTCGGCGACCTTGCTCTTGCAGCCGGACTTACCGGAGCACGCGTCCTTCTCTTTACTACCCTGATCGAAAGTTGAAGCAACCATGTGCTGGTCTGCAAAACCTTCCGACACGAAGTTAGGACTACCGGGTTGGCTGAGGCTGTTCGCGAAGGCAGCAGGTGTCGACCCACTCAACAAAAGTCCGGCAATGGCTGCACCGAGCAGTCCTTTGCCGCTATATTTTTTAGATTCGCTCATTCAGATCTCCTAGCAATTGATGTATTTCCTCAGCACTCCCCCGACGTCGAGCCAAAGCTTTTTCGCTGCCCTGAAACTTAAGCTACCCGAGGTTCCGGCGCTAGCACTTTGCGTCTGGAACAAAGAACCTGAAGTCCATCTTCATTGTCTAAACTGGGCCAAGCGGGCTCAGGAGAAAGTCCCGAATCCTTTCGAGCATCGACTGGGGCTCCAGGATAGAACTGGGAGCGACAGCTTGAGCCGTCTTGAGGGAAAGCTCCTGGCCCCTGCTGGCCACCACCGCCGAAACCGCTTCGAGCAGCTGTGGAAAGCGACGGATCTGCCTACGAAAGGCTTCACTGGGGATCTCCAGCACCGTACACTGGCTGGCCGCAACCACGTTGGCGGTGCGTTGAGCACCGGTCAGAAAAGACATTTCTCCGAAATACTGAGACTCGGTCAGCGTCGCCAACTCCGCACCGGCCGGCGTGGATACCACCGCGGAGCCTTTGAGAATGACGTAGAGAGAAGTTCCTTGGTCGCCTGCACGCAGAATCGACTGCTGTCGGGCAAAGAGCTGTTGGTGAGAGGCTTTGTAGAGTTTGCTAAGAGCTTCCTTGGGGAGACCCGCGAAAAGATCCACCTGGGCCAGCAATTTCAAGTGCATTTCCTCCTGGCTGGAGTGGCCACCGGACGGGGATCTCTGGGGATTGCTGAAAACAACCTGCTCGGGGATGGGCGGGTCAATTCCGGCCCGCCGCAAGCCATACCAGAGGGCCAGGCGAACCGCGCTCCGCAGAGAATCGTCCCGGTCGTATCGGGCGCTCCAAAAGCGCACCGCATAACGCAGACTCGGTGGTTCGAAAGCCTTTAACAGCACCTCGGGAACCGGTTTGGGAAGAACATCAGGAAGGTCCGAGAGGCAACGTAATAATACCTCGGTGGCAAATTCGGGCGCGACCGGATGGGGTAGGCACAGCTCAATTTCAAAGCGACATGCGGGGGATGGCTCGGAGTAATTGATGACCGCTTCTTTGGAAGCGAACTGGTTAGGCAAGGCAATCACGTTGCCTTCTTTGGTCAAAAGCTTGGTGGCGCGCCAGGACATATCGATGACTTTGCCCTCGTGGCCACCGATGCTGACCCAGTTCCCGATCTCGAACGGTCTCTCGGTTTGGATGGCCAGACCGGCCAAGAGATTTCCCAGCGTATCCTGAAAGGCCAGCCCCAAGATCACCGCGCTGACAGCTGAGGTCGCATAGAGCCGATCGGGAAAAGCCATGGTTGCGAAGACGCCGACAGAGGCTGCTACTATCGCGTCTTGAAGAATGGGGGGAAGCTTCTGGGATACCCGGTTGAGCCACCACGGGTTGAGGGCCATCAACGTCCCGAGCTCCAGGATCCCGGCCAAGGCCAGCACGTTGCCCAGGGCGGTCGTTTCGATGGCCTGGCAGCCAAGACCAAGCAGGCAGAAAAAAAGGCCTCGTCGAGCCTTGCCCACCAGAAAGCGGTCGCGAGCCTTTAGTTGCAAGAAAAAAGCCCAGGTCATCAATACGCCTGTGAGGGCCAAAACGGCGCCGTGCTGGATCCAATGCATTACTTCTGCTTCACCTGGTAGACGCCCCGCCAATCGGCCGGCGGCTCCTTCAGCAGGGTCCGGCAGCGCGAGCTGAGCGTGAGGGCAGGCCGGTCATCGGGCAGACGTTCAAAGGCCAGTAGAGCTTCTGCAAATCTTCCGGCCTGATAAAGTCGCAAAGCCTCCTCATATTGAATCACCTTCACAGGTGCACTCTCCTCGGGTCGGGTGCGCTCTCCCAGCAATTCAAAAATATCTACAGGCCGGGTCTTTCCCTTAACCACGACGGAATCGAGTTTGCGAAACTGGAACTGTTGAGAACTTTTCAGGTAGACCGCTTCGGAAACGATGATTTCGGAGCCGTAAATCCGGTTCAATCCCTCCAGGCGCGAGGCCAGGTTGACTCCATCTCCCAAAGCGGTATAGCTCATCCGGTCGGGAGCTCCGAAATTGCCAACCGTCACGCGGTCCGTGTGGAGACCAAGGCAAACTCTCATGGCTTCTGCTCCTTCGACCTGCGCCCACACTCGCTTGGATGCTTCCAGGTGAGCCAGGGCTGCGCGGCACAGGCAGATTTCGTGGTTCTCCAGCGGCTCGGGCACGTTGAAGAGGGCCATCACCGCGTCACCGATATACTTGTCGACGATACCGCCGTGCTGGTGGATGGATTGTGTGACAGCCCCAAAGTATTGCCCGAGCACCTCCCCGAGGCGGTCGGGAGACATTCCTTCGGCCATGCTGGTAAAGTTTTCCAGATCAGAGAAGAGCATGGAGACCTGAGTCAGTTGGCCGCCCAAACGCGGTTCCTGGCGCTGCGCGTGAAGCTTACGAACCAGTTGGGTAGGGGCGAACTTGCTGAGCGTGTCCATCGACACACCGGCCGCCTGTAGCGCCAGGCTGATCCGGCCAAACTCTCGGAAATGCAGGACGGCACCCAGTGGCTGGACTTGATAGGCTTCGATGGCGGACGCTTCGCGCTGCAAGAGGTTCAGGTCGGCGTCCACTTTCCGAAAGAGAGCCAGGCAGAAACCGGCGATGAGAGCGGTGGTTGCAAAGAATATCCACAGGAAGTCTCGGCGGGCGCGATTCAGTGCTCCCAAATAGGTATCCTCGCTGACTACCACTCCGACCTGCCAGTATCGCTGACCTGCCTCAACGGGTCGAAGGTGGACCAAATAGCCGGGCAACGGCTGCCCTTCCGCCAGCGCTTTGGCTACGCTGGAGAAACTGCTTTGCCAGCGCAGTTCCTCGTCCGGGGTTTCGAACAAGCGATCCGAGCTGGTGAGAGAGGTGACCAGACGGCCGGCCTCGTCGCAAAGAAAGAGTTGATGGTCGTCGGGAGCGGCACCCTGAACTTCCCGGTTGAGGGTTTGTGTGTTCAAGGACACTCGGATGACCCCCAGCGTTTCGCCTCGACGTAGCACAGCCTGTTGAACGGAAACGACCACCCGCCGCATCCTCTCGGGAAGATGGGAGTCTACCTGGCTATAGTGCAGGTCGGACCACAGGATCTTCCCCAACTGCTCAGGGCTGGTGAGCGTGCTGTAAGTCAGGTGGCTGCGGGGGTCTTCCACCCAACACGGGGGAGCCAGGCTGGAGGTCTTGCGGAATTTCTGCCCCACCGGAACGGTCCGCGTCGCCTGAATGCCTCCTTCCATCCCCAGCCAAACCGAAGTCTGCTGCCCGGCGGTATCGGTAAAACTAACCTCGGTGAGTAAAGGTCGCTCCAGCAATTCTCCTCGAAAAGCGGCTGCCAAACTGGCCGGCTCGTCCCGCAACAGATGGTTCTGAAAGCGCCGTTCCAGTCCGGCCATACAGTCTAGCGGCTGCTGAAGCAAGGCCCTGACGCGCTCTTCGGTCCAACTGGCGGCGGTCTTCAGCCTGGCCTGGGCGGCCTCTTGCAGGGCCTGCCGGGAACGGAAACCAAAAAGCGTACTGAGACAAAAGCCAGCCGCCAGACTGAGCAGCAAGGCCAGTGCTACCGACTGCCGCAAACTCTGGCCCTGCCAGCCAGGCTTCAAGATAGGTGAGGTCACTAGTGGGCAGTATAGGACATGGCTGGGTGC
>JALHOV010000596.1 GCA_022842865.1 Vulcanimicrobiota bacterium | reverse complement strand
CAGTCGGAGAAAATGCTGCCTGGGAGAACGCTGGCCGAGGCCACGCCGATGGCACCGGTGACGGCGTGGGTGGCGTGGCATTTTTCGGGCACGAAGTAACGCGAGGTGAAAGTGCCGTCGCGGGTGGCTTTGGAGACGACGGCGATTTTGGGGGTGACCTGGCCGGCCACATCGCCCAGCCCCATTTTCAGGGCGGCCAGGCGGCGGATTTGCTCGAGTCGGTCGAGCAGGGCCTGGTTCTGGTTCAGTTCCAGTGGGGTTTCGTGGCCGGTGATAGCCATGCCCACGGGGGGGATGGGGGCTCCGGTGCGGCGGTCGCGGCGGCGACGGTTGGGGGCGGCGCGTCGGTCGTCGATGCCGGTCAGGCAGTCAGCGCGCAGGATGACCATGGGCATGGCTACGTCCAGACAGGTGACGGGCACTCCGTCGATGATGTCGATGGTGTTGCCGGTGGGCAGCAGTTTGCCGGTGCGGGCGCCGATCACGTTGCGAAAGTTGAGCACGATGGGGGAGCCGGTGCCGGGCACGCCGTCAATGACCGTGTCGCCTTCATAGCTGATTTGACCGCGCGGGGTCTGTACGATGGCTTCTACGTCGGCGCGGTTGTTGACGGCGCGGATGCGCACGCGGGTGTAGGGATCCTTGGCGACCACCAGGCCTTCCTCGATGGCGTAGCAGGCCACTCCGGCCAGGATGTTGCCGCACGAAGGTGTGGTGTCGACGATGGCGCGATCCACCATCACCTGGGCGAAGAGGTAGTCGACCTCGTGATTGGGATCGGTGGAGGGCGCCAGGATGGCCACTTTGCTGGTGAGGCTGTCGCCCCCGCCGCAGCCGTCAATCTGGCGGTTGTCGGGACTGCCCATGGCGGCCAGCAGCACCCGGTCGCGCACTTTCTGCAGAGGAGGGAGGTCGCGAGCCAGGAAAAATAGGCCTTTGGACGTGCCGCCACGCATGAGCACGCAGCTTACGGCCTGTTGGCCGCTCTGGGGACGTGCCTGCTTGGAGGCCCAGCGGCGCGGGCGCCCGTTTTCGGGGTCGCGCACGCGCAGGTCAGCTCGCTCCCACTCAAACGGCAAGTTTTGACGCGGGGCGGTGAGCCAGGCGTCGGCGGCTACGACTTTCAAACGGTGCGTCATGAATCAGGCGCCTTCCTGGCCACACCGGCGCTTCCCTGGGAGATATTTGGACTATCCAGGGCGAAGTGGTACGGGAAAGACGAAGGAGAAGATTTTATGAGCTTAGACTGGATTGACGCGCACCGAGAATTGTACTTAGTGGAACCGGAGAAAGGTCATTTCTGGGATTCGACGGTGGTAGGCGGACCCGGGCCGGTGCCCACCTTGCTGCTGACCACGATTGGGCGCAAGAGCGGCCAGCAGCGGATCATGCCGTTGATTTACGGAAAAGTGAATGACGGCTATTTGATTGTGGCCTCCAAGGGAGGGGCACCCCAGCATCCGGATTGGTATGTGAATTTGGAGGCCAATCCGGAAGTGGGGGTGCAGGTGGCCAGCCACAAGTTTAAGGCTCGCGCCGAAACCGTGACAGGACCGAAACGCCAGGAATATTGGGACCTGATGGTGCCTATCTGGCCCCCCTACACCGAGTACCAGACCAAGACGGAACGAGAAATCCCGGTGGTTTTGCTGCGCCCTCAAGCGTGATTTTTCCAGCAGGTGGCGGCCCGGATTTGCTTGTAGTTTCGCACTGATGAAAGAGCGCATTCTGATCTTGAGCGCCGACGCGAACCTGCGTCAATGGCTATTGGATATTCTGCGTTCGGTTCAGGCCCATCTGGATACGGCTGCTAACGGGGCGGCCGGATTGGCCATGCTGGCCGAGAAAGACTTTGACCTGGTGCTGGTGGACGTGGATTTGCCCGGGCTCGATGGCCTGGAGACCTTAAGCCGCATCAAGAGTCACGCAGGGCGCACCGGCAGCGTGGTGCTGGCCCGCAAGCAGTCCGAAGAGCTCCTGTTGCGGGCTATGCGCAGCGGCGGGGGTGATTTCTTGCGCATTCCCTGCAACCCGGATGAGGTTCTCAAGGCGGCCGAGCGGCAGCTGCGGTTGAGCGTAGGGCAGCGCCAGGCGCCGGACCGGAACGATGGTTCGCGCAAGACTTTGGTGAGGGCCTTCCAGGCCATCTGTCTCTCACTGGATTTGCAAACGGTTCCCGGGCGGCCGCTGCTCGGGCTCCAGCCGTTGGGCCTGTTGGCTCGCCAGGTGGCTCTGGGTCTGAAGTTGAGCCAGACGGCCGTCGAGGAGGTGCAACTGGCCACCTGGATTCAGGCCATTTGCGAGCTTCCCGGCGAGGCGTCGGTGCTGATCGATTGGGAGGAGTTGCCGGCCGGAGTGCAGGCCTTGCTGGAGGGCGGTGAGGGGCCGGCGGCCGAGGTGGTCAAACTGTCGCTGGCGCTGGGCCGGGGCGAGGATATCTACGAGAAGGACCGTTTCCCCGCCGACTACCTGGAGCTGATTCCTAAAGGTCCCCAGTTCAAGCAAGTGCAGCGGCGCGCCCAGATTTCGCGGGCGCGTGCCCTGCAGGGGTCGGGTCAGGCGATGGAGGCCATCCATCTTTTTGAGCAGGTGCACAAGGCCGATCCGGGTTCTCCCGAGGTTTTGATGGCCCTGGCCCGTTTGCACCAGCGCCCGGAGATGGTGCAGCAAGCTCTAAACTGCAGCCAGAAGCTGGGGGCCTGGATTACGGCCGAGACCTGTTTTGAAGCCGGCCTGGTGTTGCAAGAGTTGAATGCGCCCGGAGCCGACAACCAGTTTTTGCGCAGCAGTCGCCTGTATGGTGATTTGCGTTCGCGTCACCGCCAGGCACTTGCCGCGCTGGCCCAGGAATGGGTAGCGGGTAGCAAGCTGCCAGGGGATGGGGTGCGAGCAGCCATTGAGGATTTGTGCGAATGTCCGGAACCGGAGTTGCTCAGCGCCCAATTGGATTGGCTGGCGCCTGGTTTGCTGGCCTACTCCGGGTTGGAAGGGACCCAGGCTCCCCGGTTGGTGCAGCGTTGGCTGGAGGAAGATTCCAGCCGCATCGCTCAGGAGATTCGCCGCGGCAACTGGAGTTTGGAAGCGCGCAAGGGGTTGGCGCGCGTGTTGGGCGGGTTGCCCTGGGTGGCCGGGCGCGAGGTGCTGGAGGTTCTGGAGAAAGATCATAGCGAGGAAGTACGCGCGGCAGTGCCCGCCGACATTCACGTGGGGTCGGCTTTGCCGCCGATTCTGAGAGTGCACGCGTTGGGTCCGCTCGAGGTGTATCAGGGTCGGCGGCGCTTGCCTAGCAATGCCTGGCGAACTCAACGGGCCCGGCAACTGGTGGCTTATCTGGTCACCAACTGGCAGGAGACTCATTCAGAGGATGCGTTGATCGAGCGGTTTTTGCCCGATTCCCCCTCTCCTTTGCGTCTGCAGCAACTGCTGGAGGTGGCCCGGGCCAGTTTGCGTCCGGCCGGCTGGCCCGATGTCAATTATTTGCTTTGGGAGGCGGGCACTTTACGCTTCAATCTACAGTTGCCGCGCTGGGTGGACGCGGAGCAGTTGGATCAGAGTTTTGCGCGGGCAAAGCAGTGCCAGGGAGATCAGGCCGCCGACCACTACCGGCGCGTGCTGGCGGTGGCCGGGGGCGAGTTCCTGGAGGACTTCGAGGCGGATTGGGTGTTGCCGCGGCGGGTGCGCCTGCGCGAGCAATTGGTGACGGCCCGTTTCTGGCTGGCTCGCTGGTCGCTGGAGAGGAGCCGCCCGACCGAGGCTCTCGAGCACGCCCAGTTCCTGCTGGAGAACGACTCGGGTTCGGAGGAAGCCTGGGTTCTATCCATGGACTCGCTACTGGCCCTGAACCGCATCGAGGAGGCCCTGCGCACTTCCGAACGCGCCAGGAAGGCCATCGGCGAACCAGGGCCCCTGCTCAAAGAAGCCCATCGCCGGGCCGTAGCCTCCTTGGCCTAGTAGGGTATCAAACGGGAGGCGCCTCCAAATTACGTAGCACCTGGAAAAGTGCCTGGCCTTCCACCGGCTTGGTCAGAAAGTATTGAAAGCCCGACTGAAGGCACTGGGTCCGATACTCCTCGCCCGCGTGGGCGGTGACCGCAATCAGCGGGACGGCGGGATTGATCTGACGCAGGGCCGCGGCGGTTTGGAAACCATCCATATCCGGTAGCTGCAGGTCAAGAAAGACCACTTCGGGAGCCTGGCTGCGAAAGGTTTCCAGGGCCTGGAAACCTGTCTCCTCGCACCAAACCTGGTGACCCGCTCCCTCCAAGAGCAAACGCATCACCGAGCGAATCAGGGGGTGGTCCTCGACGACGAGAATCTTCCAAGTTTTTTGCGAAGGCGGGGAAGGCTCTGTCGCTTGAATTTCAGAGGCCGGCAGCTGAAGCCGGAACCGAAAACAAGAACCCTTGCCCACTTCACTCTCAATCGTCAACGCGGAACCCATTAGGGCCAACAATTCCGTGCAAATGGCTAAGCCCAGGCCTGCCCCCTGACGGGACTTCCTTAAACTGGAGTCAACCTGTTCAAATGGCTGGAGGATGCGGACCTGGTCGGCCTGGTCAATGCCAATGCCCGTGTCCTGGACCCAAAATTCATAGACGCCATCGGCACTGCGCCCCAGGCCCAGCTCGATTTGCCCGCTGTCGGTGAACTTGATGGCGTTGGCCAAAAGGTTGATCAAGATATGCCGAAGTCGGCTCTCATCGACCCGCACCACGGCCGAACTCAGGCCCACCTTTAAATGCCAACCCAGTCCCCTGGCCTGTGCCTGGGCGCCCAGGCTCTGGTGGACTTCTGTGGCGAACCGAACCAGGTCGATGGAGTCCATTCGAAGGGCTAGCTTTCCTGC
>JALHOV010000595.1 GCA_022842865.1 Vulcanimicrobiota bacterium | reverse complement strand
AGCCCACCCTGGTCAGCGAAGGACGCCAGCTCAAATTCACCAACCTCGACAAAATCTGGTTCCCGGCCGACGGAATCAACAAGGGGCAAATTCTCAGCTATTACGACCAGGTGGCCGAGTACATTCTGCCCCACCTGCGCGACCGACCCCTGTCCCTGAAGCGCTATCCTGACGGCATCGACTCGGAGTTTTTCTTCCAAAAGAAAGCCCACGCCCATTTTCCGGCCTGGTTGCCCACTTATCCGCTAGAGAACCTGCGCGGAGAGCGCAAGGAAACGCCCCTGTGCAATGACCGCGCCTCGCTGCTCTTCCTGGTCAACCTGGGCTGCATCGATCACAATCCCTGGTTGTGCCGCATTCAGGACCTGGATACTCCCGACCTGATGATGCTGGACCTGGACCCCTCCGACTGCGATTTCGCCAAACTGATTCAGGGGGCGCTGGCCATCAAGGAAGTGCTGGACGACCTGGGCCTGCAGGGTTATCCCAAAACCAGCGGCTCGCGTGGCATCCACATCTACGTACCGGTGGCCGCGGGCTATGAATTTGAACTCACGCGCACGCTGGCCACCGTCATCGGCACCATTGCCCAGCAGCGCCATCCCGACCTCTTCACGCTGCTTCGCGATCCGGGAAAACGCGCCAAGAACCGCGTCTACCTGGACGCTCCCCAAAACCGGCGCGGCGCCACCACCGCCGGCGCTTACTCGGTGCGACCGGTGGCCGGCGCCCCGGTCAGCACCCCCCTGCACTGGAAAGAAGTCACCCCCGGCCTGGATTTCCGCGCCTTCACGGTGCTCACCGCCCCGGCTCGCTTTGCCGAAATCGGCGACCTGCTGGCCGCCATGCAGCCTCAGACTTTAGAAGCGGCCGTGGCCCGCGCCGGAGAGTTGCTGACGCCAAGCTAACGCGCCGAGGGGAAACAGAGTCACAGGGAAGAAATAAGACCAATGGAATTGCTGGCACCTCTGGACCAATGCGTGCGGTCTCGCTGTAACTGGGAAACCTATGAGCGGCTCCTGGTAGAGAATCAAGACTCCAGTTCCCCGCGCTTCACTTACGATCAAGGCTGGTTAGAAATCATGAGTCCGTCCATTGACCACGAAAAGATCGTCGACACCTTACGTCTTCTAGTCGCGGCTTTGGCCGACCACTACGGACTGGACTATCAGGGTACAGGTTCGACAACCTTTCGGCGCGAGGACCTGCAACGTGGCTTCGAGCCAGACGCTTCTTATTATTTTCGGGATGCTGCCACCATCCGTCCTTTAAAGGATCTGGAACTGCCGCGCCATCCAGCCCCTGAGCTGATCATCGAGGTCGAAGTTCATCATTCCGACATGGATAAACTGGCGCTCTATCATTCGCTCGGCGTGGATGAGGTCTGGCGTTGGAGTAAAAATCGCCTGATTATCTTGCATCGAAAGCAGCACAGTTACGAACAGAATAGCTGCAGCCGAATCTTCCCGCAGGCAGAAGCAGACCAACTGAGCAGCTTCGTCTTCCGCTCCATCGAAGTCACCAAGATCGAATGGAACCGTGCTCTGAAAGCGTGGTTAGGGGCTGGTGACATTTAGGTGTTGAGGTGAAAAATCGTCTGCGCTTCAATGGAGGATGCGTGGAGTTGCTCCGCGACTCCGATGGATTTTTGGCCGAGGCCGATTGTAACCAGACCCTAAGCGAGCTCTAAGTCGACTCGGCCCAGGTCCTCGTTGGTGTTGACCACGCGGGCTTCCAGATAGTCCCCTACCGCGTAGCTGTGGCGTGTGCCAACCAGCTCCTGGCCGTGCCGCTCCATCCGATAAGGTCCGTCGGGTAGAGAATCGCTAGCGATGGTGCCGGTGGCTCCCGTGCCGGCCATTTGCAGCACCAGGCCAAAGGGCTTGATGGCCACAATGTTGCCTTCCACCACTTCATCAATGCGGTCGCGGAAAATGCGCGCCACCAGCATTCGCATGCGTTCGTTCTCTGCCTTGCTGGCTTTCCAGGTGGCGCTGTTCAAGTGGGTGGAAAGTTCCTCAAGGGACGCGTCCTCAGGGGCCTGGCTGCGGTCTCCGGCCAGGTAGCGTTTGATAATACGGTGCACCACCAGGTCCGCATAACGCCGAATGGGGCTGGTGAAGTGCAGGTAAAGAGGCGCGCCCAGCCCAAAGTGATGACTGGCCACCGGCGTGTAACGAGCCGGCCCCAGAGTGCGACCCAACACGGTGCGCAGGGCCAGGGCTACGCTGGTGCCGCGAAACTGCGCTTCGAAGGCGGCCAGCCCGCGCGAAGTCAGGCGCGGACCAAAGCCGGCCTCGATGCCGAAATGGCGGGCCGAGGCGGCCAGCATCTGCACCTTTTCCGTGTCCGGCTCAGGATGCACGCGGAACATGCCCGGCAAGCCACGATCCACCAGCCAGGCCGCGATGGCCTCGTTGGCGGCCACCATCAAACGCTCGACGATGCGATGAGCCATCGTTTCCCCTCTTGGCTCCAGACCGGTCGGCTGGCGAGTGGTGGGATCAAAGGATACATAAGCTTCCTCGCTGGCCAGTTCGACACCGCCGCGAGCGGCGCGCACCAGAGACAGGCGAGCCGCCGCCGTGCGCAAGCGACGCACGGTGGGAGCCACGCCTTCGGGCACCGCCTCGTGGTTTTCGCCCAGCAGGAAGGCGCTGACGGCCTCGTAACTCAGGCGGGCATGGGAGCAAATGACGCTCTCGTAGACGTCCACGGCCGTAATCTGACCTTCCGGGTCGATCCGCAGCTCGGCCGTCAGCGTCAGGCGATCCACCTGAGGCAGCAAGCTAACGGACGCGGAAGAGAGTTCGTCCGGCAACATGGGAATCACCTTGCCGGCCATATACACGCTGGTAGCCCGCCGACGCGCCTCCAGGTCCAGCAGCGAACCCTCGGGCACCAGCGCATCCACGTCGGCAATCGACACCAGCACGCGCAAGGCTCCGTCCGGTTCCGGGGGCAGGGCCGAAAGCGCGTCGTCGATATCCGTTGTCGATGGAGCATCGATGGTTACGGTGGGCAGTTCCCGCAGGTCACGGCGAGTGGAAGCCAGCGGCATAACGGCGGCGCGAGCCTGGTGAAGCACCTCCTCGGGGAAAAACGAACGAATGCCGTGGCGCACCCCGCAACGCTCCAATCCCAGGTCGGCTTCCGTTTCGATGATGCGCAGCGGCACCAGTTTGGGGCCGTCCAGCGCGGCCACCACATACAGACCTTCTTCCAACTCGAGGTCACTAGGAGCCAAAGGCCAGTCGGTGTTGGAAACCAGGCGATCCACCTTGAGAAAGGGCTTACGACCGCGAAAAACGATGCTGCCGAACAACTCGCCGCGGGTGCGCTCCTGCAAAACCAGGTCGGTGGCGTTGAAACGCCCGTTCTCCGACGGCACCACTCGGGCACTGACCAGGTCACCATCCAGGAACGGGTTCAAATCGGGAGGGACAATGAAGGCAGTTTTATCGCCATCGTAATTGAGAAAACCAAAGCCCCGTGGATTGACGGAGACACGACCTTGCACTTTTTCCATGGGCGCCGCTTCGCACCCCCGACCGACAAGGCCTACCTGTCCACCCGAAAGCGGCTGAGCACAAATTCTTGCGCTTTGCCATCCACAAAATAACCGGTCAGGTAAGCCTGGCGAGCGTCATCGAAGTAAACTACCTGGTCCTCATCCTGAGCCAGCGGGGCCGCCCCCATCACCTCGACGAAACGCGCTCGAGCGATACCGGCTTTGCACATCAACTGTCCGCGCGAAGTGAAGCGGCGTCCCACCAGCACCATGGCATGACGCCCCCGGTCCTGATCGCGAAAATCTACCTTCAACCCGTTGGCAAAGGTATACTCCCAGGTTTCGCCGCCGATGGTCATCTTGAGCGGCCGGTCGGCCCGCGGCGGTCCGAGCAATTTCTCGATCTGAGCCCGACTGTAGGCCAGCGAAGCCCCGTCCAATGACCAAATCTGGGGCGCCTCGTAAGCGCGAGCCACGCCCGACAGGAAAAGCAGCCCAACCAGACTCCAGCGCATCTCTGTCGTTTCGCCGCCCACCCCCCCAAACCCTGATAAGCAATTTTCCTGGTCGACCGCTTACCAGAGATCCAGTAAAAAGCGCGCCAGGAAATTGCTTATCATGGGCCAAGGCAGCAGTATGCCCAGTGAACATCTCGGCCGAGTCTATGCGGCCCAAACTCCCCAGGAGCTTCTTCAAGTCTATGAGGAATGGGCTGCCCACTATGAGCACGACCTGGTGGGAGGCCTGGGCTGGGACAAGCCGAGCAAAGTGGGCGAAACCTTGCTGCCCTATCTGTCCGAGCAGGCCCGCATCCTGGATGTAGCCGCCGGCACCGGGCTCATGGGCCACTTTTTACACGGAAAGGGACACCAAGATCTGAGCGCTCTGGACTTCTCGCCCGAAATGCTCCAGCAGGCCAGAAAACGCGGTGTCTACCGTAATTTTTACCAACACGACCTGCTTCAGCCCGTTCCGCTCGAGAGGAACCACTACGACGCCGTTACGGCCGTGGGCATTTTCACCGAAGGCCACCTGGGCCCGGAAGTTTTGCCCACGCTGAAGGATTTGCTCAAACCGGGCGGCCTGCTGGCTTTCTCGCTGCGCGACGACCTTGAGCACCTGTATGAGGCGGCTCTGCAAGATTGGCGACTGGAGACGAAGCAACTTTTTCGCGATGGATTGGAAGCACGTCCCTGGAGCGCCTGGGTGGTGCGCGCGTGAAAACCGCACTGGTGATTGGGGCCCATCCGGATGATCCCGAATTCGGCGTAGGCGGCACTGTGGCCGCCTGGAGCGAAAAGGGCTGGGAATTTCACTATCTTATCGTGACCGACGGCAGCAAAGGAACTCCCGAC
>JALHOV010000594.1 GCA_022842865.1 Vulcanimicrobiota bacterium | reverse complement strand
GTCTCTGAACAGCTAACTCTAGCTTTCTGAGATATCAGCTTGAGGAGCCGGATGTGTGGCCCACAAGTCCGGTTCTGTGAGAGGTTCCCCCCGGCCAACGGGGGGCGCCTACTCGACCCTGGAAGATTCCGCCGGTTTTGACGCAACGCTTGACCGTTCCGGGTACCTCCAGGTCGGTGCTCAAATTACCTGGCTTGATGAGGAGTCGTAGGGGCTGGCCAAGTGGATAGTCCAGCAGGCTCTCAAATTTCGCGCCACCGGTGGAGAGGTCGCGCAGGCTCACTTCGCTGAATTTTTGTTCCATTTTCACAACCGCTTTTAAGCTGGTCTTGACTCGCAGCTGCTTGCGCTTTTGCTGACCTCCAATGGGGATACTTCTCAGCAAAACCGGCTTGATCCAGGCTCTTCTGAGATTTTCCACCGAGTCGTCGAATCGGCAGCCGATCGAAAACACATCGGCGACTTCCCTCTTGGCCCAGGCAATTTTGCATTGCACGGTGTCCAACTCGGCGTCGAAAAGCGGGGTCAGATACTTCAGGGTGATGACCGTGTCTTTTTTGAAGGCCCGGGCATTCCAGGGGCCACGGATGCGCACGCGGGCTCCTTGCGGTCCGATATCCAAAACTCGGCCGAGGAAACGAAGGCCCGGACTGGCAACTTCCACTTCGATATCGCATTTGGCCCGATAGCCCATCCGCTGATCGGAACCGTCCCACGCGGAAGAACCGGTGAAAAGGCGCTCTACGAATGCCTTCAACATAGGGGCAAGCTTTCGTCCGGCGACTCGTCATGACCTGTCACGTCCACTATTGCCGGGGCGAGCCTGGTCACCCTGGTTCTGGAGCCAGCCGATGGTTTGTACAGTGCTCATAGGCCTCAATGGTGTTGGTGACCTTGCCCCGCGTCATTCATGCTTACACTCGAAGTAACGGTAGAGACGGAGAGTTTCACCGGCCTCGAGGTGGTTGCCTGGCCATTCACGGTCAAGGCTCCATCGGCGGAGACACTCACCTGGGCCCGGCCAAAACTAGTGTTCACTGGTAGCGCTTCCCACCAACGCATCAACGCTATCACCCCGGGGCACGGTTTCCGTTTGCAGCTCGAACCCGGCGCCGGCGAACTGGGTGGCCAACGAGAGTGATTGCCTCGCTTCATTTTTCCATTGCTTACAAACCGAGTGTAGAACGACCGTCTCAGCTGAGGCTCATAGAGGCGGGGCTGTAAAATCCGGTTGTGGCGGTCAGTGTCTCGGGGTGAGAAAGGGAGGCAGGGTGGCCGCAGGGCTGGTCAGCATCTCCTGAGCACAGGCCTGGCCGAGAGCCGACGTCAATCGCTGGCTGTTTTGGGCGTCCATCATATCCGATACCAACATTTGGCGGTCCAATTCCGCCTGCCGAGGATTGAACATCAAACCGCCGCTCGGGGGCGCGGAGGACGGGACTTCCGAGAGGTCGACCGGGCGGATGCTGAGCCTCTCCCCAAGCGCCGCCGTCTGGGGGCAAAGACTGCGCATACGGTCCAGGGCGAGTTGCTGCTGAGCTTGCGCCTGTTGACTAAAATTGGTGATGGGAAGTGCCATGGTTCTGAGTCCTCGCTTTTCGGTGTTCTTGCAAGACCAACTGTAGGGTCACGCCGTCACCTGCTACTCATGAGGGCCGGTCTAGAAGTTGCCAGATTGTAAACCTTTTCGGCATTTTGCAATCTCTTGTACTGGCGGCACGGACCTGCGCATGGACTGGGCGGGCCCGTACTGCTTTGCTGGGCTGAGTCGCCAGTAAAGCGAGACCTGCCGCTGTGAGTGTCATTCCCTCCGCCAGCAGGCCCAGCATGATGCCTGCAAAAGATTCATCCCGCCTCCAGTGGGCCGGGCCCTTGCTCCAAAGAGGACGCTATCGGCGACTCATTTAAGGCCCGGCAGGGCGGGTCAGCGGTTCGATGGTCTGTTGCCATGAGAAGGGGCCGACCGTGCCTTCCATATGCAAGGTGCCATTGGCGGCAGGGCGGATGGTTACGTAAATATTGTCAGGGCCCAGGTTTCCCCAGACTGTTTTAGCGCCATCTGGATCGAGAGTCACGCTCTCGTTGATGCCTTTTCAGCCGAACTTTCCCTGCATTTCGGAATGCATTCCGCTGTTTGGCTCGCCCGGCTGGAGGTCGTGGCTGTATTGAACGGTCCCGGCCAGGCCCTTGATGTTCAGGTTGCCGTCTCGCGTGGTGGAAGTGTAGTCCATTGGGCCAGCCGGGGTGTCTCCCTGGTAACGAGCCTGATTTCCCTCGACCTTGCGCTCGATGCGAAATTCCTGGCCGTTGATGGTGCCCTGGATTCCCTGGGCGTCCTGAATGTAGTCCATTTGCTGGCCATCGCAGCGAAAGCTGACTTTGACGGGTTGCTCTTCGCCGACCAGAGCCTTGACGATCATGTCGGCTCCCGGCGCGAACATGGCCTCTTCGCACGTATCGATCTTGGTCAGGTCAAAGGGCCAGGGCTCGGCCATTGGCTGAGTCTGGCGGCAGGGGTTGGGCGGCTGTTTTGCGGTGAGTATCATCCCCCGTAGCATGACACATTCCCCGCGGGAGCCAGGTTGCCAAATTGTTAGACTTCGTCCAGGTAACTCTTTCCCGAAAGTAGCTTCCACTCAGGGCACATGCTGTAAGGCAAGTTCCCGGAAAAAGTCGGCCGAGGCAGCGTCGCCGGGGAAGAAGGACTCCACCCGCAGCTCTTCGGTCGTCACGTCGAGGGCGGTGCCAAAAGTAGAGATCATCGAAAACAACTTCAAACCCAGTGGCCCCAGATCCAACTCCAGTTGCAGCATCGGTGGTGGCAAAGTAGGCCAGGCCTGGCTTCGCCACTGAGAAGGCAAGCCGGGCATGCTCAGCACCCTGTCCAAAAGGCTGCGAAGCTCGCCGTTAGCGGGGGCGGCAGCCACTTCCCGCTGCAAGCGTGCGAGGATCAAGGTGGCGGCAGTGTCCCAGTTTCGCAACCTGGTCTGCAGGCCGAGAGGATGAAAGCATAGCAGCACCACGTTGCGGCCGCCTACGCGTTCCCAAAGATCGGCCCCCAAAGTCGCCAGCAGAGCTTCCCAGGCAGCATTACACATCACCAGATTCCACTGGGCGTCCAATACCACCGCAGGGTAAGGCTGGTGGTGGTACAGCATCATCTCGAGGGCCTGGCGCACGGCCTGCATGTCGTTTGCCTCTAACGAGCGTTCCGGATGCGCGGGAGCAAAGCCGCCCGCCAGCAGCAAGCGGTTCTGCTCCCGCAAGGGCAGTTCCAGAGCCGCTGCCAGTTGCAGCAGCATCTCGCGACTGGGGTGGGAGCGCCCCGATTCGATAAAGCTTAGATGACGTTGCGATACGCCTGCGTCCAGGGCCAGATTCATTTGGGAGCGCTTCCGCGCGTCGCGCCAGGAGCGCAGCAGCGCCCCACAGGCCGTGCCCGACTCGAGTTGATTCATCGGATCATGTTTACCCTACGGTTCCCCCGAGAGCAACTACCTCCGAGGTAATTGCCGCCGAGCTGGAGGGAGAGGCAGACTGAAACCAACCCCCTGATAGGAGAACCTTCCCGTGAACCGTTCTAAAACGATGCTCTGGCTCGTGCTCTTGAGTTTCTCAGCCCTCAGCTTCTGGGCCATCACTCAGGTGGGATACCTGGGCATCTGGAGAGCCGGCTTTGCCTCCCCGGGCGCCCTGCAAATTTTGGGAGACCTGGTCGTCTGCTGCGGACTGCTTATCCATTGGATGGTGGGCGACGCCCGCCGCCGCAGCCTCAACCCCTGGCCCTGGGTGGTCGCCACCCTGTTGGGCGGCTCGCTGGTGCTGCTGGTGTATTTGCTCTTTCGGCCGGAGGATGACAGCCAACCCAAGCCAGCTCACGTCTAGCAGGGTTCGGATTCTGGTCGCCCACGGCGAGGATTTCCTCCGGACCTACGACTCCCGTTGCGACTTAAGAGAGCTTTGCTTCCTGGGCGATGATCCAGTCCACCGCCGTATTGATGTTGTCTTCCCAGGCTTCGGGCGGATGGGGTAAGTGGTCATCCTGGCCGGCTTTGCCGGTTTTGACCAACACCGTTTGTATATCGGGGTGGGCCTTCTTGGCGGCCACCATATCCTTTACCGAATCGCCGACCATGTAGCTCTTGGACAGGTCCAAATTGTGTTGGCCGGCCGCCTCCAAAAACATGCCACCGCCGGGCTTAAATCCATTGACGGTGCCGCTGGGGACGGGGGTGAAGTGTCGGTTGGGACAGTAGAGGATGGCGGCAAACTTGCCTCCGTTAGCGACAATCAGCTCGGCGAGTCGGTCCAGGGCGACTTCCGCCTTGGCGCGGCCACCGGTCTTGTTGGCCCCCTGCTGGTTGGTGACCACATAGACCGGCAGTTTGGTCGTCTTCATCAAGCGAACTAAGGATTCCACCGCTCCGGGTTCGGCCAGACGATCCACATCATTGGCGGATTTCATGCTGCCAAAGCGATTGAGCACGCCGTCCCGGTCCACAAAAATGGCTCCACCGGTCTTGACCGTATCGCTTGGCTCCTGGGGAACGTGAAAAGAGACCGAGAGCAAAGGCGTCTCGTGGGTGGTCCCGTCCGGGCCCGCGTGTAGCATTTGGCGACTGGACACTCCCCGGCCCATCGGTTTCACACTTCCAAGCATCCTCGAATTTTACCACAACAGACTTCAGCGCGGCAACGAATCCGCGATTTCTTCCGTGATGTTTTCCAGGAACTCCCGTTCCATCTCGTCGGTAAAGGGCAAGCTCATGGCATGGATGGCGCTAGTTGTCTAAATTCCAGACGATGGAAAGTTCCTTGAGCTGTTGGAGAGGCCCCTGCAAGCTTTCCCCGCGTGTGGTGAGCCGGTAGCTA
>JALHOV010000593.1 GCA_022842865.1 Vulcanimicrobiota bacterium | reverse complement strand
CAAAGCCTGGCTCTCCCACGATTCTCATCTGGTCAAAACCGGCAACTATCAGGCCGTGCCCATGGGTTACCTGTTCTGTGGTCGTATCGGCACCGGCAAGACCTGGCTGGCCAACTGCTTTGCCGGTGAACTGGGCATTCCGTTCGTGGTGCTCAAGAATTTCCGCGACAAATGGATGGGCTCGACCGAATCCAATTTAGAAAAGATCTTCACCGTGCTGAAAGCCTTGGGTCAGGTGCTGGTCTTCGTGGACGAAGCCGATCAAATGACCGGCAAACGCGGCGGCGGCGACGATGGCGGCATTTCCGGCCGAATCTACGGCATGCTGGCCAAGGAAATGAGCGACACCCGCCAGCGCGGCAAGATCCTCTGGGTTTTCGCCACCTCGCGCCCGGATCTGCTCGAGGTCGATCTGAAGCGCCCGGGACGTCTCGACGTGCACATCCCGCTCTTCCCGCCCCAGACGGCCGAGGAGAAAAACTCACTGTTTCTGGCCATGGCCCTGAAGGTGGGCCTGCAACTGGAGGCAGAAAAACTCCCGCCTTTACCCGAGAACATGGAAATCGGCGGCAACGAAATAGAAGCTATGATGGTGCGCGTGCAGCGGCTCACCTCGCTGAACCCGGAAAGCAATGTTTACGAGCACCTTACCGTGCTGTTGCGCGAGTATCGTCCACTCTCGCACAAACGCATCCTCGAGTATATGGATCTGGTGGCCGTCAAGGAATGCACCGACCAGACCTTCCTGCCGCCCCTTTATAGTGGCCAGTCCAGTGAAGCCATCGACGGGCGCCTGGAGCAGCTCAAGCACGAACTTCGGATCAATTAGCTTTGTCGGCGCGCCGCCCCGGGGAGATCGTATTCAACCGCTACGAGGTGGTGCGCGAACTGGGCAAAGGGGCGATGGGAGCCGTTTACCTGGTGCGAGATCCGCGTCTGGGTGGTTCCCTCTGGGCGCTAAAGGAGTTAGAGCTAACGCTGGTCCTGGAAAGCGACCGGCCCGAGGTGGAAGCTCTCTTTCAGCGTGAAATGCACCTGCTCTCGGGCTTTCAGCATCCGGGCATCCCGCGCGTACTCCAGGTCTACGACAAAGTCGATGAAGGTTTAGCTTTCGTGATGGAGTGGGTGGACGGCGTAGCCCTGGACGACGTGCAACACAACCTGGGTCGCACCTTCCTGGCCCACGAAGCCCTGCCCATCGCCCTGCAGGTGTGCGAGGTGCTCAACTACCTGCATCACCAGACCCCGCCGGTTATTTTTCGAGACTTGAAGCCCTCGAATTTGATGATCACACCGGCCGGGCGCATCTTTTTCATCGACTTCGGCATTGCCCGCCGCCACCGCCCCGGCCTGACCAAAGATACCCAGGAACTAGGCACCCCGGGCTACTGCGCACCCGAGCAGTATGGGCACGGCCAGACGGTGGCCCAAAGTGACCTCTACGCCGTCGGCACCACTCTGCTCCATCTGCTCACCGCCCGCGACCCGCAGAGCTTCAATTTCGTTTTCCCGCCCACTCGAGAAGCGGGCGTCGAGCCGGAAAGCCTGTCGTTGGTGCTGGACCGATGCTTGAAAATCAAAATCGACGAGCGCTACCCCTCGGCTGCCGCCCTGCTCCACGATCTCGAAACGGTCTGGGCCCAGATCACCCCCACTCCCGACGGCGCCACCCAGGGCCTCGGCCTGGCTCGCCTGCGCTACCACCCCAAAGTCGAGCCTTCCAACGGTAAGAGCCTGTGGGACATCGTGCGAGGCCTGATGCGTCTGTGGCGTTAGAAGGGAGCCAGAGACCACTTCAGAACACCATGGTCATACGTAGTGGTCAGGAGAGCCCGAAAATGCCTGAAAAGGAAGTCCCCGCCGCCGAGTTCAAAGCCCATTGCTTAAGGCTCCTCGATGAGGTGGAAAAGTCGGGGCAGGCCCTGGTTGTTACCAAGCGAGGACGACCCGTAGCGCGCGTAATGCCGATTTCCTCAAGAAAGGTGAGCTTGCTGGGCTGCCTCAAGGGGTCTATAGAGATCTGTGGAGACCTGGTGGAGCCCACGGGAGAGGCCTGGGAGGCCGATGGCAACCCTTGAGAGCCTGCTCCTAGATACCCACGCCTGGATCTGGCTAATGGAGGACAGCTCCGAGCTGGAAACCTCGCTGGTCGACCGGATCGACCTGGCTGCTCAGAATCACCGTCTCTTCGTTTCCGCCATCTCCGTCTGGGAGGTAGCAACCCTCGCTTCCAAAGGAAGGCTCCGTTTTCCCTTGCCGGTGGCGGACTGGGTGGAATCGGCCTTGAGTCAGCCCGGCTTGCGCCTTCTCCCTTTGCACCCTCGCATCAGTCTCGAGTCAGCCAATCTCCCGAATTTCCATGGAGACCCCGCCGACCGAATCCTGGTAGCCTCGGCTCGTTTAGAAAAGCTAAAACTGATCACGCGCGACCGGCGCATCCTGGAGTGGGCATCAGGAACGGGTCTTGTCCGCGTCGTGCCGGCTTAGATGCCCGTGGCGAGCCCAGAGTTCACGGGTCCACTCTAAAAATTGCTTATCAGAGGAGCCGAGAGGCTCGAGGGGAAACTTCCAGCCCTATGGACTTCTTGAGAAAACTTACAGCACCCGGACTCCAGGTGACCGGCTATGGGCAGGGAGTCGTTCATTTCAAATGCGCCAAGGCGCTGAAAACGAATGTCGACATCGACTGCCAGGCCAGTCTCCCCGGGGGCGTTCGCTGTGAGTTGACCATCAACGTGCAGGGCACACAGGATGGCGAATGGGTAGCCAAAGTGGTCGGTCCGCCCCAGTCCTTGAGCCTGCTGGAAAAGATCTTCCTGCCCGGGTCCGGCGGCAGCAAAGAGCAGCTCTATTACAAACCGAACGACGACGATATGACCCGCCACGCTCGCACTTACGCCATGCGCAGTCGTGACTTTCCCGACTTCAAGGGAGCCACCGCGGAACTGTCGCGAGCCGGCGCACTGGTCATGCTCACCGGTGAAATCGCGGTCGGCAAAGAACTCCAGCTGCAAATCGAGTTGGACGAAGTGGCCACCATCCCCGTGGACGCCACCGTGGAATGGTGCACGCAGCGCGATAAGAAGACCTGGATCGCCAGCCTCAACTTCAAGCCAATCGCTCCCGAACACGACGCGACCCTGGAGCAGTTCCTGGAAACCCTTAAGCACCGCGCCCCCGGTCACCCCTCCACCCTTACCTGATGCATCGATCTCCCGAGTCCTTCCAGCTTCTCGAGAAGCTGGGGGAAGGTGGCATGGGCCAGGTCTATAAGGCGATCGACTCCAACAACCAGGAAGTGGTCGCCCTTAAATTCCTGATCGCCGGAGCCGACGAGGGAATGCAGCGCCGTCTGCGCCTGGAAGCTCGGGAGCACGCGGCCCTCAGCCATCCCAACGTGGTTCGTCTGTATGAGCACATGAGCTACGAAGGCCATGACTTCCTGGTCATGGAGTATATGGACGGCGGCAATCTCAAGGACTTCGTCCATGACGCACCGGAACTCCCGGAAATCCTCGAGGTTTTCATCCAGGTCTGCCAGGGTCTGGAATACCTCCACCGTCAGGGGCTGGTGCATCGCGACCTCAAGCCCGAGAACATTCTGCTCAACTCGCAGAAACAGGCCAAAATCGCCGACTTGGGCATGGTGCGACGCACCGACCACGAGCACAGCAGCCTGACCCAGCACGGCCAACTGGTCGGCAGCACCCGTTTTATGGCTCCGGAACAGATCCTGCGCAGCCACGTCACCGCCGCCGCCGACCTGTATTCGCTGGGAGTCGCTCTTTTCGAATCCATCTCGGGTGAAGCCCCCTTTGAAGGCAGCGAATATCACGTCCTCAATGCCCACATCCGGGAACAGGCACCCAGCCTCAAGGCCCGCGTGCCTTCGGTGCCGGATGCACTGGATGAATTGGTGGCCAACCTGCTCGAAAAATCTCCCGAAAGCCGGCCCCGCTCGGCCGCCCAGGTGGGCGAGCGGCTGCGGCAATGCCTGGAGGAAACTCCGGCGGCCCCGACCCAGAAAACGAGCACCGACGTAGAAGAAATGAGCGGTGTGATCCTGGGAATGAGCCAACCCTTCCGCAACTCGATGAACGGGGTGCTGGGAATGACGGCGCTGCTCCAGGCCAGTCCCCGCTACCTGCCCGAGCGCCATTATCTTGAAGCTCTCGAAGAGTCGGCGCGCACTCTGCAAAGTGTCTTTGAAGACCTGCTCGACTTCGCCCGAATTCGCAGCGACCAGCTGCGCCTGCAGCCGGTGGTAACCGACCTGCGCGGCCTGGTGCACAGCGTGCTGGCAGCGGCCGGCGCCCTGGCCCGCGAGCAGGAGACAGTGCTATTTTCCCATGTTGAAGTCAGCGTACCGGACACCGTGCTGGTCGATCCCCTGCGTCTGCATCAGGTGCTTTTTAACCTGGTGCAACAGGCTCTGCGCAGCGCCCGCCGCGCTCAACTCTCCTTGGTGGTGCAGCGCGAACACGACGATGGCGACCGGGTGGCTTTGCGCTTTTGCATCAGCGATGATCAGAGCTATCTCAGTCCCGACAAAATTCGCGGGCTTTTTCTGCCCCAGGCCCAGGGTCTCAGCCTGTTTCTGGTCCACCACCTGGTGCACCAGTTCGGTGGTCGCTGCTGGGCCAGCAGTCTGCCAGGCCGCGGCACCACCTACACCGTCACCATGCGCCTCCCCGTGGCCGGACCGCTGCCGCCCTCCGCTCCTCGTCCCGCCCAAGAAAATCTGCGCATTCTGCTGGCCGACGACCAGCGGGTCAACCAGACGCTGGTGGGAGCCATCCTGGCCAAGCACGGCCACACCTCCATCTCGGTCTTCAACGGTCACGAAGTGCTGCAAGCGCTCGAGAAGGAGAGCTACGACCTGCTCTT
>JALHOV010000592.1:508-4893 GCA_022842865.1 Vulcanimicrobiota bacterium | reverse complement strand
AGCGCATCGATCGACTCGAAGAAGGAGCCGCCTAGGTCAACGGGGTCAGGCTGAAGTTACTGGGGTGGTACCAGCTAGGGGCAGGCGGCGGGTCGGGTTGGAGCAAGCGCAACTGGCGCAGGGCCAGGCCGCGGCCGGGACAGTGGTGGGGACCGTAGCCAAAGCTGAGATGGGGCGTCAGGCGGGTCTGCCATTGGTCGGGGTTGGGGAAGACGCGCTGGTCGCGATTGGCGGCGGCGAAGAAAATGACCACCCGCTGGTGAGGTTCGAGGGTTTGTCCGCCCAGACTGGTGGTTTTCACCACCTGCCTTGCGAATCTCTGAATCGGCGGGTGGAGTCGTAGCATCTCTTCGATATCCTGGGGCCGATAGCGGGCCAGGGTGGCTAGCGCGGCGCTGGTCGACTCCAGGCTGGCCAGGGTCAGTAGACGCTTGAGATAGAGTTGGTCAGTGGCCTCCAGGGGGATGGGGCAGTGGACCGAGTGCAGGGCCTGGAGTAACTGGTCGTTGGCCCGCGGCCGATGGCGCGCTACTTCGATCGCCAATTGCTGGAGCTTTCGGGCTTGAGGGTCCTCGATTTCTAGAAGCGCCATCAGAGTTTGCCGGGGCAGCTCGCGAATAGGGTTCGCTTCCCGACGATATCGTGGTCTGGTGGCGGAGATCCAGCGCTCGACCAGGGGGCGGAGCTGACCATGCAGCGGGGGGTCGCTGAGGTTGAGGGAGTTGAAGCCGGGCACCGTGTCAGCGAGCAACCCGGTGCCGTAAGCGGAGGAAAAGACTTCCGGGGTGGCCAGCACTTCCTGGGCTTCCGGGTATCCGGTGACGGCCCAGAAGGTCTCTTGCCAGCTCACCGGCGGCAGCGCCCGAAAGACCTGATGAATGGAGCCGTCGAGGTAGCGCCGCGGGTCGAGGAGATTACTTCTGGGGATGGGGTAGGTGCTCGCCGACCCAGTGGGCGGTCGTCTGAGTGGTGCGCATGACCAGCGTCAAATCGCCGTCTTTGCCGACGCGCGCTTCGTCGAAGGTAACGCCCAGGTTCTTTTGCAGGTCGACGTTCAGGCCTTGCTTTTGCATTTGCTTGCCGACCATTTCGGGGCCCTGAGCGTCGGCAACGGCACCCGCAATGGCGTTGGAAATCAAGCGGGTGGGCAGCAAGTCCAGGAGATCAAAGGGAGTCTGCGACTGGGCTTTTTTGAATTCGACGCTGCTGCCGTCCAGGCCGACCTTAAGCTGGCCGTTTTCCGTTTGGAAGGTCAGCGGCACGTTCACGCGGGTGTGCACGGTAGGACGAGTGGCCGTTTCGGTGACGGCGCCCACGGTGTTGTCGAGCACGGCTTTGCCGCCGCCCACGATTTTATCCAGCAAGAACGAGGGGGCCCGCAGCACGCCGCCCACCACTTCGCCAAAACCGCCGGCTTCTTTCTTGAGATTTTTTTGCAGCTTACCCATCCCCTTGTCGATGCCGCCGGTTGCGTCGGTCAATGCGCCGGTCACTCCTTGGGTGACATTCAGTCCGTTGGCGTGCACCAGGACTTCAAAGGAGACGGTGGGCTTGCCATTCTGCATGGAGATTTGCGGGCCTCCGCCTTTGGCGAAGTCCAGTCCGCGCAGCTCGGCTTTCTTTTGAACCGCTTCCAGAGTGGGTTTCCAGTCTATTTTCTTGAGCTGGCCGTTGAGCACGCTCAGGTCCATGGCAGCTGCGAACTGACCGGGCTTGAGGTTGTCCAGGTTGCCGGTGAAATCGGCGCGGCCGGTGCCGCCCGCCGAGGTCGAGAGATCGACCAGCAGCCCGCCCTGGGCAACCTGCACGTTGCCCACTTTGGCCGAGATCAAGGGCGCCAGAGCATCGCCTGTCTCATATTTGACGGTCTGACCCTCTTCATAAATCTTGCTCAGCTGGGCGTTGGCGACTTCTTCCAGCCGCGGGCCACCTTTGGCAAATTCTTTCTCGGCACGGTCGCGGGCCATGCGCTGCAGATCCTGAGTCACCTTGGCCATGTTCTCCTGCAGGCCTTTGAGCAGAGCGGTTTTGACCTGACCGTGGAGCTGGATGGAGGCCAGACCTTCCGGCGTTTTTCCCACGTTCTCCAGCGAGGTCATTTCTAGAGCCAGGTTGGCGATACCGCGATCGTCGTTGGTCTGGGTCACCTGGATGTCCATGCGGCCGTCGCCGGTTTGATCCGGGACACCCCACAGGTAAAGGGTGGACTGGGCTACCGGGCCCTTGCCGGTCAGCACCTGCGCTTCGAATTTCAGTTTCTGATCGAAGCCGTCGGTAAGCATTCCCTCCAGACCTTGCTGACTGACTTTGTCTTTCAGCTGCTGGCCCTGCTGGACGCGCTGCTGCAAGTGCTGAACCAGGGGTTCCTGGCCTGGAATGCCTTTGAGTTTGGCCAGTTGTTCCTGGCTGGCCTGACCGTCCAGGTCCATGTGCAAATGGAGCATGCCCTGCACGGGAATTTTGCCGCTCTCCGAGGTCAGGCTGACCTGTACGGCGCCCAGCAGAATGCCGGGTCCCTTCGTGCCTTTGGGGGTCTCGATATTCTTGATTTGGACCTGCAGGCCGGTGGCGATGGGCTGGGTGGTGTAATCCATGGCCAGCGGCACCGACTCTTGCTGAAGCGCGCGCATACCCAACGACGGCAGGTCCAGGCTTCCAATGTGCAGGAAGGGGCGGTCGCTGGTGGGTAGTGGCATGCTAACGTCGAGCAGCACCTTGGAGTCGGGGACTTTCAGCACGGCCAGTTGCTGGCCCACCTCGTGGCTGGCTCTGGCGACGGCAGTCGCGTTGAGCTGCTGGAACGGCAAAGTGTCCTGCACGTCTTGGGAAAACTGGGTGAGGGTGGCCGGCGGCACGAAGACGCGCATCGGACCGCCCTTGGCGCTGGCTACCGTGGGCGTTTGGGCCGCCTTGACCTGCGTGCTCAGCTTGGGGGCTTCTTTTTGCGTGACCGGAAGCTTTTGCGGGACCACTTGCACGGTCGGTTTTTGCTGAAGGGCGGCGTAGTTGGCCTGATAGGCGATTCCACCCAGAAGCGAGGAGCCGGCCACTACCGCCAGACCGGTGGCGGCGCTCCACTTCACCAACCGCCTGGCGGTGCTCTTTTGGGGTTGGCTGACCTCCGTGCGGTCTTGGGGCAGGGCCACCGCTTCGCTTTCCGACTTGTGCAGGCGGGCCGTATCGACCAGGCTACGCTGCTGTAGGGGAGAAAGTCGCGAAAGCGGATTCACTCGATTTGATTCTAGGTGGGTGGCGGGTTTGCCTTTTCAAGCAGGTCTCTGGGTGCGTAGCCGTTAATTGGCCGCCCTTATGCGAAATTCTTTCCTAGTTTTAGCCGCTCTGGCGGTCTTCGGTTGCGGTGGCAACGACAGCAACAACCTGAGCTCATCGGGTGGAGCGGCCGAACTGCCGGTGGTGAAGATTGGCGTGATTGCGCCTTTGCAAGCGGGTTTAGTGGATTTCGGCAAAGGGATCCGCAATTCGGTGCAACTGGCCGTCGACCAGGCCAACGCTTCGGGCCGGTTCCGGGTGCGTTTCACAGTGGACGCGCGGGACGACTCCTCCACGCCGGCCGTGGGTCAGGCAGCGGCTCAAGCGCTGGCGGCGGACCCCAGCGTGATCGGTGTGGTCGGAACCTACAACTCGGGCGTAGCGACGGTGGTGCAACCGGTGCTGGCCAGCGCCGGCATTCTCATGATTTCCCCTGGTAACACCAATCCCACACTGACCTTGGGGCCCGATCCGAGTCAACCGGTGCGTCCCTTCAGCAACTATTTCCGATTGGTGGTGCCGGACTCCATTCAGGGAGCAGAACTGGGCAATTATGCCTACAATGTGCTGAACGTGCGTAAAGTAGCCGTGGTTAGCGAGGACAAGGCGGTTAGCCTGGCTTTGGTGGACGCCTTCACCGATCGGTTCACCACCCTGGGCGGCAGCATCGCGATCCGTTCGGTGTTTCCGGATCCGACCACTGACTTCACCAGCATCATTTCCGATGTCCAAAAAACTACTCCCGATCTCATCGTTTTCGGTGGAGAATACGCCACCGCCGCTCCATTCCGCATGCAGGCAACCGCCCAGGGACTTACGGTGGCGTTGATGGGCAGCGACGGCATCAAGGACCAGGCCTATATCACCGGCGCGGGACCGGCCAGCAACGGAGACTATGCCAGTTCGGTCGGTGCTCCTATCGTCAATCAGCCGCGCGGCGCCGAGTTTTTGACCGCCTACCAGGCGGCCGGGTTCGTCGAACCGCCCAGTGATTTCGGTCCCTATGCGTTTGACGCGGCCGGACTGATTCTGGCGGCCGTAAATCGGCGCGGGGCCGACCGCGCCGGCGTTATCTCCGAAGTGCAGGGCGTCAGTGGATCGGGAGTGACCGGGCC
>JALHOV010000592.1:0-498 GCA_022842865.1 Vulcanimicrobiota bacterium | reverse complement strand
GACGCCTTTGGTGACACGCGCAACAAGGTGGTGACTCTCTACCAGGTCGAGGGCGGCGTGTTCGTGCCCAAGACCACGGTGACGGTGCCCTGATTAGTGTAAGCCGTTGAGTTCTTTGCGTCCGGGTAGCTCGTTCAAGGCTTTGTAGAACTCTGCTTTGCCCAATTTCTCCTGGACGGCCATGATGACGGCGCTGCCCTCGTCGTAGCCGGCAGCTTCCAGTTCCGCCACGCGAGCGGCCGTCTTCGGGTCCCGGGCCTGGTCTTCGGTGAACTTGCCGGTGTCGACTTCAGCTTTCTCGATGGTGCCGATGATGTCTCGGGTGGTTCCGTGACAAGAGCAGCAAGCCCAACCTGGTCAAGATTGAGTTCCACTGAATCGGCTCGATCAGCGGTCGTGCCCTTGTTTAGCGGGGGCTGGCTTTTATGGAAAGAAGTTTAGGGCCTGCGCTGTTGTAGCGAAGAACGTGACCCGTGTCGGTGATGATCACAGACAGTT
>JALHOV010000591.1 GCA_022842865.1 Vulcanimicrobiota bacterium | reverse complement strand
TCTTCCAGCTTCAGGCGGCGGCATACTTCGTAGCCGTCCATTCCCGGCATCATGATGTCCAGCAAGATCAGGTCGGGAGGGTTCTCGCCGGCGGCGATGCGCAAAGCTTTCTCTCCGTGGTTGGCCACCTTGACCACGTACTCGTCCTTGAGCAGTCCGCTCATCAAGGCCAGATTATCGGGGGTATCGTCCACCACCAGAATGGTTGCCTTAGCCAACATTACCTCCATGGGACAAGAGCAGAATGGTCACGTCGTCGTTGGGTTCGGCTCCATCGGCAAAACGCGTAACGGCCTCCCGGCAGCGGTGCACCAGATCGCGACCTCCTGGAACACAGACTTCCAACAGCCGCTCTTCACCAAACTGATCTTGGGCGGGATTGTTAGCCTCGTTCACTCCATCGGAAACAAGCAATAGTTGCTGCCCTGGTTCCAGGCGCAGTCGATGTAGAGGGTACTCCCCATCCTCCATCAGACCCAAGGCCGGACCGCTGGCCAGCTCCAGCAATCGCGGGGCCTGGCCGGGGGTGATCAGCACGGGCGCTTCGTGGCCTCCGTGGGCGTAGGCCAGCTCACCGGTCTGCAAATGGACCACGCCCACACCCAGGGTGACGAACATGCAGGCATCGTTGTCTTTACACAGGGCTTCATTCAGCTGCTGCAACACCTGAGACGGCTCCTCGCAGGTGTTGGCCAGCCAGCGCAGCAGCGTGAGCACCCGCACCATAAACAGGGCGGAAGCCACGCCTTTGTCCGAGACATCGCCCACCGCAAAAAGCAAACGGTCGGCTCCCAGGCGGAAGTAGTCATACAGGTCGCCGCCGATGGTCCGAGCCGGCTCGAGATGGGCGCTCACTTCCCAGCCCTGCGGAGCAAAGCGAGCCGGCGGAAGCATGGAGCGCTGCAGGCGCAAAGCCAGCTTGAGGTCGCGTTCCACGACTTGATGAGCGAGCCGGGTGGCCAGCAGTTCCTCGGTGCGTCGCTGTACTTCGGTTTCCAGAAAAGCATTCTGATCGCGCAAAAAGTCGGAAACCCTTTTCATGGCCAGCTGGGTGCGCACCCGGGCGAGTACGATGGGAGGGCTGATCGGCTTGGTAATGTAATCGACCGCCCCCAGCGAAAATCCCAGGGTTTCATCGGCCACTTCGCTTTTTGCGGTCAGGAAAACCACCGGAATATCGCGAGTCTTCTCGTCCGCCTGCAGGCGCCTGCAGACCTCATAGCCGTCCATTTCCGGCATCATGACGTCGAGCAGAATCAGATCGGGCGGTTTGTCCGATTGCGCAATCCGCAGGGCTCGCTCGCCACTGGGGGCCACCTTGACCTGGTAGTCGTCTTTGAGCAGTCCGCTCATAAGCGACAGATTGTCTGGAGTGTCGTCCACCACCAGGATGCTGGGTCGTTCACTCACGCGCGTGCACCCGCCAACTGTTCCAGGGCTTTCTCAAAGTCAAACTGCTTGATGGCCTGATCCAGCCGAGCAAACACCTCAGCCCCCAGCGCATGGCGCAAGAGATCCAGATTCTCCTCCAGGCAATCACCGGCTTCGCTGTCATCGTTACTCAGCAGCTCATCCAGACGCTCCAAAACTTGCTTCACTTTCTCCGGGTCGACGGATCCAACATCGTTGGCAGTCCTCTCGGCCGGCAGCGCTTCGCGCAGGTCAGCCAGCAGGCCCTCCAGGGCCAGCCCAAACTCATCGAGCGCACTGCCCAGTGGAGACCCGTCGCGAATCAGCTTCTCCAGACGCTCAGCCAGCGCTTGCAGGCCGCCCGCCCCAATGTTGCCGGCCACGCCCCGAGTGGAGTGAACCAGGCGTTCGGCCGTAACGCGGTCGCCAGAGGCCAGGGCCAGCTGTAAATCGCTGACGGTGCTGGCCTGATTGGAAACGAACTTACGCAGCATATTCATATACAACTGCTTCTTGCCCAGCACACGTCGCAACCCCTGAGACGAATCGATCCCGGATACCCGTGGGATGCCCACTTCGGCTTCGGGAAGAGGGGCCAACTCCGGAGCCTTGACGACCACCTGATGGCGCGGCTCGATCCAACGCAGGAGAGCGCGAAACAACTCGGATGGCTCAATGGGCTTGGCTACGTGGTCGTTCATCCCGGCCTGGGCACAGCGCTCGCGATCCTGAGGCATAGCATTGGCCGTCATGGCCACCACGGGCAGCCGGGCGAAGCGCTCCTGGGCGCGCAACTTCTCGGTGGCCGTTATGCCATCCATCACCGGCATCTGCATGTCCATCAGGACCAGGTCGTAGGTCTGAGCTTCCAGCTTATCCAGGGCAATCTGGCCATTGTCGGCCACATCCACTTCCATCCCCGCCTCACCGAGCAGGCCCACGGCCACCTCCTGGTTGAGCTCGTTATCTTCCACCAGCAAAATACGGGCGCCTTTGATGGTGGCAAGTTCCTCACTCAAATCGGTATTGTCGCGGGTGCAGGTACGTTCCTCAACCTGCCCTCCACCGAGAACACGCACGGCGGTATCGAAGAGGACGGAAGCATTAACGGGCTTGATCAGAACACCGTCGAGACCAGCTCCCTCCGCCTCGCGCAAGACTTCTTCGCGTCCGTAAGCCGTGACCATGACTAGGCGCGGTTTGGGATCCATCGATTGAAAGCGACGGGCGACTTCGAAACCGTCCATGTCCGGCATGCGCCAGTCGAGAAAAACGACCTCAAAGGGCTTGTCGCTGCCGGCCGCTTCCTCCACCAGTTGGATTGCCTGGCGCCCTGTGGCCGCCTCGCTCACATCAAAATGCATGTTGCTGAGCATCTCGTGCAGCACACCGCGAGAGAGTTCGTTGTCGTCCATGACCAGCACCCGGCAGCCGCGCAGGCCGGGGGCCAGCAGGCGACGCTGCGGCATGCCCCGCACTTTGCCCAATCGAGCCGTGAACCAGAAAGTGCTGCCCCGCCCCGGCTCGCTCTCCACCCCCACTTCCCCATTCATCAAGGTGGCCAACTGCTTGGATATGGCCAGCCCCAGGCCGGTACCACCGTATTTGCGACTGGTTGATGTGTCTGCCTGCTGGAAGGACTGAAAGAGGCGACCCACCTGTTCCGAGGTCAAGCCAACCCCGGTATCGCGCACGGCCAAGCGAAGTAACACTTCGTCGCGGCTGTCTTCCAGTACGCGCACAGAAATGACGATTTCCCCCTTCTCTGTGAACTTGACAGCATTGTTGCTGTAGTTGATGAGAATCTGACCCAATCGCAGAGAATCGCCACGCAGCAGCTTGGGAACCTGAGCGTCCACATCAAAAATGAGCTCCAGACCTTTGGCGGCGGCTTTGTCGGCGATCAGGTTGGCCAGATTGTCGAGCACTCGATCCAGCTCGAAGTCGACTTCCTCCATCGAGAGCTTACCGGCCTCAATTTTCGAGAAATCGAGAATATCGTTGATGATGCCCAATAAGTGCTGACCCGATAGCTGAATCTTACGCACATAATCGCGCTGACGAGGGGTCAAGTCGGTTTTTAGAGCCAGGTGAGACATGCCAATAATGGCGTTCATGGGCGTGCGGATTTCGTGGCTCATATTGGCCAGGAAATCCGATTTCATGCGGGTGGCGCCCTCGGCCAGCTCTTTTGCCTGGCGTAACTCCGTGACGTCAAACATCCAGCACAGGATGCACGGCTCATTTTCGTAGACAACGTGTACGTAGGAAGCCAGCACAAAAATGGTTCGCTTGTCAAAAGTCACGAGCTCGATAGGAAGATTTAGCAAATTGTCACCTTCCACAAGGCGATCGCGAATCTCTTCGAAGCTCTCGGCCACGCTGGTATGCAAGGCCAGCGGGTAACCGACCATGTTCTCCAGATCGCCGCTGAGCATGGTGGCCAACGACTCGTTGGCGAACACCAGCAGCCCGCTCTGGACATTGACCAGTCCCACCGAGACCGGGCTCGACTCCAGCATGTAGCGAACTTGCTTCTCGCTGGTTTTAATGCGCTCTTCGGCGGCGCGTTGGGCGGTAATGTCGCGCACCACACCATACATCGCATTGGGCTGGCCATCCCCATTGCGCACCACGTTGGCTACCGCGTGGATCCAGGCGCGCCCGCCGTCGCTGGGGCGCAGGAAGGCATAGGTCGCCTCGAATTTCTCGCTCTGACCGTTCCAGGCGGCATGAAAGGCTTTTAAAGCGGCTCCCGCAGTGCCCGGATCGGCTTTCTTGGCCTGAACATACCACTCGTTCAAGACATGGTAGCGCCAATCCGGGGAGGGCTCCTGACCAAAGATGGCGGCGGTACGTTCGGAACCATAAAGATATTCGCTGCCGTCCAAGGGCATGTGCCAGTAGCCGGCGTTGCTCAACTCTAGAGCCGTGTCGGCCAGGAAATGAGAGCGTTGAATCTGTTCTTCCAAATGCACCCGTGAGGTAATGTCCCGCAGAGTGACGCAAAAACAAATGCCGTTGCCTCCAAGGCTGGGCAGTTTACTGATGCCCACCTCGAGAGGAAAATAGCTGCCGTCCTTGCGCTTGCCGTTGACGCGACCCTCCACGCCAGAAGCCAGACCGGCCACCAGCTGGTCCATGTGGATGCCCAAAAAATCTCCGTGAGAATAGCCAAAGATGTGCTCGGCGTTTGGATTGGAGAGCAGAATCACGCCGCCTTCATCGGCCACCAGCAGACCGTCCGGAGCCGATTCGATGATGCTGCGAAACCACGTTTCGGTCATCTTGAGTTCGGCTTTCTGGGCGTCGAGTTCTACCGTTTGCTCTTCCAACTGAGCCGCCTGGACCTCCATCCGCTGGGCCTGTTCCTGAGTTTCACGAAGCAGCAGTTGGGTTTCCAGGTTGCGCTGGAGAATTTCCAGCGACATGCCCACCACCGGCATCAGACTGTCCAGCAGGCTGTGCTCACGCTCTCCAAAGGCCCTGAAGGCGG
>JALHOV010000590.1 GCA_022842865.1 Vulcanimicrobiota bacterium | reverse complement strand
TAGAGGCTGGGAATTCCTCGCATCGTCATGAGCAGATCGAGAGCGACCTCCAGTCGTTGAACGCGGAGCTCTTCGCTTCCCTGGCTGGTGGACATAAACCGAGGGAAATCGTGGTTGTCCAGAAGTGTGACCAGTTTGCTGGGGTCTGCGTATTTCCAGTCTTCTCCAAATCGCTTGGCCAATTCGAGGCTGCTTCCCAGTCATTCCAGTCGGTCGGGACCTGGCTTTCACAGTCGGAGAACTGCGATTCTTCCAGCTCCTGACCGAGGGAGGGTCTTATCTCACCGGCCGGAGCCGCACGTTTTTAGTGAAAGCACGGTGGGAGACGGCGGATGGTTACAGCTGGTTATCAGCCGAGCATTTGCGCTCCCTCGACGGCGGCAGCGTTGAGCTCCTCCCAGGTTGCGTCGGTCCTACCTCCTACCAGTTTGGCGGCCGACGGTTTCTCGGGGATATCGACGAAGTTGATGTCTCCAAAGTGTTCGCAGTTGCCGGTCTGCTTATTCTGGACGCAGAGGTGAATGTGGTACTCGTCTTCGTTTTCGTCCGAGATGCCGATGATGCGTTCTTTTCCGGGGTTGTACGTGAAGTTTTTTGCGACCATACCGACTTCCTTGCCGATGTCGATCAGGGTCTGGGTCTTATCGATAGTGAAGGTGTAGGCATAGATACTGTCGCCCTCTGTGAGGGTCTCGTCGGTCCTTAGCGACTCCAGCTTGGCGGAACCTGTGGGCAGAAAACGGTCTCGGATTTGCTCGACCTGCTGAAGTTGCTGGGCCAGGGTGGTCAGGTGGGAGCGAGCCGCCTGGGCGGGATAGGCCACCGAGGTGCCCTCGCGGTCGTTTTCGACCTGGTACTTCCCTGGTCTACCCGACCACCGCACTCAGCAGGCCTTGCCCTCCGGGCGCCTCCGCACTCGAAACCGGGAAGTTATTCCGGACCAGATCTTAAGGAGTTCGGCGTTGGGTCGCAGAGAGTCTTTCCCTTTCGCAGGCTTGACGCAGTATTAGCCCCCCAAAACGCAGTCGAACGCGTCATTCCAGCCACTGGTGCTGCGATAGTAGACCTTGATCAAGGGCCTGCCCTTATAGTCCTTGCCAACGTACACACTTCGGACGTACGTCCATCCGTTCGGCATACCGGTCAGTCCGCGCGACCAGGTGATGTTTCCATCTCCCGCGACGGTATAGGGGGAAAAAGAACCACCGGCGATCCCTCGGTAGGTGTTCCCCTGGATCTCGAGCTTGCCCAATCCCATTAACTGACCCCCGGGAGAGATTTTGTGGGCGTTGTAGATCCCGCTAGGTGGGGCGCCCAGTCCCGCCGGTTTGGGGTCCTCCTTTGCCGGTGGGGGCTGAGCCGGAGGGTTTGTGATGGCGATCGAGGGTGCCGGTCCCGCCTGATTGGCGGCCGACTGATTGGCGGGAGGGGGATTGACGGCAGTCTGATTGCCGCCAGCGGGCTTTACCCAATAAGTTCGAGCCGACTTCAAAGGCATGCGCCTCTCTTCGCCATTATCTAGACGAACAAAAACCCATTCACCCTCAACCTTCATCACCGTCCCCGGTCGGTAGATCGCTCGATCCGGAGTTCCGGCCATGATGACGTCGACATCCACCCTTTGTCCCACTGAAAACGCCGTTCCTCCGGTCCGATTGGCGGGAGGCGGATTGACGGCAGTCTGATTGCCGCCAGCGGGCTTTACCCAATGAGTTCGAGCCGAATTCAAAGGCATGCGCCTCTCTTCGCCATTATCTAGACGAACAAAAACCCATTCACCCTCAACCTTCATCACCGTCCCCGGTCGGTAGATCGCTCGTTCAGGAGCTCCGGCCATAATGACGTCGACCTCCACCCTGTCTCCAGGCTGATAAGTCGCCTGGGACCACGCCGCTCCTACCGAGCAACAGGCAAAGACCAACACGGACAGCAATGCTTTTCTCACACGGAACTCCCCCCAACGAAGATCGCGAAATTTTCGTAGACTCTTCAAAAAAATCCTCCGCCCTGCCGCAGACCATCGAAGGCTTAAAGGCGATACGAGATTTCGGGCCAAATCCTCAGGTCATCGGCCTTGGCATTCAATCAGATAGGTTCACCAAGAAACTGCCGCGGTAGGGCGTTTGTGATACCTGGACCTCAAAGGTGCCCGGCAAGGGGTCGCCTCAGGACCATCCTGATCTGCTATGAAGTCCAAGAGAGCATCCCGACCCGGAAACCGGGTATGTCGGTGACCACCTTGCTCTGGCACCATGAGGACCCGGCGAATTGACGAAAGCTGACGCAGATTTTCTAACTGCGACTGAGGGCATGCTCATCACTGCAAGACAAACACCAAGACAGCTTGCTCGAATTCTCACTGAGGACGGCGACTACAAGAACCCTTTCCGCGATCGCTTGGAAGGCCAAGCGAGACACTGTGTTGCAAATCTTTTACCACTACCGGCTTTTCTGCTGGCTTTTTTTGTCCAGGCCGCGTTGCTATGGCGCTGTCGGCAATCCAAAATCGATTCTGAGGAGGGCCCGGGCTTCAATGCGCAAACAATTCGAACCGAACCAACGGGAGGGGCGTATAGCGACCATGGACCTTCAACGTGGAGCTCTGGCAATGCTGGCAATAGTCGTGCTTGGCAGCGACGCCTGGCAGGACTACTACGCCTGGCAACACCACATGCTCACCCCCACGCAACTATTTTCGGCGGCCGTGCGCACGCTGTTGCTGCTGGCGACGCTGGGGGCTTTGATCAAACCCACTCGCCCGCTGGTCATCTTATCCCTTATGGCCCTGGCCCTGGCGCTGTTGCGGCGCAGCCTGTTTTTGGCGCCCATGCTCTCGGTGCTGGACCCCTCCGGACCCTTCCTGGCAACTTTTCACAGCGGTCTGGACCTGGCTTTTCGCCTGGCTTTGCTGGGCTGGGCCGTACATTGGTTGCGCCGCCAGTGAAAATAGTGGCCGGCCTGGTCTGTTTCTGGTCGCTACTGGAATTGCAGCGCGATTTCGGTTTTTTGCTGGAAGCACAGCCGGGACTTACTCAGGGAATGCTCTTAAAGCTAAGCGTGACGGTGCTGGCCGTGGTCGGTTTGTGGAAGGGTTGGCGGGTGGGCTACGCCTGCCTGGTGGGCTGGTGCGTGCAAGGGATCTTAATGTCGGTGGGGGACTGGCAGGGCCAGGGAGCCTCTCTGAACAGTGGCGTCTCGCTGCTGCTGCGTTTCGTCTTACTGGGCTGGTTTGTGTGGCGGCGTATCTTGCGAAAGGAGGTTTGAAAACGATGCAACGACGAGGAATCTCTCTCATCGAGCTGATGATTATCGTGGCCATCCTGGCCATTCTTGGGGCCATTTTGGTGCCCTGATTTACCAGAGCACGTGCGCAGGGTCAGTTGACCGCCTGCAAGTCTAATTGTAAGAACATAGCTACTGCATTAGAGATCTACGCCAGTGACAATAAGGGCCGCTACTGCAGGAATTTAAGTGTATTGACGCAGGGGAATTATCTGAAAACGATTCCCACTTGTGCCAGCGCCGGCAAGGACACCTACAGCGACACCTTTCAAATGCAGGTCAACCCGGACAACTTTACCTATTGCTGTGGCGGCAATTATCACGCTAAGGCCTACAGCGGCTTTAACGGCAAGCCAGACAATTTTCCTCAATACAGCGCAGGACAGGGACTGGTCGATCACCCCTGATCTTGCAGTTTTTCCAGCGCTTCCAGGTAGCGGTAAAACTGCAGGGCGCCCAACGCCGCGGGCAGCCTTGGAGCTGGAGGAATGCATAGTGAATGTCGCCTGCACCACGCCCCCCGAAAATCGCAATTTCGTCCTGACCGTCTCCTTCCAGGTCGATCACTTGACATTCTCCGGTGCCACCGAGTTGGGGCATGTCCGGATGATCCAGGCTGCTCCACTCGACTTTTCCGGAGGGGCTGAGGATCTCGAGCACATCGGAAGAGCGGCCGTTGGCGTCCAAACGTCTCAACACAAAAGGCGATTGGCCAGCTTGCAGACGAGCTGTGCTTTGCCAGGTGTCGGCGTGGGAGGGTAAGGTCAGGATGCAAATGAAGAGCAGAAGCCTTTTCATACCGGTGATTTCGTAAGGGCCAGCGCGATGACCTCGTTTGTTTCAGGAAACGCTGACGCGCACATAGGTAGTTGTAGCCCCCGTTCCGATTTGAGCAGTTGGGCCGCCTTCACTCCAATGAGCCATCCGCCACAAATGTTACAGATCGGACGATATGAGCCACAGGAACCGGCCATAGCCGGCATAGAGGGCGGATGAGCCGCCACAACATCAGTTCAACGTGCCTTTCCACTCCGGCTTCGTCCGAGTAGTTTTCAGGGCTCGTACGATGGCGCTCTGGAACAAACTCTCTGGCTTCGTGGCGCAAGCGGTCCAGGGGAAACACTTCACTCCAGTATTGAAGGTCAAAGACCTGATGAAAACAGCTCATAGCAGATCGGCCATCTCTCGAAGACGAGCGGTTGTCAACGGAAGACTCTGCCGCTCGAGAGTTTCAAGCAGCTCCAAAGCGGTCTGAGTTGGATTACGTAGATCTTCTCTTTGCTCTTAGACTCCGGATAGCCCAACAATATATGACTATTTTCTATCATACTAGAGTAGCTAACGCACCCATGAATCTCCCGGTCACTTGCGCTCAGCTCGATCAGACGCTACTCTTGATGGGACTGGAGGAGCCTGCAGATTATGATTGGCGACAACCTGAAGAAGCTAAGAAAAGAGCGCGGCTGGACCCAGAAAGAGCTGGAAGACCGCACCGGCATTGCCCAGCGCAACATCAGCAGCTATGAGGCCGGCAAACTTAAGCCATCCGGCCGCACCGTCAGCCGCTTTGCCGCCGCCTTTGAGGTCACTGTGGAAGACCTGGTCGGAGACAACTCTAAAGAGCCCGCCC
>JALHOV010000589.1 GCA_022842865.1 Vulcanimicrobiota bacterium | reverse complement strand
CTCCGGCCAGTTCGCCGCCGTGGAAATTGTCCGATCCTATGAAAGTTTCGGTTTTCGCACCGGCCTGCTTGAGGGTCTTTTCGTCCACCCGAGTGTCCACGATGAGCACGGGAATGCCCGCTTCGTTGGCTTTGAGAATGGCCGGCACGATTTCTTTGGATCCGCAGGGCGCCAGAACCAGCGCGCTGACGCGCTTCTGAATCAGGTTTTCGACAATTTGCATTTGTTTTTCCACGTCGGTTTCGCGCTCGGGAGCCTGCACGATCAGACGCACTCCGGCTGCATCGGCCGATTTCTGGGCGGCCTCTTCCATGTCCACCCAGAACGGGTTGTTTTTGGTCTTCATGACGAAGGCGATGACCGGTCCCTTGTTTTGATGAGCGGTGCGATAAGTGGTTGCGCCCACCACGATGAGGACCACTGCAGCCGTGGCCAGAACTCCCGAACGTTTGGGGTGTTGACGCAGCTGCAGGTTGACGGAGCGAGTAATCTGCTCGCGCGAACGATCGACCAGCACGGCCAGCACGATCACCACGCCGATCACGACCTGCTGCATGTCGGCCGACACTTCCAGCAGGTTCAGTCCGTTGCGCAAAACTCCCATGATCAGGGCGCCAAAAAGCGTTCCCATGACCCCGCCGGCACCTCCCGTGAGCGAGGTGCCGCCCATGACCACGGCCGCGATAGCATCGAGTTCATACATCACGCCTGCGATGGGCTGGGCCGAGTTGAGGCGGGCCGTCAGCATGATGGCGGCCACCCCCGAGAGGAAGCCGGAAAGCACGTAGACGCTGCATTTGAGGCGCTCGGTGGGCAGACCCGAAAGCCAGGCGGCCTGTTCATTGCCGCCCAGCGCGTAGATGGAGCGACCGTAGACGGTGCGCTGCAGCGCCAGGCCGGCGATCGCATAGACGGCCACCATGAGGCCTACCAGCACCGGTCCTTCGGCCAGGCTCAGGAACCCCTGGGAAAAGCCGCTGGCCGGCCGCCCGCCCGAATAGACCAGCGCCAGGCCGCGGGCGGCGCTCATCATGCCCAGAGTGGCGATAAAGGGCGGCAGTTTTCCGCGGGTGACCATCAGGCCGCTGAGCAGGCCCAAGAGAGAGGCCGCCGCCAGGGCGCTGAGCAGCGCTAGCGGCACCGGCATCCCCGTGAGCAGCAGCTTGCCCAGCACCATGCCGGAGAGGGCCAGAATCGAGCCGACCGCCAGGTCGATGCCGCCGGTGAGAATGACGAAGGTCATGCCGGCGGCCAGCACGCCGTTGATGGCCGACTGCAGCAATACGTTGGTGAGGTTGGTGGTCTGCAGAAAGTCGGGTGTGAGCAGGCTGAGCAGGGCGCTCAGGCAGAGAAAGGCGATGGCCGGGCCCTTCATGCCAACCCCGCCAGGGCGCTGGCCAGGATTTTCTCGGGCGTGGCATCCTCCCGGGCATATTCGGCCACCAGTCGGCCGGCTGAAATGACCAGCACCCGGGTCGAGAGCCGGAGTAGCTCAGGGAGGTCCGAGGAGATCAGCAAGACCGCCTTGCCGGCCGCCACCTGGTCTTCGATCAATCGATAAATTTCGGCCTTGGCTCCCACGTCCACCCCCCGCGTTGGTTCATCTAAGATAAGCAATTTGCAATCGCGCGCCAGCCATTTTCCGAGGACCACCTTTTGTTGATTGCCCCCCGAGAGGGTTCCTACGGCTTGCTGACGGGCGGGCGTGCGAATGCGCATTTCCTGGATGTAGCGGTCGGCCAACTGCTCGCACATCAGGGTGGAAAGCCAGCCCAGCCGGGCCAGCGATTGGAGCACGGCGAAGCTGATGTTGTCTTGCACGCTCATGCCCAAGACCAGGCCCTGGTGTTTGCGGTCTTCGGGCACCAGGCCCACCCCATGCGCGATGGCCTGGGCCGGGGAAGCCAGGCGCACGGCCGTGCCGTTGAGTCGGATCTGGCCCGTCTGCAAACGATCGGCGCCGGCAATCAGGCGGGCGATTTCGGTGCGCCCGGCGCCCACCAGCCCGGCCAGGCCCACCACTTCCCCGGCTCGCACTTCGAAGCTGACTTCGTGAACCGGGTGGCGGGACAGATTTTTTACCTCCAGCACCGTGGCACCGGGTTCGCGGCTTGGGGCGGCCTCGTTCTCTTCCAGTTCGCGTCCGACCATCTGGGCCACCACTTGCTGCGGCATGATATCCCTCATGGCCCAGGTGCCGGTGGTGGCGCCGTCGCGCAGCACGCTGAGGCGGTCGGACAGGTCGTAGACCTCCTCCATTCGGTGGGAGATGTAAATGATGGCCGAGCCCTGGGCGCGCAAGCGACGGATGGCGGAGAAGAGATGCTCGGCCTCTTTTTGCGAGAGAGCGGCGGTGGGCTCGTCCATGATCAGCACATCGGCTTTGTCCTGAAGAGCGCGGGCGATTTCCAGCATCTGTCCCTGGCCCACGTTGAGGGTGCGGGCCGGTTGGTCGAGAGGGAGGTCTAGCTCCAGAAAGTCGAGGGCGGCCTGGGCGCGCCGCTTCAGTTCTGAACGGTCTACCCAGCCCATTCGGTGGGGCATGCGGCCGAGCTGCAGGTTCTCGGCCACGCTGAGTTCCGGCACCAGGGTCAGTTCCTGCTGGATGAAGGCGATGCCCGCCGCCTTGGAATCGCGCGGCGAGCGCGGTCGGTAGGGTTGCCCGCGCAAGCTCATGGTGCCGGAGTCGGGGGGCAAGATTCCGCCGATGACGCGCATCAAGGTGGACTTGCCCGCCCCGTTCTCGCCCATCAAGGCGTGCACTTCGCCGGGACGCAGGTCCAGGTTGACGCCCGCCAGGGCTTTGACCCCAGGGAACGAGCGAGTGATGTCGCAGAGGCTGAGGATGGGTGGCAAGGTGACCCTTTCGACGGTTCGCTTGCCACCCCCCGCCAACGGGCCCGCAACCATCCTGAGCCTGCGATCTGAAAAAAGTTCACGCAGTAGAGAAGAGTATTCAAGAATCGAACAAACATGAGAACAGACCGGATCAAGATGGAACCAGATATAGGAGTGTGGAATGAACGCTAAATTTTTGCGTAGTTGCGGCCTGGCCGCCCTTTTGGCGCTGAGCGCCGTGGCCGAGCCCCTCCCCGCCGGCCAGCCCGCCAAAACCCCAGTGGCTCCCGCTATTCAAGCCGTCAAACAACCGGACCGCATTACGACCAGCGACGATGCCCCCTTCAAAAAGCCCGCCGCCAAACCGGCTCCTGTGCCCACCAAGGTTACCGAGGCCCCGACCGCCAAACCGGTCACGGCCACTCCTGCGGCCAGCAAGATCAACGAAGCGCCCGCTACCAAGCCGGCTGCAAGTGCCCCCGCGCCCGCCAAAGTCACCGAAAAGCCGACCGCCAAGCCGTTGACGGCCACTCCTGCGGCCAGCAAGATCAACGAAGCGCCCGCCGCCAAACCGGCTGCAGCTGCCCCCGCGCCCGCCAAAGTCACCGAGGCCCCGACGGCCAAGCCGGTTACGGCCACCCCTGCGGCCAGCAAGATCAACGAAGCGCTCCCTACCAGGCCGGCTGCAAGTGCCCCCGCGCCCGCCAAAGTCACCGAGGCCCCGACCGCCAAGCCAGTCACGGCCCCTTCCGCGGCCAGCAAGATCGAAACGCCCGCGGCCAAGGCAGCCGCCAAGCCGGCCCAACCCCCGGTTCTCACCGACAACCTGGTGTTTCCCCAGGCGAAGACCGAGCTCAAGCGTCTCATGATTGGCAACCAGGCCGGCATCGTGAAAGTGCTGGGGCCCAATCGCGAAGGGGTTTCCTACTCTCGCGGAATTGACGACAAAAACATCGCCCGTTTCAGCGACGATGCCTGCGGTAGCATCTTCTGTGCGCTCGGGATTTCCCACGACAAGCTCAGCAAAGTCGCCCGCGAAATCATGATCAACTATTCCACCCTGCCCCGCAAAGAGGCGGTGGCCTTCCTGGGAGCGGTGGTGGCAAGCGCTCACCTCGACGCCGACACGGACATCAAGGCCGAGACCTTTTTGGTCCAGGTCATGGAAACCGATAAGGACGTGCATGCCCGTCGCCAGGCCGTGCTGGCACTGGCCGTCAAGCATACCGTGGAACCAAGCACCACCGACCGCGTGCTGGCGCTTTTTGAGCACAGCGAAAACCTCTGGGAAACGTTTCCGGTGCAGCAGTACTTCGAATACCACGCCAGTCAGGTCAAGCGATTGGGCCATTTTTCGCAGGTGCGCGAACGCATCGCGGCCGTCAAATCCCTCTATACCCCGGCCATTCTGCAGGCCCTGGACGATACCAAGCCCGTCACCGTTGTGCCCTGAAGACGGCTAAGAAGGGAAGTCACCGTCTGGAGGCGGAGGCTGCCTGGACCTGCGGGCCGCTAGCTCGCGCGCTCGCCGGCCAATCGTTTTACTCTGGAGTAACTATGAAGTTCAGAATCGCCCGTGAATCCGAGTTCGAGAACGCTCGCGGCCGGCAGAATCCGCTGCGTGGCACCGCCCTGGAAAATCGCGCCGTGCAAATGCCCGACGTGCTTAGCACCTGGCTGATCGAGATTGCCGACCTGGAAGAGCTGCGGGTTTTGCACCACGAAATCGTTCAGATCGAATCCGGCCACCCCGACCCGCCCAACCTGAGCGTCGATTTTCTACCCCACTACGAGAACACCCCCGCCGACTGCGACGGGGTGCTCTTCATCTGCGATTAGCCAGCGCTGGCCGCCTGATGATCGTGGCAGGCCAATCAATCGAGCTGTGGTCACGGCTTGACTTGGGCACGTCTCCCTTGTCATCGGGCATCCCTCGTCAGGCCTATCCCTGGACCGACCTAGGAAAGCGGCCGAAAACCCCGGACTTTAGCTAAAGAAACTTCCCTATCCGAGTTTTTCGGCAGTTTGAGGGCCCAAAAGTCGTAGACTTTCCGTCAGGCGGGTGGTCTGGTGGCT
>JALHOV010000588.1 GCA_022842865.1 Vulcanimicrobiota bacterium | reverse complement strand
CGCTCTTCCGATCTGACCGCGATCCAGAACGCTGCTCAGATAACTGTTCTCGGCGGCGTAGTAGTCCCGACGGTCGCCTAGGAGTCTAGCGAATAAAAGCCCCGGTAACTGTTCCAGCCTGAACTGCCCGGCCCCCAGGCTTTCCGTTAGCCGGTCGAGCTGCGCGGACAGGCTGAGACCGCGCCAGCGAAACTCAAAATCGCAGAGCAGTTGATGGAAGGCCTCCAAACGCTCTTGAGGCTGACTCAGGTTACGCCACTGAGGCCAGCAGACCAGCAGCTGCGCTTTGCGCCAGGGCAACAACAGACTTTCGAGAGACGTCAGCTGATGCTCGTCGGCAGGGAAGATTTTCAATAATTCTGCGATCTCCGATGCCAGGGGCAGCAACGCCTTGCGAACTTCGACCCGGACGACTTCAGAGGGGTCATCGATCAATTTGAGCAGGTGCGGAAAAGAACTTGAATCGGCCACCCCAACTAAATTTGACTGTCCTGCTCGGATACCCTCCGCCAAGTTCTGCAAAAGCAACGAAGGTGTGCTGGTTATCGACTAGAATTATTTTCAACCTCTGGAGGTCTATGCGTAAAAAATTGCTGGTGGTTAGCTTTTTACTTCTCAGTGCGGTGGGCTGGCCAACCCCCAAATTCTACACGTCGGTGGTCTCGGGCTGGATCCGAGCCGCCTCGGAGGACGCCAAGGGCAAGGTCCTGACGGTGGAAATTGTAGTCGGGGAAGAACCGACTGAGGAACCCTATCTAGTAACCGGACCCAAAAGTGAAGAACTACACGGGCTGATTGGCGAATGGGTGGTCGCGTCCGGAACGGTCAAAGAGGACGAACTGGGTTGGAAGAGCCTGGAAGTGAAACGCTTCACCAAAATCGACGATTTGCCGCCACCTACTGAGGTCCCGTCGGCCACTCCCACACCCGACCCTCCGAAATAGTTTTCTCTTTCACGCCAGGGAAAAGAGGCGGCCTCAAAAACATGGACCGTCCAGAAATTCCGTTGCGCGGAGGTATGTGCATTTGAAAAGTCGTGTCGTCTCGTTGTGTTTTCTGGGAGGGCTGTTCGCCCTGCCCGCCTGCGCCGGACCGCTCCCTTTCGCGGACTTAATGCATCGCAGCCCTGCTGTAGTGCAGAACAACCTGACCACCTCCTGGGGCTTCGGCCAGCGGGAAAACCTCTTCAACGACCTGATTGTCAAAAGCGTCAGCGACGTCTGGCAGGACGGTGCCACTCCTCTCCCCCCCGTGCTCTACAAGTCCTTAATGGCGGTCGAGAGCTCCTTTCGGCCCGACGCCATCAGCGGCTCCGGAGCGGCGGGTCTGACCCAACTGATGCCCGACACGGCCAAACGCTTCGGCCTGGCCAGCGGCGACCGTCTGGACCCCAACAAATCCGTTCCCGTCGGCATCCTTGCCTTTCAGGAGAAATACCGAGTGGTGCTCGATCCCGGGAACTACTCGAAAGTGATTGGGCAACCGGTCGACAAAGTGGCCTTCTCGGTCAAAGTCGCCGAATTCTACACCAACCAGGGTGCTCCCCAGGGAGACGACCGTTGGCATCTGGCCCTGGCGGCTTACAACGGCGGCGGAGGCACCATTTTGCGGGCCATGTCGTATGCCATCGACTCCAAGCTGGATCCCCGCCAGTGGGACAACCTGGCCGGGCCGCCCGGCAAGGCTCTCAACACGCCTCTCCACAAAGCCTGCATCGACGTCTACGGAGCCGGTGGAGGTCGCAAGGTGGGCGAACTGGCCAACTACCCACGTAAAATCATGAACCTCTACCACTCAGCCGTAGCCTCCACCCCTCGCACGGTTCTCTAAGCAGGCACAAGCGCACAACCCAAGGCCCGCTCACTCTCTGCATAGAGGTGGTGGGCCTCTTCCATATCTTCGCCGACGCAGGTAACGCCCAGGCGTCTGGTCGATGACACTCCTCCCAGCATGTGGAAGACCACGCCGGTATGGGAAGCGGTCGAATAATTCAGGCCCTCTTCGGTGGCCAGGTCGATCACATCGTGAAGCGAGGATGCCTGTTGACCGGCCTCCAGCCAATCGGAGGCGTAGACGAACTTTGGCTTGCCGGAACCGTCCATGTAGCGGTTCTCGCCCTCCAGATAACCGCCGCCCGCCAGCAGGTTAAGCGTGCGCAGCGAGGTGGTGGAGTTGCTCTTGCGAAAATTGACGTCCAGGGCGTAAACCTCGCTTTCCGTGACGATAAAGTCCACCTCGACCCGGCCCTGCACGCCCTGTCGAGCCAGTTCCTCGCCAACCTTGCGGGCCCGCCCCAAGGTTGCCTGCGCCAGCCCGTCGGGAGCGGGGAAAACGGCGCCACGATAGCGCCCGTGCTTGTCGAAAATCTCCTGGTGGACGCCCCTGATCGAGACCTCGAAGAGCGGTGAAATCTGCACCTGCACGCTGACGGACTCGCCCACCAGTTGCTGCTCCACCAACCCGCCCAGACGCTCAAATCGGGGCCAGAAAGCCTTGCCTTCCGCATCTCCCCAATGGCGGCGCAAGGCCTGTCCGAGCCGAGCGTGCTTTTCCTCGACCAGCATGTGCTCAGAGACCAGCAGATTCCAGAACGGCATGAGACTCAGGTCACGGTTGCCCAAACCGCTGACGCCGTCGTTCTGCTTGACCACGACTCGGGGCGTGTCCACCGTAATCAGGCCGGCTCCTTGCATTCTCACCAGCGCTGCAGCCAGATCATCCAAATCGTGAAGATCTACTTCACCAGGCGGAACCGCCAATCCCAACGACTGAAAAAGCGCGCGCGCACGGCCCTTAGCCGAGTAGCCTAGATGGCGTGGATCGGTGCCCATAATGGGAACTCCCAATTCAACGGCCAAACGCATCTCCAGTTCGGTACTGCGATAGACGGTCAGGTAAGCGTTGGGCGATTTCTGAATCTGACGGCGCAGACGCTCCAGCAAAGCAGGACGGGCAAGCATCTTCTGGGTCAGAGGCAAATTCTGGCGATCCAGCAGGGGCTGCATGCGCAGACGATTGCGCCCGTGACTGAAGGGAACGTGACGGAGAAAATGCAGGTAGTAAGCAATCTCCTCCTCGGGAATCAAGTGCGAGGAATAGAACCACAGACGCGATGCCGGCTGACCGAGCAGGTGAAATAGGTAGAGCATCCGCTCTTCAAAGTGGAGCAACCCACCGGGCAGCGGCAGCCCCTCCAGATCGAGCGAAAGCGAAGGAACTGCGATGACAAGACGAGGGATGCGAGGGTCCTGAATGCGCTTCCATAAATCCGGAAGCCCGGCTTGAATCGGGGCAAAGCGTTCTTCGATAGTCTGCATGTCCTTCTGTTCGAGGGGGAGCTGACGCGCCCCCCCTAGGACCCCCCACTTTTGTCCTAGGGGGAGCTGACGCGCCCCCCCTAGGACCCCCCACTTTTGTTCCAGGGGGGTGATTAAGTTGGACGCGTCAGGCGACGGCTGGCTGGGATTTCCAGTTGAGAGCCAGGTCCAGCGCCTTGTCGGCCTGCACCAGGCCAGCTCCCACGGCGGCGACGTCCAGGTTGGGATATTTGAAGGCGCTCTCTCTCAAGATAGCCTGCAGATCCGCCTGCGACAATTTGGGGTTGGCCTGCTTGAGAAGAGCCACCAGGCCGGCCACCTGCGGGGTCGACTGGGAAGTTCCGGAGATGGCGAAATACCCCCCGCCCGCCTTGGGGAAGTCGGGCACATCAAAAGACGAGCTGGGAGCCAGCGTTGAGAAAACACGCTTTCCAGGAGCCACCACATCCGGCTTGGCCAGACCGTCGTAGCTGGGTCCTCGACTGGAAAAGCGCGTGAGCTGATCGTCGCTGGGGTCGAGGGTTCCGTTGTCGTCAATAGCGCCCACGGTGATGGCCAGGGGCAGTGTGCCCGGAGTCGCGATGGTGCCCGGATTGGGACCTTCGTTGCCGGCCGAGACCACCACGGTCAAACCCGCGTCGATGGCCTGCTGAGTGGCCTGAGCCCAGGGGTCGTTTTTCCAGCCCTGGGAAGGCACATCGCCCAGCGACATGTTGACCACGCTGATGCCTAGTTCGTCTTTGTTCTGGATGACCCAGTGAAGAGCTTTGATGGCGTCGGCAATGGACCCAATGCGGACGCCAACCAGATTGGCCTCAGGTGCAACGCCTTTGACGGAGCCAGCCGACTTGCCACCAGAGCCAGCGGCAAGACCGGCCACATGAGTGCCATGCCCATATTTATCGGTGGGCTTCTTCTTGCCTTCGGCAAAGTCCACCCAACCCACGATGCGATCCTTGAGATCGGCGTGGGGAAAGATTCCGGAATCAATGACCGCAATAGTCTGTCCCTTGCCCGTGAAACCCCGAGCCCACACCCTGTCCAGGCCGGGCAAGCGAACAGCCGCGGTTTCGGTAGGCCCCTCCGTCGACTTATCGTCGGCCGCCTCTTGAAAGATGAAGTTATGGTTGGTGAAGGGACCCGCGTCGTGGAGTGGATGATTGACCGAAACGTAGGCACCTTTAGGCAGCTTGTGAAAGAGCTCCTCGATCTGGTTCTTGCCGATCCAGGTGGCCACACCGTTGACCAGGGGCAGGTCTTCCACAGCCGAGCGGCTGAGGCGGCCCAACGCTCGCTTAAGCTTGCCCAACCCCTGACGGTCGGAGGCCGACAAAATCACCGGCACGCGACTGCCGCTGGTGACTTCCCTGGCTTCCTCGTTGAAAGCCTGGTAACGCTCGCTCGGCTGCATGGTGCCAGGATCTGTCCCCGCCGGCAGAGCGACGCGGGAACGAGGCGTATGGAGAGGTGTCAGGCCGATCTTCACTCGCTAAGTCTAACAAGACTTGCCCACCCGGCTTGCGGACCGGCATGTTAACAACCATTCAAAAGCTCGAGGGCGCGTCATGACTCAAGAAACTGCTCGGCGCTGATCGAATCCACTCGGTCAATGACCCAGCCTGATTCTCCTAAAACCA
>JALHOV010000587.1 GCA_022842865.1 Vulcanimicrobiota bacterium | reverse complement strand
CCACCCTGGCTCTGCTCATCTGCGGGCACTCCACCACGGGTTGGATGTGCTTCGCTGGAATTATCTGCTTTTCCATGGGCGAAATGCTTTCGTCTCCCAAGTTCTCGGAGTTCGTGGGTAATCTAGCGCCCGCTGACAAGAAGGGTACTTACTTGGGACTGTGCCAGTTGGCTCCGGGCATTGGGGCTTCCATCGAGGGGAAACTCGGGCTGGCCCTCTATGGGCATTACGCCTCCAAAGAAGCCTTTGCTCGCCAGATGCTGGCGGAAAAAGGGATGAATGCAGCGGACGTCAAGGCGGTCCCCGTTGGGGAGGCTTTTGACAAGCTCGTCGTTACGCTGGGTCAGACTCCGGAGCAGGTTACTCAGATGCTTTGGGACTTGCACCATCCCTATAAGCTCTGGTGGATTATGGCATCGGTTGGAGTAGTCACGACGATGGCACTGGTCTGGTATGGCAGCTGGGTCTACGACTACCTGAAGAACCACCCGGATCCTGAAGATATGGCCTCGGAGGGCGCTCCTTCCATCGGGTTCACTAAAGAAGAAGAGTGAATCGGGCGAGCCTCCAAGGGCGTTCCCGCCAGCCGGGAAGAAATTTCCACTCAGCGGGAACAGGGCCCTCATAGCGTGGGCGTTCCCGCCAGCCCCGCTAGACGGGGCGGCGCAGGACCACGATGCGGTTGGTATTGGTGCCTTTGCTGCCGTTGGCGACGCCCCAGCAGTTGGCGGTCTTGGTGAACTTCTGCTGGTTGACCAGCACGCACAGGATCTCAAATCCGGCCGTGCGGGCGGCGGGCACGACCAGGCGCTCCAGTTCCAGGCTGGCTTTGCGCACTTCGCCGACCTCGAAGGCCACCACGCCCTGGGGCCTGAGCATGCGGTAGCAGTTACAGAGCACGTTGGTGATGTGGTTCTGCCATTCGCCCTCGCGGCGGGTGACGGTGGGGCTGACCTGGCCGGGGTTGAGGCCCAGGAACCAGCAGCGCAACCAGTTGTCCAGCGCGTAATCGACCACATCCAGGAAGGGTGGGGAAGTGACCACCAGGGCCAATTTCTGCGAAGGGATGGCCAGGGGCTGCTCGCTGGAGGTGGTGAAAAGGCGAGCCTGAGCGCCCTGGGCGTGCAGTCGGTCCCTTTCTTCGGCCGTCAAGTCCAGTAACAGGGAGCGGCTCTTGCGCAGGATGATTTGAGCCACGTCCCGGGGCGGCGGCACTTGTTTGCGCTTTTCGTTGATGCGCCGTTGGGATTCTAGCGAGACCGCCTGGTTGGGCGGCAAGGTGTAGACCGAGAAGAAGCCAGGCGAATGACCGGCCAGGCGGGTCAACGCCACCATTTGAATCCAGCGGTCAATATGGTCTAACCCGCCGCGCAGCAGGTGCTTGCGCAGGCTGCACAGGTGCTGAAGGGTGGTGCGATGATAGAAGACCAGCAATTCCTCGGGTAGTTCCAGATTTTGCTCCCAGGAAATCTGGCTCAACCGTTGCTCGATTTCCGCCATGGAAGGGGGGGCCAGGCGCGGCGCCACCAGGGCTTGGGAAAGCGGATTGATGTCGCAGCCCACCGGCACACGTCCTAAAAAGGCCGCTTCCAACAAGGTGGTGCCTCGTCCCATGTAGGGGTCAAAAACCCAGTCTCCGGGTGCAGTGAAGCGCTCGATGAAAAAGCGGGGGAGTTGGGGCTTAAAACAGGCACGGTAGGAAACTTCGTGCAGGCTGTGAGCGGCTCTCTGCTTGGAAGTCCAGAATTCGTTGGCGATACGAGGCACGCCCAAGACTTCGTCCGTCTCACTCTTGCGACCGAACTGCTGGAACTCGAGAAACTCTCGCAGGTGCCCGGAACTTGAACGAATGGAAGAAATCATTTGAATTTTGTTCAAGCAGTAAAGTCGTCCCCCTCTTGATAAATACAATACTTCTAGGGCACAATAGCGAGGTTGTGAACGACCCGTTCAGCTTCATCTTGCCAGCACGAACCCTGACGCCGCAGCAAAGGCTGCAGGCGCAGTTGTTGGATCAACTCTGGGAGTCCGAACTGGAAGAGTTTTTTGACCGCCTGGAGCTCCGTCCGGGAGCCAGGGTCCTGGTCTACCAGTGCGGGCTGGGCAGCGACCTGCCGCGCCTGGCACGGCGCGTCGGCAGCCAGGGCGAGGTGGTGGGAGTGCAGCCAGATCCCTTCCTTGCCCACGAAGTGCGCGCCAATCTACGGGAGCATCGGGGTCAGGGAATCCGAGTGGTGATCGGGGATCCCGCTCACGATCCGATTCCTGAGGGACTTTACGAAGTGATCTTTGTGGCCTGGAGGGACAACGAACTACAGCCCGTGCCCAAGCGCGCTCGCGAGCTACTGCAACGTCTACGCCCCCTGCTCAGCCCCCAAGGTCGCCTGGCCGTCTGGGAGGACCGCTCCATCGGAATGCGTTTGTATCCGAGCATTCCCATTCTGGACCGAGCCATGCGGCGCTGGCAGCGCAATCTTCCCCCGCGCCCGCCGCTGGCCGACACGTTGGCCGGCGAGTTCACCTACTGCAACATCCTGCTGGAATCCGCTCGTCCCTTGCAGAAGGCGGAGATACCCGGCTCGATTACGGGTAAATGGATGGACCACTGGCTCTCCCGAGTGGGCCCGGAGTGGGTCGAGGCCAATCTTTTGACGCCCCGCCAATGGCTCCGGCTGCAAGCCCAGTGGGAGGGGCGACGCGTGAATCCCGGTACGCTTTATTACTCGCCGCAAGCCATCGGAGTGGTGGGCAAAGCCCTCTCCTCGTTCGTGGCCTGAAGGGGCCTAAGGGCGGGCCGGGCGAATCGAACGAACCTCGCCGTGGCGCTGGGTGAAACCCACCTGATCAAAGTATTCCAATAACGGAATCACAAACTTTCGCGAAGTCTGCAGTGCATCTCGCGCCTGGGAGGCGGCGAAGGGAGCCGGCAGTTCCGCCAATTTGAGTCTTCCCTGCTCTAGCGTTTGGGTGAGTAACCCCAGGTCTGGAGCCAACTTTTCGGCTCTGCCGGTCTCGAGAAGATAGGTTTCCAGCACTTTCCACATGGCCGCATCGATTTTGAGCAGGGCCGACAGTTCCGACCAATTGGGAGGCGTGAAGGCCTCCTGGAGCAGCTTTTGTTCCAGGTTTTCCAGGCTCTGTTGCTGGGCTCGAGTTAACTCGGGGCGGTGGCCGGGCAGAGAAAGCAGACGCCCGGCTAGCTGTAGCTGCCCCTGTTCCAACAGATAGGTCAGGCACTCCTCGGCGAAGCGGGGTTGGGCGTGGCCCAGCTGTTTGAGCAGCTCTTCTTTGCGCCACCCCGATTTCCAGGGAGACTTTTGCTGCAGTCCGGCGACCAATCCGAGCAAGCCCTCGCGCACTTCCTCCAGACTGGCGCTGGCGGCCCAGGCCTTGCCCAACCAGACCGCCTGATCCAGCTCTTGGAGTTGGGCCAACCCTTGCTCCACTTCCTCTACCGGCAACTGCAGCTGTGCGGCCAGCTGAGCCGCGCTGCGCGAGAGGCTACCTTGCAATTCGGCCAGCAGACGCTGATGCAACCCACCCATTTCCTTTTTCTGGAGCTGCAGCAAAGCTTCTTCATCGTGGCGACGGTGCGCTTGCGCCAGTGGCTCGAGCACTTCCGCTCCACCAATGGTATAGGACGAGGTGAAGTCGCGCAGGATGAGCCGGTCGCCCGGCAGCATGACCAGCGCTTCGTCCAGCAGCAACTGGACCAGTCCACTCTGGGAAGAGCCGAGCTCTTCCCCTTCGAGCAGCAGAGCTCGACCAAAAACCTCGCTGGTGCCGTGATAGACACGCAGGCGGGCGCGGTGTTTTAGAGCTCGGGCGGCGCGCGGCGAAACCTGCAGGCGCACGTCGCAGCGCTGGGTGGGGTTGAGCCAATCCGGCGTAGCCAGCAGCATGCCGCGCTTGACCTCGTCGCTGTCGACGCCGGACAGATTGACGGCCACTCGCTGGCCAGCTACCGCTTCTTCCACTTCCTGGCCATGCACGTGCAGACCGCGCACGCGCACCTCTCTCCCCGAGGGCCACAACTGCATGCGCGTGCCTTTGCTCAGGCTGCCGCTCCACAGCGAGCCGGTCACCACCGTGCCAAAGCCCGGCTTCACAAAGACCCGATCGATCGGCAGGCGGAAGCGCGCTTTGCGGTCGCGCACTGTCAAGCCGCCCAACAAGCGGCCCAGTTTCTGACGCAGCTCCTCCAGTCCGGAACCGGTTTTGGAAGACACGGGCACCATGGCTGCGTTGCCCCAGAGCGTGTCCTTGAGGAAGTCGCGCAGTTCCTCGGTAACCAGTTCCAAAAACTCCGCGTCCACCAGGTCAGCTTTGGTGATGGCCACCAGGCCCTGAGGGGTGCGCAGCAACTCCAGGATCTCCACGTGCTCCTTGGTTTGGGGCATCACGCCCTCCTGGGCGTCCACCACCAGCAGGCCCACATCATAGCCACCCACGCCGGCCAACATGTTCTTCAGGAAGCGTTCGTGACCCGGGACATCGACGATTCCGGCCACCACGTCGCCCGGCAGCGCCAGATGGGCAAAGCCGAGATCAATCGAAAGTCCGCGTGCCTTTTCTTCAGGCAGCCGGTCGGTTTCGATGCCCGTCAGGGCCCGGATTAAGCTGCTTTTACCATGGTCCACGTGGCCGGCCGTGCCGACGATGAAGTGCTTTCTCATAAAACGCTCAGCAGCGCCTTCTCTTGCTCGGGAAGGATGGTGCGCAGGTCCAGCCAGATCTTGTCGTGCTGGATGCGCGTGAGCACGGCCGGGTTGCCCTGGCGCAGCTGTCGCGCTCTTTGGTCGGACCCCGGCAGACACACGGCCCAACTGTCGAATTCCTGGCCCGGCGTGGTGCCGCCGCCGATCGAGGAACGGCAGGCACACACCTGCGCACCGGGCAGCTTGCGAGCCAGCTTCTGGGCGCGCTTTTTGAGTTGTTCAAGCGACTGGGAGAGCATGGCCCGGAGAGGAACCTCCTGGGGGC
>JALHOV010000586.1 GCA_022842865.1 Vulcanimicrobiota bacterium | reverse complement strand
GATTACCCTGTCGCCTTTGCGAAAGCAAAGCACACTCGATCCAACTTCTTCTACCACGCCCACCCCCTCGTGCCCGAGAATCAGGCCGTGGGCTGCCGCGGGGACGTCACCTTTCAGAATGTGAAGATCGGACCCACAAATGGTAGTAGTGGAAATACGCACAATGGCGTCGCCAGCTTCCAGTAACTTCGGTCGGGGCCTGTCCTGCCACGCTCGTTTGCCTGGGCCTAGATAAACCATCGCCTTCATGGCTGTATCGACTTTCCTGTCTTCTACAAGTTGCTTCATGGTCGTATCTCCTCAAAACCTCGTCCAGGTCGTTGGTCGGTTCCTCCGCCACGCCCGAGATTGTGTCTCAGGCTAATGCTTATGGGCCGATCGCGGAAAGACCCTGACATACGCGAATGAAGTATAATCGTCCCATTCACGAACATTTACAGTAGTTGACCTGCGTCATATCGCGAAGCAGTTGCTCGCGTCATAATGGAGAGGACCCCTTAAAGAGGTCTCGTGGAGGACTTCATCGTGATTAAGTCTCAAGCACCCGCCTACCAACGTGAAGACCCCGTGTTCAAGTTAACCGGGCGTCTCGACCTGACCGCCCGGGCTCAGCTGTCAGAGGTGATCGAACCGGTCTGGGATAGCTGTCAGCGCTTGCTGTTGGATTTGTCCCAGGTAGACGAGGTAGATCTATCGGGCCTGAGCTGGTTGTTGATGGTCGATACTCACCTACGCCAGCGCGGCTGTCGATTGGAAATTGTGCACCCATCAGCGGCCGTGCTTCGCGCCCTAAATTTGTTGAAGCCGGCGACCGGCAGCCTGACGGCGCCGACCCGACAAACTCTAGATCCGGACGGCCGGTCCAGATGGGCGGTCGGCTGCAGCCTGCTGACCCGCCACGCCTGGTTGTCGGTGACCACGGCGCTGACCACTACGCTGCCGAAGCCAGGGACGCCGGGGTGTAGTATTTCTTGCAGTGAACTTAACAAAGCGTCCAAAGGCGGGTCAGTCGCCTTTGCTAAAAAAATCCCACAGGAATGCGGCCTGGCCTCTCAGCGCTCGACCGGCTCGGCGGATCAGACAGATCGGTCGCTGCTGGCTCCAACGCTTCGCGTCAACTGCAACGAGAAGACCTTGCTCTAGCTCACGCCGCACGCTCCATGAAGACAAAACCGCCAAACCCAGGCCCGCCAGCACGGCCTCTTTAATAACCTCTCCGCTATTGAGTTCTACGATGCGCCCAAAGTGAGGCAAAATCGGGGAAAGCATGGAATCGGACCGGGCCCGGGTGCTGGAACCGGGAGCTCGCACAAGCAAGGTCTCGTTACGGAAGTCAACGGACCTTACGTTCTTTTTCGTGGTCAGCGCATGGCCACTGGCTCCCATGAGCTGCAGCGAGTCACGGCCAATTTCTCGCTGTTCCACTTCCCGGCAATCGGCCGCAGGCAACTCAACGACCAGGCCAAACAAAACGCTTCGCTCCAAGACCCAGCTTTTCACCTGGCTACTGTCTCCTATGTGAAACTCACAGTGCAGCGAATGATCTAGCTGCAACTTATTGAGCATCTGGGGGAGCCAGAAAGCGCCGGGAGTGGAGGAGGCTCCAAGGATCGGCACCCGCCGGGTCGAGGTGCCGGCCGCCAGGCAATCCAACTCTTCCAGCTCGGCAAAAACCACCAGTGCCTGCCCGTGCACCTCTCCCCCAAAGGCTGTCAAACAAGTCTCCTTGACCCCGCGCCGCAGCAGCCGCTCGCCAAACCTTTGCTCAAGAGTCTTGATGTGGGCAGATACTGCCGGCTGACTGATGCCAAGCTCTGCGGCCGCTCGCGTTAAACTGCAGGCTCGAACGACTTCCACAAAAACCTTCAGAGAGTAAAGGTTACAATCCATAAGAAAAACCTGATACATTCAGAAGAAACACAATATTTGTATTATGTATGCTGGCGGCATATCCTGGTTTGCATGACTTCCCCACTCGAACTGCACAATCAGGTGCGGACCGCTTACACAGAGATTGCCCTGTCCCCAGCTGACAACCAGTTCTTCCCTTGCGGCAGGCTGCTCGCGGAAGACCTTCACTATCCCGCAGACCTGCTGGACAATCTGCCCGCAGCCGCGGTGGAGGCGTTTTGCGGAGTCGGTGATGTTTCGCTGTATGCAAGCATCCGCCCGACCGATGTGGTGCTCGACGTCGGTTGCGGTGCTGGCCTGGATACGATTCTGGCCGCTGGTCGCGCCGCCAAGGTGATCGGCGTCGATTTCTGTCCGGCCATGCTCGAACGAGCCCAGCTCTGCCTGAAGGAAGCCCGGCTCGAGGGCAAGGTCACCCTGCTCCGGGCGGAAGCCCAAAGTCTCCCGCTCCTGGACGCCAGTATCGATGTTGCTCTGGTCAATGGACTCTTCAATCTGAATCCCCTGCGTGAACAAGTCTTTTTGGAATTAGCGCGAGTTCTTCGCCCGGGAGGAGCTCTTTATTGCTCAGAGCTGATTTTGAATGGGTCACCGGATCGGTCCGCCCAGACCAATTGGTTCAGTTGAGTCTCGGGGGCTAAGGAAGGCGTGACCTTCCTTCAAGAATTCCTGGACGCCGGCTTCGTAAGTGCGGAAATCCTCAAAAAGACCCGTAACTTGCGCACCAAGAACCCTTCGGTCGTGGCTGCACACGTAAAGGCAGTCCGTTAATTCAGTGCCTTAAAACCCGCGACGACGTCGAACAATTCTTCATCGATCGAGCTTTGGCGCAGGCGATGGAAGCTTTGGTGCAGGCCGGCGGAGAGGTCCTCAATGTTTTTCTCGGCCCGCTGCATGGCGGTCAGGCGGGCGGAATTTTCGCTGGCCAACGATTCGGCGCAGGCCTTGTAGACGGTAATGAAGAGAATTTCGTGGATCAGCGCGGCCAGCGTCTCGGTGTCTCCGCCCAGCAGTTCGGGCAGCTGCTGGCCGGGCCAGGGGACCTGGGCCAGGCTCGATTGCCATTCCGCATCCAGCGGCAGCAAGCGTTGACTGACCGGCGTGTAGTGGGCCCGAGATTGGGGCCGATTGTGGAACACATAGAGCTTCCCATACTGGCCCTTCATCTCAACCTGAATCTCTCCCACCAGCGAGGTGATGGCGCTCACAGAGGTGGGCACGCTGAATTTTCCGACCGGCGCCAGACCGGCTTCCGCCAGATGCCCGCAAAGCCGCTCCCCCACAGCCCAGACCCGGTTGGGTCCTGGCATCGCCTGCAGAGTTTGCACAACATATTCGGCCATGACCTCATTGAACTGGCCCACCAACCCCTGGTCCGACCCGAAGACCAGGGCGCCCAGTGGCGCAGAGGCTCTCTTCGCTTCCAGGTTGGCTGGCCCCACTTGCCGGAAGCAGGCGCCCAGCCCCTGGGTGAGGGCGCCTTCGTAGCCCGCCAGGGCCTGCACAGCCGCCTCATACTGCCCGATACTGGAGGCGGCCAGGGCTTTCATGGTGCGCACCACCGACTTGACTTTGTCGGCTCCCACAATTTGGCGGCGCAAACTGGCCAGAGTTTCACTCATGCCTTGATAAGTTCCGTAGCATAATAGGGGCCAAGCGCCTCGTCGGCCAACTTCATCACTCGGTCGCGGTCGAGCTTCTCGCTGAAGACCAACTTACCGGCCTGGGCGCGCAAGGCCCGCTCGGCCTCCTCCATCTGTTCCAGCGGCACTCGATCCAACAGGCCGCCCGTCAGAGCCAGTAGCAAGCAAATCTGCTCCATCACCGGGATCTGCTCAAATTCCGGCTGCTTAAAGCAGGCGCGGATGCGCTGGCCGTGGTCCAATACCTGACGCGTGTGCTCGTCCAAGCGCGTGCCGAACCGGGAGAAACTCTCCAGTTCTTCAAACTGCGAGTAGGTCAACTTTAAACTGCCGGCCACTTGCCGATAGCTGGCGAGTTGGGCTTTGCCGCCCACGCGCGAAACGGATTTGGCCACATCCACCGCCGGCAAAATCCCCAGCTCAAAAAGGCTGGGAGAAACATACAGTTGCCCATCAGTGATAGAGATCAGGTTGGTGGGGATATAAGCGGAAATGTCCTCGCCCTGCGTTTCGAGAATGGGCAGGGCCGTGAGCGAACCGCCTCCCAGTTCCGGGCTCAAATGAGTGGCCCGTTCCAGCAGACGGGAATGAATGTAAAAGATGTCACCGGGAAAGGCCTCGCGCCCGGGGGGACGGCCCAAGAGCAGGGCAATTTCTCGATAGCTGCGCGCGTGCTGGGTCAGATCGTCATAGACGATGAGCACGTCCCGCCCGGCCTCCATAAAGTGCTCCCCAATCGAGGTGGCCGCATAAGGAGCAATGTAGCTAAGGCCGGGAGCCGCGTTGCCCTCGCTCATCATCACCACCGTATACTCCATGGCGCCGCGTTGGCGTAGCTCAGCCACTACTTTGGCCACCGCCGAGGCACGCTGACCGATGGCACAATAGACGCACAGCACATTTTGGCCGCGCTGATTGAGAATGGTATCCAGCGCGATGGCGGTCTTACCCGTCTGACGGTCACCCAAAATCAACTCGCGTTGGCCCCGACCCACCGGCACCAAAGCGTCGATGACTTTAATGCCGGTTTGCAGAGGCACGGTCACGGGGGCCCGCTCCAGGATGGCCTTGGCCGGGCGTTCGATGGGCAAGCGCTGGGAGGTGACCACGGGACCGAGGCCGTCCAGCGGGCGGCCCAGCGGGTCGATGACACGGCCCAACAGGGTTTCGCCCACGGCTACATCCATGACTCGGCCGGTGCGCTGCACTTCGTCACCGGTGCGCAGGTGCGCGTACTCTCCCAGCAGCACCACGCCCACTTCCTTTTCATCCAGGTTAAAGGCAATGCCAAAGGTGTCCCCCGCGAACTGAACCAGCTCTTCAAATCCCACGCCGGGCAATCCCGAAACCATGGCGATGCCCGTGGACAGACGAGTGATGGTGCCGACCTCCCGCAAAGCCAAAGTAGGGGTGAAAGCCTCGCGGGCCCGGCGCATGGACTCAAA
>JALHOV010000585.1 GCA_022842865.1 Vulcanimicrobiota bacterium | reverse complement strand
CACGAGTCGTAAGCGTGCTCCCAGATCTTGGGAATGGACCTGGGAGGGGAGAACCTGACCCGCCCGGTTGCCTCCAAGCCCACTTTGAGATTTGGGCAGGGGGATGTCGAACTAAAGTCGTAAGGGCGTTGGTGAGGCGGATTCCCTTTCATATTCTTTTGTGGGTTCTGATTTTCTGTCTGCTGCCGCTTTTCGGTCTCTCGGTTCCAGGGCCAAAGAATAAGGGGCGCTTGCTGGCAGTCTATAAGGCTTCTGAGGGAACCAGCCCAAAGCAAAACGAGATTCGCTGGCACTTACACGAGATGCTTGTGGCCCAGGGTTATAGCGTCGACTACCAAGACGTCGACTCCGGCCTTCCCGGTCCAGACAAAATGAAGGCCTACCGAGGGGTCATCAGTTGGCATCGTGGTCCCCAATTCAAAGACCCATCCGCCTACATTCGTTGGATGCGCGATCAGGTCTTGTCCGGGCGCAAAGTATTGGTGTTTGGAAATTTTGGCGCTTATACAGCTGATCAGAAAGTCTGGGCGACCAACGAACAGCTCGATGAATTTTACAAGCCTTTTGGTTTGCGCTATCTATCCGGCTTTACGGCTGACCCTCATCTGCTGGAGGTGGTTGAGGCCTCGACCTTAGTGACCCGCCCCCGCAAGCCCGCCTACTACCTGCATTTCGCCTCGGCCAATCCGCGCAATGAGTCGGACCTGGTGTTGCGGCGCAAGGATCTGCCCAACTCGGAAAGTCAAATGGTGGTGCGTACCCCCAGTGGGGGCATGGTGGCCGAATCCTATCTATATGAACAGAGTGGGGGCAAGATTCGCTGGCTGGTGAACCGTGAAAAGTTCCTGGCAGATGTCCTCTCCGCCCCTGTGGTGGCGGCCACGGGGGGCAGGCTGCTGGCCCTTTACAAGGGATCGGAGCGGATTGGAGCGGACCTCACCACCGCCGACAATAACTTGATCGCTCGTTTCTTGCGCCCTACCCTCAGTGAATCTGGCTACAGCCTGGATTTCCACGACATCGAGAAGGGTCTCCCCCCCGAAGCACTGGTCGCCCAATATTCCGGCATCCTTTCCTGGTATCAAACCGCCAGTATGGAGAGCGCGGCGGCCTATTGCGAGTGGCTGCTCAAACAGATTCAGGCAGGGCGCAAGGTGGTGGTGATCGGCAACTTGGGCGCCTTCCAGGAGCTGGACAAGCAGTCCAACCCTCCCACCGCCCGTTGGCTGCTACCGGTGGAATACAATACTTTTATGTCGCCCTTCGGACTTGAATTCCGCGGAATGTGGACCAACGACCCGAAGATCTTGAAGGTCAAGCAACAAGAGGCCTCGATGGTGCCCTGGGTTGAGAAAGAGCACCTGAAGCACTACTATCAGCTTCGCTCGACCCAGCCTGAGAATAAGAGTTACCTGGTGGTGGAGCGTTCTGACGTCAACGACTCGCAGAGTTCCTTCGTGACGCGCACCCCCTTTGGCGGATTTGCCCTGGAAGGCTACCTCTTTAGCGATGTGACCGGTCGTGGAGAATACAAGTATCACACGAAGCTAGATAAATTCGTCTTAGACTGCCTGACCTTCCGCAGTCCAACGGCCACCGCCCAAGGTTGGACTTACCAAGTCAAGCCTTCCTCGCTGAACGAAGCGCCTGCCGTGGACCAGTTGCCCAAGCCCGTTTCTATTCCAGAGGCGACCTTAGTGAAGCGCCGGGTATTGGCTTTTTACCAGCGCGAGTTGGGCGAAGCCAGCGAGAAAAATCGAATTCAGGAAGTAGTCGAATCGATTCTCAACCACCTGGGGTTGATCGTGGACTATCGGGCCATCGAAGACGGCCTGCCCAGTGAGGCGGAGATGGCACCCTACCGAGGTGTGCTGACCTGGTTTGCCGGGCACGGACTGCGCGACGCACAGGCCTATGGAATCTGGCTGAAAAGTCAACTAGACCACGGGCGACTGGCTGTTGTGCTGGGCGATTACGGGGCCTTTCAAGATCGAGGTTTCAAGACACAGGTCGACGCTGGGCCGACCCTGAGAGCACTGGGAGTCGAGTTTGTGGCGGCTCCGCGTCGCGTTCAGGTCACCACCGACAACCTGGCCGGCCAGCGGGCTCGTGAGGTGGAACTAGCCGACCCGAGCGTGATGGGCTTTGAACGCAAGTTGAATCTTGATGATCCCGACATCAAGAAGGCCGCCTGGCCTGTCTACCAGTCGGTTGATCCCGCCAATAAAGTGTATGTTCGGGTGGCCGACGACCGGGGCAAGAGCGACGTGGTGGTGGTGACCCGGCGGGGCGGTTTGGCGGTGGGGGAGTTCTTGTTGTTTACCCCTCCTGGCCAACGGGTTCAGCGCGAAAGCCAGGAGACCAAACCGGAAGAAGGCGCGGGGCCGGCGGCCGAAGAGAACGCTCTTCCGCAGTGGCGGCTCAATCCTTGGAGGTTCTTTGGCGAGGCGTTTCAGGTGGATGGCTTGCCCGTGATGGACCCCACCACCCTGAACGGTCGCCGCATTTACTTCTCGCACATCGATGGCGACGCTTCAGCCGGTGTCTCCTTGATCGACAAGTCCAGCCTGAACGCAGAGATCATGTACCGGGATATCCTGGCTGCCAGCAACTTGCCGACCACGGTTTCCTTTGTGACCCTGGACCTGGAACGCAAAATCAGCCCTACTTACCACCGCGAGATCGATATCGGCAAGAAAATTATGCGGCTGTGGAATGTAGAGGCGGCGACCCATACGCATACACATCCCTTCAATTGGCGAAGTGGCGATTTGGTTCGGGTCGAGAGCCCCGACGGCTTAAGGCTGGAGAATCGCCTACCAGACTACCGAAAAGAGGTCCAGTATTCGGTCGACTTCATCAATCAGGTGTTGCTGCCGCCGGGCAAGACTGTCAAGTCGCTGCTCTGGAGCGGCCTGTGCAATCCGCCCGAAGAGGTGCTGGGGTTGACCAATCAGATGGGCGTGCTCAATATGAATGGCGGCGACCCGATTTATGATTCGGTCAATCCGTTTGTGGCCGGGGTGGCTCCCCTCTACCAGAAGGTCGGCCAGCGCTACCAATTCCACACGAGTGCCGCAGGCGATTTCTACTACACCAACAGTTGGACCCGCAACTACGACGGCATGAAGCGACTTGTCGAGTTTTTCCAGTATACCGAAGAGCCTCGCCGACTGCGGGCTATGAATCTTTACTACCACTTCTACCTGGCCGAACGACAGCTGGGGATCGATGGTTTGCGGGCGGCGATGAGCTACGTGCTGAGCCAGAAGCCGGCTCCCATGTTCGTTTCCAACTACGTCAAGATCGTGCAGGATGTGATCGTCACCCAGATCGGCAGCTCCGGCCCCAGCACCCACGAAATTCATAATACCGGCGCTTGTCGAACGGTGCGCTATGACCGCCCCAGCCAGCTGCCGGATATGACCAAAAGTGCAGGCTTGCTTGGCTACATGAAGCAGGGCGACCGGCTCTACGTGCACTTGGACGATAGTCTGCGTCACCGCATCGTGTTGAGTTCTTCGCCTGGACGCGTTCCGATGCTGGAGTGGGCTACCCATTATGTGGATGATTTCAAGCTCAGCCCGAAAGGCAAGGCCGGCTTTAAAATGCGCGGCAGCGGCCCGGCTGGCTTCAGTCTGGTCAACCTTCCCCCGGGAGCGGCCCGCGTCCAGGTGCTTGGGCCCAAGGGCGAAGTGGCCAACCAGTCCCTGGCGGTAGACTCCTCAGGGCGTCTCACCTGGGAAGGAGTATTTCAGGACTACGAGGGGAGCTATGTCGTTCGTGTAGAACGCTAGTTCGCTTTCTCATAAAAACCAGCCTATGATGTCGGAGAACCCCATGAATAAAAGATGCAACAGATTCTTCCTGAGTGTTGGACTGCTCTGTGCTGTGGCGTTGCCTCAGCTGCCGGCCGCCGCCGAGGAACCCACTCCCGTTGCCCAGTCGACCCCTGCGGCTGCAGCCACCCCAGAGGCGCCCCCGCCGTTGCTCGACCGCGACGAAGCTCAGAAGCAATTGGCCGAAGGGCGTGAGCTGGCTCGCAAGGGGTTTATGGAGTCGGCCATCGTGTCCTATCGACGGGCCATCGAGCTGGACCCCGATCTGGTGCCCGCCTATGAAGAGCTGGGTCGCATTCTGCTGGACACGCGCAATCAGGCCTACGCCATCACCATTTATTCCAAGTTGGAGCGTCTGCAGCCAGAGAATGCCAAGTGGAAGGAGATCTTAATCGATCTCTACGGCGCCTATGATATGCCCCTGGAAGGCACCCGCGTTGCCGAGGATTTGCTCACGATGCGGGGAGGGGATGTGGCGCTGATGCGCCGCCTGGCCACCCTCTATAAGAACAACGGCCTGGCCCTCGAGCAGGCCCAGATGTTGCGGCGCATCGCCCTGTCCACTCAAAGTGCTGATGACTATTTCCAGGCCGGCCGCGCCCTGCTGCAGGCGGCGGCCCAAGATGATTCCGATACCCGTGACCACGCTGTGCAAATGCTCCAAGCAGCCCGCGCCAAGGATGCTTCCAAGCTGGAGTACAGCACGGAGCTGGTGGATGCCCTGATGGCCTACAACCGGACCTACGACGCTGAACAGCAATTGCGTCAGTTGATTCAAGAGAATCCGCAGGCTCAGGGTCTCAAGGATAAGCTTGCGGAAGTCCAGCTCGCCATTGGTGACCGATTACTGCAACGCGAGCGATTTGGTGGCGCCATCGAAAAATACAAGGAGGCCAAGGAAACCCTGGGCTCTTCTAGCGGGCCGGCTGCAACCCCGGCCCCGTCCAGCGGGAACACGACCACCGATCTTCCGAGTGCGCCGGTTGTCCCGGTGGGGAATACGGTCGGGCCTTCGGTCAGTGTGTCCCTGGGCAGTCCTCTTGGCTACCGCCTGCCACCTCCTTCACCCGGTGGTTTAGGGCAAACTCTGACCGACCGAGTGGCCAAGGCGGAACGCCTCAACGGAGTGCAGTTGAACGTGGTGCCCCTGTTCACTCGCCAGAACC
>JALHOV010000584.1 GCA_022842865.1 Vulcanimicrobiota bacterium | reverse complement strand
ACCAGCAACTACGTCAACACCAGTAACCTCAGTGCACCCGCCCGCGACACCGGAGCGACCCTGGAAAATCAACAGACCTCCGAGATGGGTGCCAGGGACGCCAACAACTGGGACGTGCGAAGCTACTTGAGCGACGCCAGCCAGGATTTACAGAATTTGAAGAACGGCCCGCCAACCGCTGCCGAGCCCCACTTCTTTCAGCTCAGTTTTTGCACCGGTGACGGCGCCAAAGCCTATGACATCCAGGCCCAGGTCATCAAAATGGCCGACCAGGACAGCTACCCTCTGATGGGCGGCGTTCAGAAGTCTCGCCTTTACCAGGCCTTCTTCGTTTCCGACGAACTGGCCAAAGACTATCCCGAACTGGTAGGCCGCCCACTGATCCTGGACCTGGCCCCCGGCCTCGACCCGAGGCTGGGTGTGCAGATGAGTATTCGGGCCCTGCTTGAGGACGCCCGGGCCAACAAAGGAACCATCGGCTACGAACCTCGTACGGGCGTGCTTATCACCAAAGACGACAAGGGTGCCTTCGAACTTTATGTGACCGGCGGCAAAGACGGAGTGGAAATCCCGCCTTTCAGGATGCCGAGCGGCGGCTTTGACCTGAAGAACTAGAAGGTCTGCTCGCGCCAGGTGAGCGCCTGCGCCCTCAGGCCGCTCAGCTTCTGAGCCAGGTGGAGAAGCTCCAGTCCCGACTGCAGCTTCTCCACGCTGCGCCGGGCCTGTTCTTTCAGCGGCTGATGGAGTTCGCGCAGCGCTTCTAAACAACGCTGCAGACCGACTTCAATCCAACCCTCGGAATCGCCGGCCAGAAGTTCCTCACGCGTTCGCAGCAGCATCGCCTCGAGCTGCTCGAGGTAGGCTATGTGAGCCTCCTCGGGAATGCGACTCAACATACGGTTACTTACGGACTGACGTACATTCTGAAGAAACTGCCCCGGTCCGCCCTGGGCTACCTTCTCGAGGTATTCCTTGCCCACCGCGTGTACCTGGCGCTCCAACTCGCGCACCGGCAGCTTGAGGTAAAACTCCTTGACGTAGCGCTGCGCCTCCGCCTCCCCCACCAGGGGAGTGAGGGTGGCCGCCTGAAAATCCCGTAGATCCTCCGCGGAAATCTTCTGGGAATGACGGGACAGGCGGCTCAGTAGCTGCATGCGAGCGGGCGCGTAATAGCCCGCCGGCATGTGACGCAGATAGCGAAAGGCCAGCTCGCGTTGCCATTGAGCCTTCTGCTCCAGATCCTGCTCCTGCACCACCCCACGCCCTTCCAGGGTGCGGCGGATTTGCTCGAGCTTGAGGCCCTGTTCTTTGAGTTGGAGAATTTTTCGCAGTTGGCGCAGACTGTCGGTGGGCATATAACCCACGCGCCCGTCCGCTCCGACAAACGGCTTGCGAACGGGCTTAGGCAACAATCCGCGCGTGACGTAAAAATTCAAAGTGCGCTCGGTGACCTCCAGACCCTGCTCGCAGGCCAGGCGCAAGAACTTGGGCAGACTGACAAATTCGCTCATTCGGGCTTGGGCAGACGAAGCTCCAGGTCGCTTCGCATGCGCTGGAGGTAATCGGAAACTCCCGGCCCCTTGGCCACAGAAGCCTCCAACTTGCGGCGCGGCTTCTTGGCCGGGACCACCGGGGGTGGCACCTGGGATAGCTCCAGGAAGAGGATTTCCAGCCGATTCTCAAGCATCTCCAAGGCGGGTTTGTCGGGGGCGGACATGGCCCTGGCTTCTCCCAGAAAATGAGCAGTCCCTCCGTTTGGAAAGGCTGACCCTCCCCTCACATCCCGGAAAGAGCGAGGTCAAAAGACGTGAACAACTACTTGCTAGATTTCCTGCGAGAAGTCTCCTCGCAGCTTTCCATGTCCGACGACCCGCTGCCCCAGGGCACATTGGACGCCCTGGAATCGTCCAAGGAAGCGCTGCAGGCCATGTACGGCCGCTACGAATCCGACGCTCCCGAAGGCGCCGAGGAAGTGCGCGAATGCATGCTGGAAGCCCTGACCCTGTTCTTTTCCTGTATCGAACTGCTGGAAGAGGTCAACGAAGGTGCCGACACCGTCCTGCTGATGGAAGCCGTGGAAAAAGCCGAGGAAGCCAGCGATCTTCTGGAACAAATCGAATATTTGGTCAACGAGATCCAGCAAGACAGCGACAATTCTTAAAATTGGTTCCCAAATCGTAAAGGAGGGCCCTATGGCCAACACCATTGACTCCGGACAGCCACTGAAGAATCCACTTCCCAAGGATCCCGTTTCATCACCTCAGGAACTCCAGCCAACCAGCATCGTCGAGAAAGAACCCGGTCCTCTGGGCGCAGAAGGGCAGAGTTATCTGCAACAGGCCAAACAAGACGTCGAAGACATTCGCCAGCTGGGCGCCAACTCGGACGACCCCGAAGCCTGCCTGGACGCCTTTGAGAAGTCTGCGTCCAAAGAAACCGGCACGGCCCTGGCCCGGGTGGTTGAGCGACTTTGCTCCATCTATGAAGGCGAAGGCAACCGCAACGCCGACCGCAGGATCGAGCCCATGCTTCGCAAAACCGGCCAGCGGATTCAGGGCATCATCCAAAGATACAGCATGTCCGAAGGGGCCCACGGGATGCTGGCTCGACCGCTTCGTCGCATCAATAAAGCGCTGGACTTTAACGGCATCCCTCCGTTCGAGGTGCCCCCACGAATCGATCCCTTGACCAGCCAGAGGCGCCCCCTTCCGGAACCTGAAGATGGCCCGCCCCCCCAGGGCAAAAGACCGTAAATGAATCTACAATACAGCCTTTTTTGCCTGGGCTATGACGAATCCAAAGGCGCCCCCACCTTTCAATTCGTGGTCCACGAACTGCCTCTGGGCCCGTATCCACATACCTTTCCGGAAGGCTCCGGAGTATTCTGGGTCAACGGCTTCCACGGCGTGGAAAGCGTCACCAAAGTGCGCCTGAAAATGAGCACGCCCGGCGGCGAACTTCTCTTTGAGCAAGAATTTCCGATTCAACCCGAGGAAGGCGGCAGCCGCGTTCTTTCCGTAGCCTTTTTGGAAGGCCTGACCTTCCCGTCCGCCGGCCTGTATCTGGCTGAGGTTTTTCACGACACCACTCTGCTCAGCCAGCACACGCTAGAAGCGGTCGAGGTAGAAATTCAGTGATCGAATTCTTCCGATCAGCCTGCCTGGCCCTCCGCCAGGGAGCCAGTTTACGGCCCGACGTTCTCGACCGGGCGCGTCTGGAACTGCAGCGGCGTTCGCGCATCGAGACCGTGCTGCCCGAGGTCTTTCAGCCATTGCTGGAGAGCCTCCGGGAATCCCTGACCGAACTGGCCGAGGTCATCGACGGCTTAGACCTGGCCAGTCGGGAAGACGCGCCAGAACTGGCTGGCTGGCTGAACCTTCGGGCCCAGAATGCCTGGGAACGAATTCTTTCCGTGGAACAGCAACTCGACGATTCTTTCGGCACACTCGACGAGGAGATGCAGCATGGAAATCGGTGATCTAAGCCTTGGAACCGGCACAAGTCTGCACCGACCCCAGGCTCACAATTGGGGCTGGCTGAAGCGCAGCTACGAGCGCCAGAGCACCGCTTTGAGCCAGCAAATCAGCCAGGCGCTTTATGGCCTGAACCTGGAATTGGCAGAACTCATGGAGTATCGACAGCGCCTCAGCCAGGCACTGCAGATGCTGCAAGACATCCGCGAGCCCCTGGCGGAGACCTCAAAAGACCTGATCATCCCGCGAGAGAACCGCATCTTTCAAATCGGCACCATCGCCTGGCAACCGGCACCGGCCCAGCAAGGCGAGCCGTTTTGCGCTACCCCAAAACAGGTCTTCGAAGCACGCCGTCTGGCCAAAATTCATGAATTTATCGCCAACGAAGAGACCGGTTTCTCGCACCAGGTGACCATCAAAGTGAAAAGCGGCGGGGCTACCTGCAAGCTGGGTTTCGACGAGGTTCGATTGTCGCTGGCCGGCAATCAGGCGCTGGCCGACAGCCGGGAGGCGCCCATCAAAACCCTGCGCATGCCCCCCAAGTTTCACCGTCAGGTGGACTTCCTGAACTGCGCCCGCAGCGCCTAAAAAAAGAACACCAAAAAGTGCGCCCATTTCGGCAGAATTCTTCTACAAATCAAGGCCCGGACATACTATGGCAACATGAGTGCGATAATCTAGCTCCATGGTTAAGAAGATAGACTCTGCTCAGACATCCTCCGTCCGCCGGGCTGACGCCAAAGCTCCGGTCGACAAAACCAACGCCGTTCAAGGACCTGACGGTGCCAAAGCGGCCTACCTGCTCAAAGCCAAAGAAGACGCGCACTTCCTGCGCAACCTACCCTTTGGCGCCAAGTAAAATCGGTAAGGGATGCGTGTATAGATAGAGAGCGCGTTCGGTAGGAGAGGGAATGGCCGGAAGTTTCAACTTCGACGTAAACAAGCCACAGACTCCTCAAGCCCCCGTTGGCCGGGGGCGACGAGTCTCCGAGAGTGGCAACGAAAGTAAGCCGGCCGCTTTCCGAGCCTGGGTGACGACGCGCATTCTCGGTGAGGCCTTTCGCAGCGCTCTAACCAACGGCCCAAAAAAACGGCAGGAAAGCCCCTTTTCCAAGTATCTCGGAGAGGCGCGCGATTCGCTGAGCAAACTGCGCAATCTGGGCCTCCCCCAGGAACCGCCGGCACCCGACTTCAAGTTACCCACCCGCCCCCTGGCCCGTTTCGACGCCAAGGTAAACCTTGTGTCCACGGGTCTGCGGGAAAAGCCCGTTGCCGCTTCGCCTGTTCACCTGGAGAAACCCGGGCAACCCGTGCTACAGGACTTCCAGACGCCTGGCAGCCAGAAGACCCCGTCTTCCCCCCTCAAGCCCAAAGATCCGGGTGAAGCCGGCGGCCAGACGCCCCGGCCCCAAATGGTTTGGGTGCGGCTACTTTCCGACATGCATGCAAAAGCCGATGACAGGTACGTGAACTAGATTCAAAGAAAAAACCTCCAGCATAAAAGCCCCGAGTTACATTCCTTGATCCGAATAGCCC
>JALHOV010000583.1 GCA_022842865.1 Vulcanimicrobiota bacterium | reverse complement strand
CAGAACGCCGACTACATTCCCTTCGACGGAGAAGCCACCGGCATCTTCGCCCGCAGCCAGGATTACTCTTTAGACGAAGTCTATCGCGAACTGAGCGAGACGGTTACTCGACAGTCTTTCGATACCTTTATCCAGCTTTGTTCTAGCATCGGCCTGGTGAAAGACGGCACGTTTCAGGGCGTGTTTTTGGATAACGAGATGCCCGAAGGGACTCAGTATCTTTCGGCTCCTACCACCGTTTATCTGCAGTTAACGCGCTACTGCAATCTGGCTTGCAAGCACTGCTGGGCCGACGCGGGTGCCGCCCGTCCACGCGAATTGACGATTCTTGACATTCGCAAAATCATCGACGACATGGCCATGATGGGCTGTTTCAAGCTCCGTCTTGGTGGCGGCGAACCCCTGGGTCGCGGAGACGTTTTCGATGTGATCTCGCACGCCAACAGTCGCGGGATGAAGGTTTCCATTGCCACCAACGCCACCATGGCCACTCGGGCCGTGGCCGCCAAACTGGGCGAACTGGCCATCGATGAAATCAAGATCAGCATGGATGCTGGCAGCGAAAAAAGCTACGATTATCTCCGAGGAGACCGCGCTTACCGCAAAGCCATGCGTGGCATAAAAAACCTGCAAGAGCTTTCTAAGGCTCCCATCTACTTCCACGCGGTGCTCCAGCGCGATAATCTGACGGAGATTCCGGCCCTCGTGAAACAGGCGGAACGCTTCGAGATTCCTCGCATCGTCTTCGACATCGTGGCGCCCGTGGGGCGCGCGAAGGAAAATCCCAAGATGCTGCTCACCATCGAGGAGGCCAACAACGCTTTGGATCTAGCGCGTCGCATCGGCGAGACCAGTCGTTGCAAGGTGGAGATCGTCTCGAAAGTCCCCCCGCCCTTCCAGAAAAAGCGTGTCTTCGAAGGCTTTGGCAGCGAGTGTGGTCAGCTGCACTGCCACATCAACTCCGAGGGCCTCGTCGGCGGGAGCGGCTTTTTGGGCACAGTGCTTGCGGCCGGAAACATTCGCGAGAAGCCGCTTAAAGAGATCTGGCACCAGGGCCACGGCCTCAAAGTGTTGCGGAATAATCCGGGCAACAACACCTGCAAGAAGTGCGACTACTTCAAGTCCTGTCGCGGCGGCGACCGTTCGCGTGCCTACGTTACTTCCGGCACATTGACCGATCCGGATCCGTTGTGCCTGATCGCCAAGCAAGCGGGTGGACACGCATGAGCAGTCTGCCGGGCAACGCTCCGATGAGCGCTGATGCCAGCCCCAAAGCGGGGCAAGATCGCGGCCGCCTGATCTTACCCGACTGTCCGGGCTGCGACGCTCCGCTGCACATGGAGAGCCTCAGCCTGAACGAGCAAACGCGCTGTTCGCACTGCAATTCGCTACTGTTACTGGTTAAGATTGATGGGGTCGTCATGTTTTTGCGAGAGGGCTGGACCTGAGCTCGACGGCGCGCCGGCCCGCCACGCGCAACAAGACCCGCTCGCCCCGGGCTCGCGGCTTCAACTTGCCGCCAGCCCTGACGCTGCGGGTCTTTCTTTATCTTACGGGTCTGCTGCAAGTGGTCGCCGACAAAGGCACCGGGGTGTTGCCCGTGGCCGGCGGCCTGTGCGCGGCCCTGATCGTGCTGGCCCTGTATCAGGGGAGGGTAGGGGAGGACGAAGGTCAACCCTTGGTGATGTCCGGCGTAGAGTCGCTACTGGTTGGCTTTCTTTGCTATTTTGCCGGACCTGGCGCTATTTTGATGCTGCCGCTGGCGCTGACCGCGCTCATTTCTATCGAAAAAGGTCAACACGCAGCCATTATCTTCGCCTGGGTGAATTGTGTCTGTTGGCTGGCTCCGACCATCATGGATCGCCACCTGGCCAACCTGAATCCGCTCTCGCTGGTGTATCGGGTCGTCACTCTATGCGCCTCTCCCTTTCTGATCTCGGCCTTACCCCAGGTGCGCGGCCGCGCCGAGATCTCCGAGGAGCCCAATAGAAGCCAGGCGGCGGCCTTGCAGAAAGCCCAGGAAGCGGCCCGCACCCACGGAGAGGCCCGCCTGGTTCAAGAGCAAGAGCTCAATCACGAGCGACGCAAACTGGAAGCGCTCATGCAGATCGCTCATCGAATGGCGGTTCTGCGCAATCCGGATGAATTGCTCTCGACCATCGTCCATTGCGCCAAAGAGCAATTGCAGGTCAATATCGCCGTGGTTTTGCTGCGCAAAGGCCAGAACCTGATGGTCGAGTGGAAAGAGGGCATCACCGAGGGAGCTGCGGCCAAGCTCAATAGCCCCATCGGTCAGGGGCTGCTTGGCCGCCTGGTCACCACCGGTGAATCCTTCAACTATTCCCAAGCCGATGGTGTAGAGCCGATCCGGCCCTACTGGCCGTTGAACGGTATGGAGCAGCTGATTCCCATCCTGCGCGGCCAGACCACCGGCTACCAGCCGCACAGCGACGACTTGAAGAATTTCCTGGTCGTCCCCCTGCAGACTCCCCTCGACAACAGCCCGCTCGGTCTGATTCTGGTTGGCAACAAGCTGATTGGCGACCGCTTCAGCAGCTATGACCAGGGCTATTTGCAGATTCTGGCCACCGACGCGGCCATTTCGATTCGCAATCTCTTTTTCTTGGCCGAGCGCGAGCGCAGTCATGAAGAAATGATCCGCGCCCTGGCCCAGGCCATCGAAGCCAAAGATCCCTACACCAGTGGTCACGTCACCCGCGTTTGCAACTATTCTGTGCGATTGGCTCAGGCCATGGGCTTGCCGGCCAACTTTGTCAAAGACTTGAACACGGCGGCCATGCTCCACGATGTAGGCAAGATCTCCACCCCCGACAGCATCTTGATGAAACAGGGAGCCTTGACCGACGAAGAGTTTGAGATTATGAAGCAGCACGTAGTGCACAGCGCCCGCATTATCCGTGACATTCGTTCGGTCTCCCCGGAGATTCAGAAAATGGTTCTGGGTCATCACGAGCGCTGGGACGGCAAAGGCTACCCGCAGGGGTTAAAAGGCGAGCAGATTCCCATGGGAGCACAAATCATGGCCGTGGCCGATGCTTACGATGCCATGACCTCACACCGCCCCTATCGCCAGGGGCTGGAGCGCGAGGAAGCCTTGCGGCGCCTGGAAAAAGGGGCTGGAACCCAGTTTAATTCAGAGGTTGTGAGCTACTTCATGGCTCTTTTGCAGTTCACACCTCAAGAAAATTCCCCCTTACAACGGCTGGTCCACGAGGCCAGGCAGAAGGTTGGCGCGAATTTGCGGGGAACACCCGCTGCCAGCCCAGTCGCAGTCTCATCGGAGATGGCGAGCCCACCCGCTCCCGCCCCCGGTCCGGCCCGACGAGGGCCGGAGCGATTGGAGTTAGGTCTTGACGGACAGTAGGGAGCGGAGTCGGTGACAGGTGATTTTCAGGTACCTCCAGCGTTTGTGCAGGCGCTGCGGCAGCATCAAAGCTACCTTCTGGTCTCGCACGTCGGCCTGGATGGCGACCATCTAGGGTCTATGCTGGCTTTGCAGCAGGCCTTGACCATCATGGGCAAACGAGTGGTGGCTTATTTACCGGAGTCGATTCCGGCATCCCTCAGTCGTATTCTCTACGGCCTGGAGAACACCAGCGCCGAACTGCCTGATGAAAAGTTTGATGCGGTGGTGGCTCTGGAGTGCCCCACCCTGGGCCGCATGCCTAAGGGTTTTGAACCACGCAAAATGGCGCCGCTGCTGCTCAACTTTGACCACCACCAGGATAACGAGAACTATGGGGACATCAACTGGGTGTTGCCCGAAGTGGCGGCTCTGGGGGAGATGACCTTTGAGTTGATCCAGCACCTGGATGTGCCATTGGATCGGTCCATGGCCACTGCTCTCTATGTAGCCGTGCTCACCGATACCGGATCGTTTCAATATTCTCGCGTCACTCCCGCCACTCATCGGCGCCTGGCTTCGATGCTTCAGGCCGGAGTGGCCACCGACGAAGTATCGCGGTCGGTCTACCGCAACAGCACGCCCAATGTGCTCAAGTTGCTGGGGCGCATGCTGAACGACCTGACTGTGGACGAGCGCGACGGCGTCTGCGTTGCCTGGGCCGAGATTACGCAGAAGTCTCTGGATGAATACAGCGTGCGTCCCGAAGAGATTCAGTTCTTTGTGGACGAACTTGACCGGGTCGAGCAAGCCGACGTCGTCGTGCTGGTGCGCGAAGCGCCGGGCGGCAAAATCAAGGCCAGCATTCGCTCGCGCAATCATCCCATCAACCAGGTGGCCGCGATTTTCGGAGGCGGGGGTCACTCCCGTGCCGCCGGAGTGACCACGGACGGGAAGATCAGTGAGATTCGCAAAGCCCTGGTGGACGCGGTCCACACCGAGTTGACCAAACTGACCAAAGCTTAGTGGTTCAGACTTTTTCCATTCATACCCTGGGATGCCGCGCCAACCAGGCCGACTCCGAACAACTGGCCCAGATCTTGTTGAGTGCCGGAATGGAAGAAGTGGCTTTCGGCCAGCCCGCCGACTGCCAGATCGTCAACACCTGCACGGTCACGCGCGAGGCCGACCGCAAATCCGCACAAATGGTCCGGCGGGCCGCTCGACTGGGCGAACAGGTGGTGGTAACCGGTTGCGGAGCCGCTCAAAAAGGCGGTGCCTGGCAGCGCGTTCCTGCTACAGCATTGCGCCTGCCCCCTGATCAACGAGAGCAAATCCTCGAGAAAATCGGAGCCCAGCACTGTCCCAGCGCCGAGCGCCTCGAGCGCAACTGGCAGCGTCGCGATCGGGCCCGAGCGCTGCTGCGCATTCAAGAAGGTTGTGACCAATTTTGCACCTTTTGCATCGTGCCGTACGTTCGTGGCCGGGCGCGCAGCCAAACTCGAGAGTGGGTTTTGGAGCAGGTCCTGGCCTTAGCGGCCCAGGAGGTGGTTCTGAGCGGCATTCACCTGTCCGCCTGGGGTCAAGAGCGCCAGGAAGACCTGGCCGATTTGCTCGAGTTTCTTTTGGAGCGCACCGACGGGATTCGCTACCGATTGAGCTCGGTC
>JALHOV010000582.1 GCA_022842865.1 Vulcanimicrobiota bacterium | reverse complement strand
GCGCTGTCTTTCTTCCTTGGTCCGCTGGTTCTGCGCCGCAACCCTTTGTTCTGGGCGCTTTTCGCATTTGTCGTCATGCACCTGACGGTGGTGGCCCTGCAACAAGACTGGTGGGGAGGGGCCAGTTACGGCTCTCGACTGACGGCGGAAACGGTGCTGCCATTAAGTATCATCGCGCTCATGATGCGCCCGGGGCGTGCCTGGTGGTTGTGGTTGCTACCGGGGCTGATGTGGTCGCTGTGGTTGAACGCCTGGGTGGCCTACACCCGTCCGGTGGCCCACCTGATCTTCAGTGATCAGACCTTTGCCATCGATCCTGAGAAACGGGTGCTCTGGAAATGGGAACTGGCTCCCTTCAACATAACACCGGCCCGCCTGCAGGCGTTGAAAGACCGGGCTCCAGCCGATATTTTTTCGCGGCTGAACCAGCCCAATCGCCAGGGCTTCGGCGATTTGGAACGGGCCGGCGACCACTTTTACGTGACTCCCCGCGAAGAACAGTCTGAGATCAGTTTCATTTCTCCTGGAGCTTCGAGACGCCAAAGCGGGTCGGTGCTCTTTCGCTACTCCTCGGACCGCCCTGCTCCGGTAGGCCTCAACGGTCGGCCCTGGACCGTGCTGCCGGCTTCGCCTGGTGTCACCGAGAAGGTCGTCTTCTTTCGCGAGGTGGAATGGGCCCAGGCGGGACGCCTCACTTTCGCCGCTTCCTCGGGTATCCGCATTTTCGACCTGGAGGTGCAAAATTGGGATGCCGACCAACCCGGCGGGCTGACCTATCTGCAAGGATGGGGGTCGGACGAAGCCCGACCCGGCCAGCCTTCCTTCCGCTGGAGCTACGGGCCCACCAGTCAACTGCGCCTGAGCACGGTGAGGGGTGGTAAGGTGCGTCTCTCCTGGCGCGGCTATGCCACCAGGCCGGGCAACCGCCTGGAGATCTGGGTGAACCGAAGGCTTCAGGCTCGCGTGCGCGCGCTGCCCCTGGTGAACCCCACCCCCCTGCAGGCGGACCTGCAGGTCGAGGAGGGCTCCAGTCTCATCGAGTTCGGCTACAGCCAGTGGGGTTCCACCTCGGGGGCCGACTCGCGTCCGTTGGCCCTCTCGTTCGAGGGCCTGAAGCTCACCTGGGCCCCCTAGCTAATCGGCCACCGGCACGGTCACTTCGCAGGCGTAGTCCCAGGCGCGCGCCGCTTCGGTCTCACGCACTTTCCAGTAGTCTTCCCAGTAGCTCCACCAGCGCGATACCATTCCCGGAACCAGTTGCCAATCGAGGTCTCCCTGATGGCTGACCAGGGCCATCCGGCGAGCAGCTACGGCCACGCCCACCTCGCCGGCCCAAAAAATCAGACGAGCCGGACGGTTCAAAAGGTCTTCCGCTTCCGAGGGCCTACCCATCTCGGCGTGGCCGTGAACTTCCTCCAGATACTCCTGGGCACCGCTTTCATAACACAGTCTCATCGAACGGGGCGTGAGCCGCAACGGGCGTAGCGTATCGTTCTGCAACTGAGCCGCCCAGTCAGCCGGAATGACCTTCTGATCTTTGCGCAAAAAGCAGCGCTGCACATCGCCTTCAAACCGCAGAGCAATAGTACCGCAGGGCGGACCGCCCTCGACCAATGGGGGCATCCAAAGTTGGGTGCCCGCAAATTCGACTTGAAACTTGCCGTCATCCGAGACCGACCACCAGGAAAACAAGCCCACATCAGTCACCGACTGACAAAACAGCTCGAGAATTTCTGAATTCACTGGGGCGAAGATTCGTTTTCTGCCAGGGCCAAACCTTGCGTCAACCAGCCGCGCAGGGCAAACAGACTCAGGGGCGTCAGCAGAGCGAACAATAAATAAGAACCCCAGAGAATATCCGGGCGTTGCGGTCCCTGGGCCGGAATGAAATGCATTAACATCCAGCCCGAATAACTGCCAGCTGCCGTTTTAGCCACAAACCAGGGAAAATTGGCCAGGCTCATGGCCGCGCCCACCTTACCCGGGGGAGCTTGATGAGCCACGAACTCAAACAGCCGGGACTGCCAGACCGCCTCCCCCAGACTGAAGACCAGCACAAAGGCCAGCAGCCAGTGTGTCTGGGCCGGCAACATCAAAAACCCCAGCGACAAAGCGCTCACCAGGCTACCCGCGATCATCAAGCTCATCAACTCGCGACCCAGCGTCAGGTAGGTCAGCAACGGCGTGCCCACAAAGAGCAAAATGCAGTTCAGCGAAAAACAATACTCCAGCCGGTCATAGAACCAGTGGTAAGAGCGATCCACGGCTGTGGGCAAGGTATAGGTAAGATGGGCCACCAGACTGCGCACAGGCACCAGCAGCCAGATGAAGACCAGGAAGCGCCGGTTCCACAAAGTGACGCCTGCACGGGCCAAAGCGCTACGTGGGTATCCTGACTGACGAAAAAAGAGCGACTGAAATCCCCAATTGGCCCAGGTGGTGAGGGTCAGCATTGTGTAGACGCCCTCGATGTCGCCCCAGGCGCGCACCCCGGGGGCGAGCAAGAACCAGAGTACCGTGCCCAAATTCATGAGGGCGTAAAGCCAGCTATAACCGGCCGCCGCCTGTTCAGAACGAGTGTAGTCCTTGACGGCCGCGTAGACGCAGGGCTGAAAGATGCCGGTGCCTGCGCCCATGACGGTGAGGCCCAGCAGCGCCCAAACCAGCCCCAGTTGACTGGACAAAAGCAGCACGGTGCGCCCCAAACCTACCAGTCCCAGCGCGATTATCAGCGCGCGTCGCGCACCCAACCGATCGCACAGAACCCCGCCGGGAAACATGGCCAGGGTGACCAAGCCCACATAATAGGCCAAAACCCAGCCGGCGTGGATGTCATTCACCGGGAAATGGCGCTGCAAATAAGGGATGAGCAAAGGCACCATGCCGAAATAGCAGATCCCTTCGAGCAGATTGGCCAGGTTGACGAGCACGAAGCCGGGATGGCGAAACAAATCCAGGAAAGACTTCACTTGCTGACCCCTTCTCAACGCAGGTGAATTCCCTGCAGGGTCCTAAATGCCAGGGGTGTGGTGGAATGCCTTAACCTGGACGTTAGCCATTCTGGCCGCCCTCTTTCACCTGGGCGGCACTGCCAGTGCGTTGCACGCCATTTGGAACTGCCGCACCTCAGCCTCGGCCATCGCCTGGAGCCTGGCCCTGGTGCTCTTCCCCTACCTCACCCTGCCCGCCTACTGGATTCTCGGAACCTATCGATTCTCCGGCTACCAACGAGCCTTCCGAGCCGGATCCCTGGACAAAAAAGTGCTGGCCGATTACATCAAGCAGGTAGGCCGCTTCGCCATCAGCGACCCCGACCCGGTGGAGCGGGGATTTCAGCGCCTGGCCGACTTTCCCATCACGCGCGGAAACAGGGTGGACCTGCTTATCGACGGAGAAGCCATGTTCGCGGCTCTTTTCGAAGAGATCGAGAAAGCCCAGAGCTACATCTACCTCGAGTATTTCCTGATCGCCGATGACGACATCGGTCGCACGCTCAAGCGCGCCCTCATCGGCAAAGCCCGCCAGGGGGTCGCCATTTACTTCATCTATGACGAACTCGGCAGCCTGGGATTGCCCTGGTCCTATCTCAAAGACCTGCGCGAGGCGGGCATCAAGATCTATCCGTTCTATCCAGCCCGGGTGGGCGCCGGCCGCCTACAGTTCAATTTCCGCAACCATCGCAAAATCACCGTGGTGGATGGGCGCGTTGCGCTAGTCGGCGGCGTCAACGTTCACGACGACTCGCTGGGCCGCAACCCCTTCTACGGGCCCTGGCGCGATACTCACGTTCGTGTCGAAGGGCCGGCCGTGGAGGGCATCCAGCTGGCCTTTCTGTCCGATTACTTTTGGGCCAGCGACGGACTGGTGCCCGAGCGCCTCGACCTCCACCCCACTCCTGCCCCCGGCCACGACACCGGGGCCCTGTATGTGGCCAACGGCCCCTCGGATCCCAACGACGAGGGGATGCTTTTTTTCTTGCACTGCATCAACTCGGCTCAAAAACGCATCTGGCTGGCCACCCCCTACTTCGTACCCGTGCCCTCGGTCCTGGACGCGCTCAAAGCCGCCGCCTTGCGCGGAGTGGAAATCAAGGTGATTATCCCGCTGCGCTGGGACCTCTTCATCATGTATCTGGCCGCCTATTCGTATCTGCCCGAGGCGGCCGCCAACGGCATCGAAATCTATCGGTATCGAACAGGTCATTTACATCAAAAGGTCATGCTCATCGATGACCACACCTCCTGGGTTGGCAGCAGCAATCTGGATGCCCGCTCCATGCACCTGAACTTCGAAGGCAACCTGGTTGTCTTCGATAAGGCTTTCGCCCTGCAGGTCGAAAAAATGCTGCGACGCGACCTGGAGCAGAGCGAAGTGATGGGTCGAGATGACTACGAAAAGCGCAGTTTTCTGTTCAAGCTGGGCGTCAAAATTGCCCGACTCTTCGAGACCATCTTGTAAAGGAGCTAAATAGTTAACATCTCAAGGCTGGAATTTTAGAAACGTTTCTCCCGAATTCATAGAATAGTTCTACTGAACGTAAGGAGCTGCGGCATTGAAGACGCCTAAAAATAAAGGCTTTTCCCTGTTGGAACTGGTTTTCACCGCCGGCCTCCTGGGCATGTCGGTAGGACTTTTCATCCTCAGCGGCGGCTCCAACCTGAAGAACAAGCCCGGGATCGAATCGCTGGCTCAAGCCCTGGCCAACGAGTTGGGCCAGGCACGGCTGCTGGCCGTCCGCCAGCAGAGCCCGGTAGCGGTGATGTTTCCCTGCGACAACAGGCCCCACAGTGCCTCGCTTTATCAACTCGAAGGCCTGACCCATCCCCACGTCTCGCGCTCGCAGAACTTCTCTGGGGATTTTCCCAAGATTTGTTTCTTTGTGGGCACCTGGACGGGCACGGAAACCCGCGAGCCACTGGTGACCGGCACCAAGTGGTCTAAGTTTCCGCTGGACGAATGGATTCCCAACTCTCGCCAGGGCGACTACGCACTGGTATTCATGCCCGACGGCACGGTTCGGTCCAATGATCTGCCCCAATTTGA
>JALHOV010000581.1 GCA_022842865.1 Vulcanimicrobiota bacterium | reverse complement strand
AGGGGTCTACATCATTCCAACTCATCTTCGAAAGATGAAGGTCCGGGTGCTTTTCGTAGCATAAACTCTCCACCTCAAACCTCACATCCTGGACTGGCTCTCGCAGCAAAACCGCCAGCAGCCCCGCCTTCCGAGCCGACTCTATTCTGTCCGGTCGTGGATCGAGAAAGACTACTTCCTCCGGCACTTGGCCGATAAGCCGGCATCCCTCCAAAAAATCCGCTGACGCGCTCAAGAGACACTGGACCCGGGGTTCCTCGACGATCTCGGTAAGAAACCCGGCCATTTCTGGAGAAAAGTTCGCCAAGTAGGCCTCCCAAGTGGAGCCGCCCGGCACAGCGGTCAGATCAAACATGACTCCACGAATCCGCATCCGCTGGAGTTCGCCATCCACTTGTCGTAAACTGCATTTCGCCGTCTGCGTGGCAAAGTAGTTTCGAAATTTAGGGCGACCCAGTCTTCGCCACCTAGCTCAGAAGCCGCTCAACCTTGAGGCAGCGAGCAAGCACCAGATCCTCGTCGAACTCCTGGTCGAGTTCCGCCGACAATTTCTCGCCCACGATCTGCACTAATTCTCTATCTCGGCGAATCCTCTCTTCCTCAGTGATGAGTTCGAGCGCCGCTTCTTTGATTTCTTTTTTAACGAGTGCACGCCTGAGCGTGTACTTTGCCACCGCTCTAGCGGACTCTTTCGAGGCTCCGAATCTCAGCAAGAGTCTCACCATCTCGGCGTCCATTCTTTGAACGGCGACAGCCAATGCCGTTGAGCCCTGGCCGCCAGCGTATTCCAGATTGGCACCGCTCATCAGAAGCAGTTCCACCAGCTCTTCTTTTCCGGAGGAAACAGCCATCATTAAGGGCGTCGTGCCATTCTGGCTCGGCTGGTTGATGTCGGCCCCCGCGCCTAACAGCATCATCGCAATATCGTGGTCGCCAGCCAAGTGTAGCGAGGTCAGCCCACTGGCATTCAGGGCGTTGGGGTTAGCTCCAGCCTGTAACAGGAGCTCAGTCCGCTCGATATCCGATTTGCGCACTGCCTGCATAAGGGCGGTCTCTCCAAAACTGTCGCGAGCCTCATCCGGAGGAGCGCCTTGAGCCAGCAATACCGCCATTTCGTCATTCTCTATCGGCAGAAGCAAGCGCCTGGCGGGGTCGTGTCGCAGCTCGCGGGCCTGTGCCAGAATGTCTTCGAAGGTGGGCCCAGGACTTGAGCCTGGCGCTTTCTCTGGAACGTGGGCCCGCTCTCTCCATTCGCATTCTCTCCTCAAAAGGTCTCGGTTTGTGAATCCCTCTGGCAAAAGGCCTGCCAAAGCCAGGCTCAGAGTTGGATCATAGGTTTTGGCTGGAGCCTGGCCGCGCCCCGTCAATTTCTCTAGCGGAAGCATATAGATGGATTCGCTACGGGAGCGGAGCCAATGCCTTCGATTGTCTTCGTAGGTAATCCGGACAAGCAGGCGTGGCAGCAGTCCAAGCAGACGGCAATCCCAGTTGTCCTGTGGTCCGTCTTCTTCCGATACATCCGGTAACTCCAGTGCCTCAATGAACTGCTGAACCAATTCTCCATCTACAGTTCCTTCTCGATGCTCCGGCAGGGCCTCAAAGAAATAGCCGGTTCCGCCTGGCCACAGGGTGAGCTTTTCCATTTGGCAATTGTACTGGCTAAAGACCTCTATCAGCCTCACAATCAAGGTTCTACCCAAACGCTACATTCTCCCATCCCTGACTGGCGCCAGCCAGTTGCCCGCTATGTGTTAGTTTCGGATGCCATCATTGCTAGGGCACGGTCGCCTGAAATTTGCCTGCAGCCGTCCGGTAGGGACCATTGACCAGACTAACAGAGATCGTGTGGTTACCGACGCTCAAGTTGGGAATCGAGATAAATCCCCAGCGGAAGTCGTTGATCTGCGACGGGTCGATGGGTTGGTCATCAGCCCACACCTCCAGTTGCACTTGGCTGAGGTCGCCCTCCACGACAGTCTCAATCTCGACGTTACGGTGATGATAATCCTTAGGGCCAGAAATCGGCTGAATCCAATACTTTAATCCGTGATGGTCGGAGAGCAGCACCTGCTCTGATTGCGCCTTCACAATTCTGCCCAGATCCGGAACGTCTTGCATCCCCGGACCGAACAAGAAATCGAACTGATATGCCTTGCATGCCTCGTTCCACTGGAGCATCCACACCGACGCTTCCTTGGCCAAGTAGGACGTCTGAGCCGAGTGAATGACTTTCACCTCTTCGCGAGGCGCCCCCTTGATCCATCGGTCAACTCTCAGAACACCAAATTTACCACTTCGGTCGTAGTTACGGTTGCCAAAAATGGGAGGCGTCATGTACAGAAAACGCGACGGGTCTGGTTCTATATCAGGTCCGGGCGACTCAGCAACGACTTGCCCAACCACCACCAAGTCGGCCCGGCGGAGACAAACCTGGCGGGGAAACGGGCAGATGAACGAAGCCCCTGCAGTGAGGCTGAGCAGTAGGAACAACAGCAACTTCCTCATCGCTAGCGAATTCGGTGTGACCGTAGCGGTTCCCTCAGTGAAATCGGTAGGCGTGCCGTTCTTCTCAGGATTTGAGTTGAGACCATTGAGCGGAGCGTCTTCCAATATACGAGGTTCGCGGACTTCCGCTCCGAATATCCTTGACAGTGGAACCTAAGACTTTGCCGATAGGCGCCTGTAGCGCTGAGCAGCGAGCTCTTCCCAAAAGGTGTGGCAAATAGAAAAAGCGACCTCTCCATCTGTTGACTTCCGATCTTCAGACAGGAGAAACCGCCATGCCAAACCATACATCCGACGGCTCCAAACCGTCCAGCCCCGTCTACGAGACTCTCGAAGCCTGGGTCCGGACCAACATCCAGGGAATGCTTCAGTCGGTCTTGGAGGAGGAACTCAAGCAGTTCCTTGGCCGAGAGACCTACTCGCGGGACCAATCGCTGGATGGACGGCCTGGTCGTCGAAACGGCTACGGAAAGCCGCGCCGTTTGGCGCTATCCAGCGGCACCGTTGTCGTGAGACGTCCCCGTGTTCGCGATACCGACGAGCCATTTCAGAGCAAAGTTATGCCTCTGTTTGCGCGCAAGTCTCGTGAGATTTCGAATCTTCTTCCAGACCTGTACCTGCACGGCTTGGCGAAGGGCGACTTCGAGCTGGCTCTGCGTGGACTTTTGGGAGACTCTGCTCCGCTATCGAGGAGCTCGATAGACCGGCTCAGAGCCAAATGGGCAAGTGAGTGGGAAGCATGGAACAAAGCCAGTCTGGCAGACGAAACCATCGTATACCTCTGGGCTGATGGAATCTACGTGAAAGCTGGCTTGGAGAAGGAGAAAGCTGCGCTGTTAGTCATAATCGGCGCTAATATCCACGGAGACAAGAAGCTTCTTGCAGTTTCCTCAGGGTATCGGGAGTCGAAGGAATCGTGGTTGGAAGCCATTCGCGGCCTTCGAGACCGAGGGATGAAAGCCCCGAAGCTGTGCGTGGCAGATGGCCTGGCTTCTTTCTGGGCGGCGGTGTCCGAAGTTTGGCCCGACGCCTCAGAGCAGAGATGCTGGAATCACAAGATGGTCAATGTCCTAGACCGCCTTCCTCGCAAATTACAGGCCGCAGCCAAGGATATGCTGCGCGAGATCGTCTACGCTCCAAGCAAAGAGGCCGCCGAAGCTGGGCGAGATGCGTTCCTGGCTCGGTTCACCAAAGAGCATCCTAAGGCAGCAGACACACTTAACCGCGATTGGGAGCGAATGGTCGCATTCTACAACTTCCCCGCGACGCATTGGAAGCACCTGAGAACGACGAACATTATCGAGAGCCCGTTTGCTGCCGCGCGTTTAAGGACGGCTGCAGCGAAGCGCTTTCGTAACGTCGAGAAGGCAACGATACTGCTTTGGAAGCTACTAATGGTGGCGGAGAAGCGCTGGCGGCGGCTGAACGACCCGGAAAGGCTGGTGGCCGTCTGGCAGGGTCAGAGGTTCGTGAATGGCGAAACGATGCCCACACCGGTATCGACGGTGGAGGTGGCGCGCTGACGAATTGCCACACCAAAAGTGAAGACCTCCTGAGCAGCACTTTCCGGGACGAATACCCTGGGGAGAATGTTTTTTCTACATTTTTACCTACCCAGTCGCACTCTGCTTTTTTGCCGGTGCCTGACTTTTGTAGGAACCACTCTGGAGTCGGCGGTAGGTCTGCCGCTAGCAAACCTACCTGCCTTCCTGATGTTTTTCATTCCGGGCGCGCTTTTCTTACTTGTCCTGGTCTTGCGTGACCTTCACGCCCACTCACGTTCAAATCCCAACGATGTCGTAGAATGAAGGATTGGTCGCTTTAACTCGATTCGATTCGAGCATCGCCCATTTTTTCCTGATACTCATATTGTCGGGATGTGGAGGAAGGCCCGCCGCGTCCGGGACGAGCCCCATCGTGTCGGCCAGCCCAAGCGCGTCGTCAGGACCTGGAAAGGTCGAATCCTGACTGGTTTGCTTTTGGAGGACGCCAACTTAATTCCTAGGTTCAAGGCCGGTCAGAAGGTCTCTGTTTCCGAAGCCGACCTTTTCGACTTCCTTCTCCGCTCGGAGACCCGCAAGGCCGGCGGCACGACGGATGAGATTCTCAAGGCCCAGGAAGAGCAGTGAACAGCGCGGGCCACCCTGCCTGGGTAGGAAATCAATGCGGAGCGCCGTGTGGACGGGTCCGGTGAAGCCGGCTACAATCGCGCGATGGACGAACCTGTGCCCGACCTCCGTTCCTTGGCTACTCGATTTCGTGAGATTGAGGAAGACGCCTGGAGTTTCGAGGAACTAAGCCCGTTGCTGGCGGCGGCGAGGAATCTCTTGCAATTTCGGCCCTACCGAGAGTGGACAGTGGCCGAGGTTAGAGATTTTCTATTTGTGTGTTCACTGGACCCAGACGAGGAGCTAGTCCCGTGCTTGAACCTGGAGGGCTTGCGGGGGGAGGAACTGGCGGAGAGTAGATACCGTCTGCTGGATTTGGCGAGTCATTCGCTCGAAACCGGGACTCAAAACTGTCGTTGGCAATTTGCTCA
>JALHOV010000580.1 GCA_022842865.1 Vulcanimicrobiota bacterium | reverse complement strand
TAGTTTCAAGAAAAAAGTCTCCTCTCAACCGGCGATAAAAGTCTTGACCTGTAAGGAAGAATTGATTAACATCACGTGGTCAACTCGTTGGCCAGTCGCCAAGTGGCAAGGCACCGGTTTTTGGAACCGGCATTCGTTGGTTCGAATCCAACCTGGCCAGCTCTTCACATACTCATATTGCCCAGTAGCCAAGTGGTAAGGCAACGGTCTCTGAATCCGTCATTCGTTGGTTCGATCCCAACCTGGGCAGCCACTACAGCAAACAGCCTCCCCCTCGGAGGCTGTTTCGTTTTCGGGGATCAGGCCATCAGCGGCGTCTGTTGGTGGTGGCCGGGTTTAAGTCAGGCTAAGCCGAGTGCCCAGCAGCTCGAAAAACGCCTGGACCTTACCAGCACAGAGGAACTGGATAGGCTGCTATGAGCGGGTCGGACGTGACCAGGCGAAGACCGTGCTCGATGCACTGGCAGATCAACATTCGGTCGAACGGGTCTCGGTGATGGGAGGGCAATTTGGCCAGGTGGTTCACGTCGGCTTCCTGCAGCGGCAGACTATGAAAGCCCTGGCGCTCTCGCTGCAATCGCACGTAGTCGATGACGGGGAAGGGTAGCGTCAGTTTTCCGAGGCCGTGCTTGACCGCAATCTCCCAGACCGACACGCTGCTCAAGAATACTTCACTCTCTTCTCGTAAAATCTGGAGTCGAGCCGTTTCCGAAAACTGGGAGTCGCCTGCGATGAACCACAGGAACGCCGACGTATCCAGCAGCAGCCTCACTCGCCTTCAAAAAGCCTCAGGACATCCTCAGGCAGCGGGCAATCAAAATCCGCCGGCACCATAAATTCCCCGGCGCACAGCCCAAACTGTGGCCGTGGTCGAGTTGGCTTCTCTTCAATACACCGGAGTTCAACAATCGGTTGGTTCCGTCGCGAAATGAGAACTTGTTCACCCGATTCAGCGCGATGAATCAATTCAGTCAGCCTGGCCTTGGCTTCGGAAACGTTGACGGTAATCATGGCACTATCGTAGTCCAGAAACTTGGACCAGGTCAACGACCATCTCGAATTCGCGCACGGTGCCACTACAGCAAAACAGCCTCCCCCTCGGAGGCTGTTTCGTTTTCCGGGATCAGCAAGAATCGGGCCTCCTGCTCGTCCACCCCGATTTCCCGGAAGCCACAGCGCTGGTGCAGCCTGCGGCTCTGCTGGTGCCAGCTCCAAGTATCCGAGCCAATGTTCTGGCAGCGCCAGGTATGCAGCTCGGCGATGGCCGCCCGCAGCAACGTCTCCCCCATCCCTCGGCCGCGAAATTCCGGAAGCACGTAAAGTCCGTCTACAAAAGCCAGACTGCCCGGGGGATAGGCAGGCCGGTCCTGATAGCGACCGAGCTCCACCAGCCCCAGAACCTGGCCGGTGCAGGGGGCCTGGGCCAGGTAGCAGCGGTAGGCGATGGAGCCGCGCAGCAACTCCAAGACTTCTGCGCGGTGCTCGTCCTCCCCATCGGGCCACAAGTCGTTGCGCATGGCAACATAAAGCTCCAGATCGGAAGAATCCAAAGCCACCAGTTGCGGGCTCTGGATGCGCCGGCAGGTATGTTCAACCACCGGATCGTCGAGCTGCAGCCAGTCCCGACTCAGCAAATAGAGCCGCAGAGCCGATCGGCAGCGTTGACGAAGGCCCTCCCCGCCCAGGCCGAGCGCCTGCCGCTGACACTCGCTCCACTCCGCCGGGGCCTGCGCCGCCACCGTCGAGAAATAGCGATTCTCGGTGGCAATGTAAATCCGCTGCTGGACGGCCGCCGCCCGAGTCAGCCCCTCGACCAGGCCCCAAAGCGGAGCCACGGCCATCTCCCAATCGCGCCCAGCCAGAGCGGCCAGCAGCTTGTGAGCTTCCTCCGCCCAGCCGCGCACCGCCTCCGTAGCCCAGCCCCTACCATCCAATTCGGGCGGATTGCGGGCCTGGCTCTGAAGTTGCGCCAGCAAACCCTCCGGGTCAGAAAGGATGCGCCCCTGAGCCAGACCCGGCGCCGCCCAGATCGACTCCTCGGGATGGGAAAGCGAAGCCTGCATCTGCTCCAGCGTCTGATCGGTCAGGCTGACCAGACGCCCACGGCGCAGCTCATACTGATGGCGCCTTTCCCCCGCCGGCTGCAACCGCTTCAGATCCAGGTCGCTGTAGACATTCTCCTCCCCCCGAGCGTAACTCCCGGTCAGCAAAACGCCAAGCCCGCCCACTTCAGGACTCCGCATTTCCGTGCCAGCAGTATCAGGTTGCTCCATGTCTCGGTTCTTGCTTACGACGAGTCGGCCAACCGCACCCTCCGACCCGCAAAAGCCTCCCGACCCTGCGTGACCAAAGTCACGGCGCCCCCTGATCCCCTGGCCTAAGCTCAATTCATGAAATACGCCTTCTGGATCGCAGCCGCCATCGCCCTGGCTCTCTGGGAATCGCGCCCCAAACGGAAACCGAGCCTTACCATCGAAGAACAAGACGGCGTCACCATCGCCAAGGTCGACGGCAAGATCGTGCGTATGCGCGGCGGCTACGACGAAATCATGGGCATCCTGGACCCCAGTAAAAAAACCGAAAATCCGCCCCTGCCCGACAACCTCGACATCAAGTCCCTGAAAAGCTATCACGGCGGCTGCCCCCACTGCGGCAAGATGTCGCTCTTCGGCGAAGGCACCTGGCGCTACCAGGTCCTCAGCTCCACCCGCGAACGCTGGGACAACACCACCACCTACCTGGCCCGCTGCAAGAATTGCCACGGCCTCATGAAAACGACCGTCGACCACAACGACTAAGGCGGCAGCAGGTCGTCGATGCCCACCCAGGCGGCCGACTCCCACTCTGCTTCTGTGGGCACGGGAGCGGTGCGCCAGCGGGGCGGCATCATCCCAGGTTCGGGTCGCACGCTGGCGAAGCAGCGCGGATTCCCGTCCGCTCGGTCAAGAAGCACCGAATCGGACCTGGTCAACAGGCACACGTATTCGTGAGCCCAGGTGTCTGAAGCGACATAACGCCCAGATCCTCCGTAAGCACGCGATTCAAATATTCGACCGGCCGGAAGCCTCAATTCATACGGTAGCCAGCCCTCCCCCGCCCAGCGCAGCGGTCCAGCTGACTGCTGAGGGCGTGCCACAGCATGTCTTCGTCCCAAGGGATAAGGAAATGACCGGCCTGCAGGAGAAGGGCCGCCCCATGGTCGTTAAACCCAATCAGAGTTGGCTCAGTCAACTCATTAGCATCAAAGCCACCGCGCTGGGAGTATGCGGACCGCGCATCTTCGTGGCGACCATGGTGGCTTCTCTGGTCACCTACATCGAGCACGTCTATGGCGTGGGTGTGCTCGACCTGACCCCTCTTCCCTTCAGCCTGATCGGGGTGGCCATCGGTATCTTCCTGGGCTTCCGCGGCAAAACCGCCTACGATCGCTTTTGGGAAGGACGCACCCTGTGGGGCGGTCTGGTCAACAATTGCCGCACCGCCACCCGCCAGATCCTCACCCTCCTCAAAGCTCCCCCCGAACAGCAAGCCGAGCTTCAGCAAGTGCAAAAACGCGCCGTCTATCTGCTCATCGCCTTTGCCAACGCCCTCCGCCATCATCTCCGCGAGAGCTCTCCCTGGGCAGACCTGGCCCCTTTTGTGAGCGCCGAAGACCTGGAAAAGCTCAAGATCCAAAAGAATGTCCCCCTGGCCATCCTGCAGCAACTCGGGGAAGGCCTGGCCCTGGCCCGCCAGAAAGGGTGGCTGAACGACCTCCACGTGCCGGCCGCCGACAGCGTGCTCACCGACCTCACCAACATTCAAGGCGGTTGCGAGCGCATCAAAAACACGCCCGTTCCCTATGCCTACGGAATTCTCAGTCACCGCGTGGTGGCCGCCTTCTGCTTTTGCCTGCCGCTGGGCATCGTCGACCAGGTCAAAGGCTACACCCCGCTGGTGACCGCCTTTGTCTCCTACGCCTTCTTCAGCCTGGACTCCCTGGGAGCAGAGATCGAAGAACCCTTTGGCACCGATCCCCACGACCTGCCTCTCTCGGCCCTGTGCCGCACCATCGAAATCAACCTGCGCCAGCTGTTGGGGGAAACAGACCTGCCCGCCCCTCTGCCGGTGGTCGACTGCATCCAGATATGAAGATTTACTTACCAGCCGGAGCCGCGCTGGGGCTTATCCTGGGCTTGCTGGTCAGCCGCGGCTTCGGCATCTTGCTGCTAGCGGTGCTGGGGGCCACACTTGGCTGGCTACTAACCCTGATCACCAGTCCAGAGAGCTGATCTCAAATATCGGCAGTCAGCGAACCCAGCGGTAAATCTCGCGCACCACCCGCTGCCGCCCCCACAACAATTCGGCCCGAAATCCATTGGGACGAGCCGCCAACGTCAGGAATTCCGCCTGGCACAATGGAGTTTCCGCCTGCACTCCACCGCTCGCAGCCAATGCCTGGCGCCGCAGCATCCCATTCTGAATCAGATACCGAAAACGCACCGGCTGACCATCAAAGGCCCAAACCGGCCCGGGTGCATCCAGCCGAGAAAGCGCCGCGATGCCCGCCTGGGCGCCGCTGACCGAAGTGGGCGCCAGGGTCAACTCATAGGCGCCGCTGCATTCCCCGCCCAGCCTCTGCAAACCCAGCTGCAAGGCCTCCCAACCCTGGTCCAGCGGCGTCAGCGAAAGCCGCGTCAATTGCTGCAAATGGACCCCCACCACGGTGAGCACCACCAGCGACAAAGCCAGGGTCACCAAAGACTCCAGCAACGAAAAAGCCCTACGGACGGCGCGCATCTTCGCCCCCCAAACCCAACCAGCGTCCCCCAGGCCGCCGCGGCGGCGTGCGCAAATCGAACTCGCCCACCACAATCGAACTGGCCTCCCCCATCACCCCTCGGCTGGTGACGCGCAAAATCTGGGTGGGGACCAGCCGAAAGCGCAAATCCACCTCCACTTCATAGCGCCCGCCGCCCAGCAACTCGCTGTAGGCAAACCGGTCCAGTTCTTCACCGGGAGGCGGGAAATTCGGGTCGCGCTCCCACATCAACCGAAAATCCTCCA
>JALHOV010000579.1 GCA_022842865.1 Vulcanimicrobiota bacterium | reverse complement strand
TTTTCACAGTTGTTGCGCCCGCCAGGATTGAAGTGGCTGCAGCGCATACAGGCCACCTTGCCCTCGCGCTCAGAGAGTTCGCTCAGGTTATCCAGCGCAGCCGCCAGCTGAATGCTGGATTCTTCCAGTTTGCGACGGGCTCCGCGCAACGTCACATCCAGGCGCGTGGTGAAAAACTCCGCGAAGTCAGCCAGCGCTTCTTGCTGATACTCGAGCGCCTGCAACGCCCGATCCATGGCTTCGCGGAGCATCACCGACTCCACCCCGGCTTCCAAAAGTTGATCGAGTCCGGCCGCCAGTTCCTCCGAGGAAGTATGAATTCCGGCCAATACCTCCACCAGCGGTCCGTCGCCCAGGACTTGAGCGCCCAGGTCCTTCGAGAGACTGAGAGCCAGATTGACTTGTTCTGAGGGAGTTGGACCGTCGGCCCGCTGTGATAGCACGGCACCGGGAATGCGCTCGTTCAGACGGGAAAAACTGATCTTGGCGTTCTCCATCTCTTTGGTGACGGTGGCTTTGTCGCCCTTTTCGATGGCAAAGAACATGCGATTCATGCAGCGCAGGTGACTGTCCCACACATCCTTCAGAGCGGCCAGTTCGGGGGTCTGTTCTGAGGTTTCCAGGCTATCCAGGGACTGCAAGGCCATCAGTCTTTCGGTGTGGCAAAATTCCTTGAGCCGCTCGCCGTGGGCATCTTTGTCCGGCGTGAAGACCTCGTGAGCGCGAATCATCATGTTGAGATTGGGAATGGAGGTCGGGCCGCTGACGGCCAGCACGAAATTGCGCATCTCGTCGAAGATGTAGTTCAACTGGTCGGTGCCGCGACGGATCACCGAGCCGGCGTTAAAAAGCAAGTTCTCGTCGTCGGTCTCCAGAAAGGTGGCGATCTCTTGCAGGGCGATTTCCAGGAATCCGAAGACTTCCTCGGCTCCCTGCACCAGAGTGGCCACTTTCTCGCGCATCTCGGGCGCCATTTCCTGGACAGTGGTCTGAAAGTCGGTGACTTGCTCGTCCAGGCCCTTGCGACTCGACTCTAAGACTTTGGCCAACTGCTCTTTGGGCGCGCGCTTTTCCAGCACCGCCTTGATGGTATAGACCAACAGATGTCCAGTTTCGGGTTGAGTTTCGGTCGCCATCTTGCCTCCAAGCAACAGTTAGTCGGATTTGGCCCGCCCTTCGCGAGCCGGGGAATTGGGCCCTTTTCGCGCCGGCGGGACGAAGGATAGCATGCCTTAAATTAGAACTCCCAAGCGCGGGGGCGAAGGAGCGAGGTGGGTACTGGTGAGAGGTAAACTTGTATGCGCTGGCCTGGTGCTGGCATCGGTGATGGCCATCGTTGGCTGTGGTTCGGGTTCGAGTTCCTCGAGCGGCGGGTTTTTCAGCAATAACAACAACGTCGTTCCCGGCACCCAGGGCCGGGTGGTTCTGAATTTCGACAACCCCCCGCCTGGAGTGGACAGCATTCAGGCCGTCTTTTTGGATGTCAACGGTCAAAGGCTGGGAGAGCCCATCAAGGTCCCCATTACGGGCGCTGACTTTTTCATCGACGACGTCCCGGCCCAAGCCGTGGGGCTGGAAGTCGACTATCTGCGCAACGGGGGCTTCGCTCTCTTTGAATCGTTCCACTTGCGCGGCACCAAAACCACCATCGGCCGCGTCGAAGCTTCCAGCACCGACGCGCCCCAATTGCGTGCGGCCCCACCCCAACGCACCAAATGGACGAGCACCGTGGGGCCGGCCGCTTTCCATGTCGAGGCGAGCGGCAATCCCGGTGCCGACCAGGCCGCCCAGAAGGTCGTTTTTAAGGTGAGAGGGGTGGGTTATTCCCCAGCACCCATCGGCTTCAGCAACAAGGATGGCCCGGGCTTCGGCGACCTCTTCTGGGACGGGGGACAAAATATCCCCAACGCCGGAATTTTGCTGGACTGGAGCAGAATCTGGAAACGCGACCTGGAGAATATCCGCCCTCGCTTCAACGCCGTGCGCTGCTATTCACTCATCGCCGAGCATCTGAATGACAATGGCCAGTTCGCCAACCCGCCGGTGGTACGGACTCACCAGAAATTCCTGGACGCCTGCTGGAACAACGGCGATAAGCCGGTCTACGTGCTGGTGGGAATTCCCTTGCCCGCCGATTGCTTTTTCGCGGTTCACGACCCCGCCCTGCGCGCCAACTTCGAGCGGGTGCTGGCTTCCACCCTTGCCCAGACCAAAGACCATCCGGCGGTTATGGGTTACACGTTCTTTAATGAACAGGGCGGAGCCAACGCCTGGGGCGGCGATCCCAGTGTTTCTGACTACTACTGGACCCAGATCCAGAAATACTCTCAGCAAATCAAGGCCGGCGCGCCCGATAAGTTGTGCGGCTTTGCTTATTTCGACGCTCCCAGCAACGTCAGTACGGCGAACGCCAGCGGCTATTTGGCCCAATATGGGGGCAGTATCGACTATTGGGGCGTAAACGCTTTCCAGGGTACCACCACCGTAGGTACGCTGGCACCCTACAAGACTCTCACGACCGCCAAGAAGCCGGTGCTTTTCACGGAATTTGCCGTGCCCGCCACCGGTCACCGGGACAAGTCGGTTTCTTCCGGTTCTTCTCCTACTCAGGCGGGCGTGGACTCCATCTATGCTGACAGCACCACCATTGGCCTGGCCGCACAAGCCATGACCAATGTGCTGCCGGGCACGCTGTCGGACGAGATTGTAGCCGGCATGCTTTACTTCGAATGGTGCGACGAATACTGGAAGCAGGACCCCAACCTGCCCCATTACAACACCACCAAGGCAGGCCACGAAGGCGGAGAAGCGGCCGCGCTTTCCCAGATGCCCAATGGCTTCAACGATGAGGAGGGCTTTGGCTTGCATGCGATTTCGCTAAACGGACGCGCCATCTCGGCGCTGTTCTCTCCCTTCGACACCAATGCGGCCACCGCCAACAACCGTCCCGATAACCTGACTCCGCGCACCGAATTGCTCGAAGCGGTGACCAACGCCTTCAAACCGATCCGATAAGTTCACGCCGGTTCTGATGGAGATTGATCGTTACGTTCAGGGGCTGACCGAGGAAGGGCAAGGGGTGGCTGGCCGCTTCACCATTGATTTGGATCGCGCGCTGGATATGACGGCTCACTTTCGCTTTCCGGATTCTGACTGGTGGGTGCTCAAGTTCGTGCAAGCGGCGGTGGCGGCCGGAGCCTCCGAGATCAAGCTGCACTTTGAGGAGGATCAGTGGCTCCTGCGCCACGATGGCGATTGTATCGGGCGCTTGAGCCTGTTGGACGCTCTAGGCAAAGAGGGGCCTAAGAAGCACATGGCGCTCTGCCTGCGGGTGGCCTGGCGGGATCCTGCAGCCGAGGTGGCGCTGGTGACGCACTACGACGGCCTGGCGCGAACCTTGACTTTGCCCGGAGACGGGGTCTGGCAGGAACTGCCCGAGTGTCCCTGGGGGGATGACGAGGGCACGCTGATGATCTGTCGCTGGAAAGGCGTGCAAGCCCTCACTCCCAAACGCATTGCACGCTTTCGTGAGGCCTTTCGTCTTGCGCCCGCGCGCGTCTGGTTGAATCGCAACCTGGTCAATGATCCGGTCGAGGGGGATCGGCGCGTGCCTGGCTTTGTGTGGCGGGCCTCCAGCCTGGGTGCGCGCACTTTTGCAGTGCGGCCGGCCAGTCCTAAGTGGAAGCTGACGCCGGCCGAGGAAGTCTGCAGTTGGGGAACGGAGGCTTCCATCCAGGATCGGGAGACGGTGGATTGGCTGCGGTTGCACGAAGAGGTGTCTTGTTTGCCCGTCTGGGGGATGGTGACCTTGACTCCCGAGCTGGGAGTGCACAAAGTGCGCCTGATCCATTATGGCGTAGAAATCGAGGCACACACGGTTGCCCTGGACTCGGCTGCCAGTGGAGCCACTTCGATTCTGTCCACCTCTGGCCTGGTGCTGGACGGTGGTTACAAAGTGGTTCAGGATCCGATTTGGCACAAACGTTGTGAACAGGTCGCCAGGGCCTATCAGGACTTATATCGATTCTTCGCCCGAAACGCTCCTCAGTTGAATATCGCGCGGGTATTCAAAGGTTACTAGCCAGCGCCGCAGAACGCTGCGGCCGTGAGTCAACTCCTGCAGGAATTGCTGGACGATTATGCGGCCGATGGGGAATGGCACTCGACGGGCCGTTTTACCATTGACGACGCTCGTGCTCGCGACGTGTTGGTCCGTTTCCAGAGTAACAACCCGGGGCTTTTTCTGTTGCATTGGGTGCGTTTCGCCAATCTTTGCGGCGCCAAGCAGACCCGCATCAGCTGGCAGGACAGTCAGCTCAGTCTAAGTCACGACGGCGAGTGGCCCACCTTTTCCAGTTGGAGCACGCTTTGGGGCGGGGAGCACCCGCGCGAACGGGCTCTGGCCTACTGCCTGTGGAACGCCATGCGCGTCAACTTTGATGAAGCCCGAATATACTCGCCTGAAGATTGCCTGGTTCTCGACTCCGCCTTGGAAGCCAGCATGGAACCGCAGCCGGGTGAGTGTCGCCTGGTTCTATCCCGGCCCAAGAAGAATACCGTTTGGGAAGAGTATCGGGGCATGTTGACCGAGCGCTGCTCGTTCAGTCCGGCCGTGATTACCTTTCTCGAGCGCGAACTGGAGCTCCCGGCCGGTGTGGCTTCTTCTTTTCACAGCATCTTCCGGGGCTGCGAGCTATTGAGGGAACCACGCTGGCCGCGACCGGTGGGGGCCGGCGAGACTCTGCCTCAGGTGGTCCGCTCTTCCTACATTGCTTCGGTCTTTATCGGCGTACGGGACGAACGTCAGGGATTGTATGTGGTGCTCGACGGCGTGTCCTATCCCACGAGTGCGCCAAAGGGTTTGCCGCGCCTTTACGTGGTGCTTTCGGCGAACGACTTGATGCTGGACCTTTCCGGCGAGCGACTGGTCCATACCAGGACCTTCGCCAGTCTGCGCGAGTGGTTGGAGCGCGACCTGGACAGTTTCTTTCGGCTCATGGTCCGCGATCTGGATAACGCCCCGGCCGGTCTGGTGCCTTATCTCGAG
>JALHOV010000578.1 GCA_022842865.1 Vulcanimicrobiota bacterium | reverse complement strand
GTCAGATCCATGGAGATGGCGTTGGGATTCAGGATGCGGATGACGACGCCCTCGCCGTGAACGTTAGGGATGATGGACACGCGCAGGTCGTATTTCTTATCGTCCACCATCATGCTGGCACGCCCATCCTGCGGCAAGCGGCGCTCGGCAATGTCCAGGTTGGAGGTGATTTTGATGCGCGAAATGACCGCCCCGTAAACGGGCTTGGGCGGGGCCGGAAACTCGCTCAGTTGACCGTCAATGCGGTAACGTAGCAGGATCTTATGGGGAAAAGCTTCCAAATGTAGATCGCTGGCACCCAGGCGAATGGCCTGGGTGATGATGTGATCGACGATTTTGACGGTCGGGACATCGCGGTCCTCCATCAGAGCCAACTGCTGAACCGACCGGGTCTCACCTTCGACGGCCGCCGTCATCGCCTCCAGGGCCAGGCTGGAGCGCTCGTCAGTAATCATCGAGCGATTGAGCGCGTCGTCGATGTCCTTGGCCAGCACCAGCACCGGCTCTACGATACAGCCGGTCAGTTGGGCAACAAAATCTTGGGCTTGCAGATTTTCCGGATCGCTTACGGCCAGATAGAGGCGATTGCCCACGCGGAAGAGGGGAATCGAACGGACCCGACGCGCTTGTTGTTCGCTGAGCAGTCGCACGGTTTCTGGATCTGGTTGGTAGCGTCGAAGCGAAAGGACCGGACACTTATAGTGGATGGATGCGGCTTGGAAGGCTTCACTCTCGCTGGCCCATTTGCGGTCGAGAACCAGTTCCAATGGCTCCGTCGAACTCGCCAGCAACTGCCGCTGCTCCTCTTCCAGGTTTAGACTGTCGTACCAACTCAAGGACGGCACACCAGACCGATGGCTTCGTCAAAGAGGGCCATGTCACTGGGGCCGCTGCTGCTCTGCAGCTTCAGCTGATTCCACTGGTGGCGGGTGACTGGCAGTTTCAGAAACTCGCTGAGGCGTTCGGCCAGTCCCTTCCACAAAGCCGTCCCCCCGCTCAAGATGACCTGCGTCGGCACCAGTTGCGCATGTTTTTGCGCGGCGTAGTTCAGCGAACGCTGGACGTCGCCCAGCCAATTTTGCACGAACGACTCGACCTTAAAGTCCTTCTCGCCCACGTCGTAGGCTTTTTTGCGACGTTCCGCCTCGGGCCAATCGACCTGGTCGCCCATTTGAAAAGCGTAGGTAAAGTCGCTGCCGGCCAGTTGGAACTCGCGGCAAAAATAGGGGTGGGGACCCTTCATCAAGATCACTGCCGTGCGCTGGTAGCCCGAAAGCACCAGGGCGGTCACCTGCTCGGCCGGCAAGTTCAGGTTACGGGTGAGCCCGCGCAAGCAGGCTAACATTCCGGGAGTTGGACTGCCGACCTCGAACCCGGCCTGGACAAACGCCTGGGTCTGCGCTTCCTGGACAAGCTTGGGTACGGCCACGAAAAATATACCCTGGGCGTTCGTATCCATGAGCGGCGGCACCAGTTGCGGGTACAAATTGACTTCCTGAAGGGGATGAGGGATTTCGCGGGCCACGGCAGAGGGAATGGCTACCTGGAGCTTTTCGGCGCTCAACTTGGGTAGCTCTAGATAGCCGCTGGCGCTGGTGGAGCTGTGCAAGGAAAGGTCCACTTTGCTCTTTCCCTTGGACTTCAGTTCCCCCGTCAGGGCCACGAGGCGTTGCTGCAATGCCAGTGGGTCTATTTTTTGGTCCTTGCTGGAGCGATCGGGGAGGAGCGGAAACAAGGAAACGCTGCAGGACGTGCCGTTGCCGTCTAACGTGCAGACCTTCAAGGAATCGCTGCCGAGATCGATTCCCAGGTGAATCTTCTTGCTCCAAAACATCGAGGCTGCTTCGGATAGCGTTCAGGCCTTCCCTACCAGCGCTGGCGAAAGAGTACCGTCACCCCGGAAGTGCTGCCGCCGGAACTCCCTCCTCCCAAAGAGAATTCGCTCAGGGCCTCATCGTAGTGCAGCCAGGTGCCTCCGGACATTCTTACGCTGTTGCCCGCCAGAGAGCCGAAGACGGTCGAACCCCCGCTCAGGCTGACCGAAGCGTTGGGGCCGTAAACCACACCTGTCAGTTTCGTCCCGCCTCCCTGGTCGTAGCTGGCGTTGTCGCCCAGGTAGATCTGGAGTAGCGAGGGAGCGACCTTGGGATTCGATACATCAGAACCGCTGCCCAGCTCGAAGGACTTGGCCACGTAAATTTTGACCGGACCATCGCCGGCTACCACAATGTCGGCGCTGCCGCCAATATCGAAGTTGTTGACCACGTAGGTGCCGGCTTTCAGGGTCAATGTTCCAGAACTTCCGATGGATACCGAGTCGTAATTTCCAGGTGCTAGCGTATGGGAGCCATTTTTAAAGGACATGCTGGTTTTACCGGGCGCCGAGGGCAGAGTAACGGGTGGCATCTCCTTGGGAGTAGACTGCACACTGGAGGATACGTAACTGGTGCTCCAGTTACGCCAGACCGTATAGGCGCTTTTCACGGAGCTGCCGCCCGAACTATTCGGGTCTAATACGCCCTTGGGTCCAATGGCGACCGGGCCGAAAATTTGGGCGGCCCCCTCCAGCACCACCGAACCAGGTTTGCTGGAGTTGGTGAGGACGCTGCCGTTCTTTGAACCACTCACATAGGGGCCCTTGGTGCTGTTATAGGAGTCGATGGCGGCGCTTCCAGAGAGATGGACGCTGGCCCCATAGACGCCAGGCAGTCCTTTGCTGCCGCTGCTACCGACCTTCACCAGGGCGCCGCTGCGCGCATTGGCGTTGCCCAGGCTGAAACCGCTTGCCAGCACAAAGAGAAATCCGCTGGGCACGCTCTGGCCGTCCGGCATGCTGGCGCCTGGCTGCAATATCTTGATGGTATAGGTTTCCGGTCCCTCGGCCAGCAATTGGGGATGGTTCACTCCGGAGTAGGCGGCGTTGGTTCCCAGTTGCTGCAGAGCCACGGCCAGGCCTGCATCGGCCGCGTTGGCTGCCTGGTCGGCGCGCACCTGGAGCGAGGCAAAGCGCATTTGCTTGCGGCTCTGGTCCTGCAAAACAAAGGCGATCAAAAGCATAAGAAAGCATAGAATGACCGCCAGGGGCAGAATGAAAGCTCTTCGCTGGCGTCTCAATTGAGCGCGTCTCCGGATGAAGCGATTTCCACTCGGTAACCGTTCCTGTCCGAGAGCACCACCCGCACTCGAATGACTCCATTGGTGGGGCCGGTCACGCTGAAAAGAGCGACGTTCTGAGAGACCACCCGCCGCGACCAGTTGATGGGAAGCAGCACGGTTGGCCCGGTGGTCAACTCTCCACCGCTCGTCACCGGCGTCACAAACGCCTGCCAGGCTTGCCAGACCTGGCGCCTGCCGGGGTCGTAGCCAAAGGCTTTCCAGCTGCTCCAGGTCAGATTGCCGGAGGCATCAAAAACCAGCTTGCTTGAGTTGACCGCCGAGGCTTGGGGAATGAGAACCCCGTTGATCGAGGAGTTGGCCAACAAATAGGTATCGCGGCTGACCACGTAACTACTGATGATTCGGTCTACCACTTTTTCCCCGCCTAGAATCAGTTCCTGGCGCAGCATGTTGCGCTGGGTCTGGCGCAGCGCGTAGACAAAAAAGGTCATCATCAAGGTGCAAGTGATGCCCAGCAGAAAAGACGCAACGATCGTTTCCATCAGGGTCATGCCGCCCCGCTTCGGGTTATGGCGCGACAAGGGTCTTCAACTCCACGAGATGGGTGCGTCGACCCTCGACCCAGCGCACCTGGGAGCGCACCAGCAGCATAGTGCCGCTTCTACTGACTACCAGACTGGGTGTGTAGACGGTGCCCGTTTTTCCGGCCGTCTGGCTGACGATAGCCAGGCTTTGTGTGCCCAGCGTGGGCTTGAGTGTGCCGGCGCGCAGGGATTCCAGGGTTTCGCTGCACAGGCGTAGGGCCACCCGGGTTTGAATCGCCTGGGTGTAGCCGCGATCGCTACTGGCCAGGGTGGTGAACATCGACATCCCGCTGATAAACAGCAGAGCGAAGGCGACCACCATTTGCATTAACAAAAATCCGCGCCTCACGGTTACATCATCAGGGCCGGTAGATTCAGGAAGGGCAGCGCCAATCCTAAAATTACACCGCCAAGGAGTATGCCGACTACCACCGTCAGGGCCGGTTCGATCAGGCTGGTCAGGGCTTTGATTGCGTGCTCGCAGCGTCGCGTGTAGAAGCGGTCCAGTTCGTGGAGCATCTTCTCAAGCGATCCGGAGCTCTCGCCGGTCGAGACCATTTCTACCGCCATCGAGGGGAAAAAGCTGGTGCCGCGCATGGCCGAGGATAGCAACTCGCCGTGAGTTACCCGGCGTCTCAAAACTTGGACGACATCGACCATTTTCAGACTTGTGGTGGCTTCCGCCAGGACCTCCAGGGCGGTCGAAAGAGGCAGTCCGCTGCGGTAGAGCAGTCCCAGAGTGCGGGCGAAGAGAGACACGTTCAGGAGGCGGTAAACTTCGCCAAAAGGCCAACTGACCAGCACCACTCTTTCCAGGAATGCCCGGGTTTGGGGAATCTTCGACAGGCGCGGCAGCAGCACAACCAGCAAGATGAAGCCAAGGATCCACATCCACCATTGTTGAGACAGGCTTAAGCCGATGATGACCAGGATGCGAGTGGGCAGCGGTAACTCGGCTCCCATCGCGTCGAAGACGCTTTTGATCTGGGGAACCCCCCAGCCCAGCATGGCGGTGCATAGCAAACCTGCCACCCCCAGAACGAAGAGGGGGTAGGCAATGGCCGAACGAACCTGGCTGGTCAGAGCTTCGCGACCTTCCATGTCGAGAGCCAGTTGGGCCAGGACCTCGGCCATTTTTCCGGAAATTTCGCCGGCCTGAATTAATTTCGGCTGATAGGCGGGGAAAACGTCAGGGTGCTCGCTCATGGCCTGGCTCAAGGTCAGTCCTGATGAAAGCGAGGCGGACATCTGGAACAGCACTGCCTGCAGGCGGGGGCTATCTGAGTCTTCGGCCATAGTGTCCAGGCTCTGTTTCAGCGGCACACCCGCGGCGGTAGCCACCGCCAGCT
>JALHOV010000577.1 GCA_022842865.1 Vulcanimicrobiota bacterium | reverse complement strand
CGAGGCGGTGGCCATGCTCAACGAGCAGGGCGAGAACCTGAAGGCAGAATACTGTCAGGATCTGGCGTCGCGCGGCGAAAACCTCAGCTTCTACCGTAATGGTCCCTTCGAGGATATGTGCGCCGGCCCCCACGTGGAACACACCGGTCAGATTCCCACCGACTGCTTCCAACTGGATACTCTGGCCGGAGCTTACTGGCGCGGCGATGAGAAGCGCGAGCAGTTGACCCGCATTTACGGCCTGGCCTTCGAAAACAAGGCCGAGCTCAAGGAGTTTATACGCCTGCGCGAGGAGGCCAAGAAATACGATCACCGCAAGCTCGGCAAGGAACTGGAGATCTTCATGATCTCCGATCACGTGGGTCCGGGTCTGCCTCTGTGGATGCCCAACGGCACCGTGCTGCGTGACGAGCTCGAGAACCTGGCCAAGGAATGGGAGTTCGCCGACGGCTATCAGCGCGTGGCCACTCCCCACGTCACCGACGGGAAGCTGTTTGAGACTTCTGGCCACCTGGCCCACTACAAAGAGGGCATGTTCCCGGCCATGGCCGTGGATGAGAACCGGGAATACTATCTCAAGCCCATGAACTGCCCGTTCCATCACTTGATCTTCGGCAACCGCCCGCGCTCCTATCGCGAGATGCCGGTTCGTCTGGCCGAATACGGACAGGTTTATCGTTACGAGGGATCTGGCGCTCTGGCGGGCCTGCTGCGAGTGCGCGGTATGTGCATGAACGATGCCCACATTTACTGCACTCCCGAGCAGCTCAAAGATGAGTTCACCAAAGTGCTGGACATGCACAAACGCTACTATGAAATGTTCCGCCTTTCGCATTTTTGGATGCGTCTCTCCACCCACATCCCGGAAAGGCTGGGCGACAAATACGTCAACCTGCCGGAGGACTGGATCAAGTCGGAGGCCGTTATCAAGGGCATCCTGGATGAGATCGGCATCGAATACCAGATTGGCGAGGACGAAGCCGCCTTCTACGGCCCCAAAGTAGACTTCCAGGTGCGCAACGTGGTCGGCCGCGAGGAGACCGCTTCCACCAATCAGTTGGATTTCGCCGTGCCGGCGCGCTTCAATCTGACCTACGTGGGCGCCGACGGCCAGGAACACGTGCCCTACTGTATCCACCGCGCTCCGCTGGGGACCCACGAGCGCTTCCTGGCTTTCCTGATCGAGCACTTCAAGGGGGCTTTCCCCACCTGGATGGCTCCCCGTCAGGTAGTGGTGGTGCCGGTCCATGTCGACAACTTCGGGGATTATGCCCAGAAGGTAGCGCAGCAGCTGTTCAAGCTGGGCTTCCGGGCCGAGGCCGACCTGGGCAGCGATTCCTTCAATAAGAAAATCCGCAACGCCGCCACCTCCAAGACGCCCAACATCTTCATCGTGGGCGAACGGGAGCAGGAGCAACAGGAAGTGACCTGGCGGCGCTACTGCGTAAAGGAGCAGCAGACCGTGCCGCTAGCGCGCGCACTGGAATGCTTGAAGCAGGCACGCACTCAGCGATTGATGGACAATTTTGCCGATGTAGAACTGCTCGGCCTGGCCTAGGTGCTCCGCTTCTGGCCGTTGCTTTTTTTGCTGCTGGCTTTGGGCTCTTGGAACACCTACACCCCCGGCGGTACGAACGACGATACCTCTTACCTGGCTTTATCCCGCTCGCTGAGTCAAGGCCAGGCCTACCTTGACCTGGCGATAGCAGGGCATCCTCCGCACCAGCGGTTCCCTCCGGGCTACCCGCTTCTGTTGCTGCCATTGCGGGTGATTTGGCCACATAACTACGACGTCTGCCGGCTTCTGGGCCTGGGCTTTTCCGCCCTGGCCGCCGGGGCCATGATGATCTACGCCCGGCGCCTGGCCGAAGACCTGCCCGGCGTCTGGCGCTGGGCTCCTCTGCTCACACTCTTCAATCCTTTCTGGCTTTTCCACACCACCCAGATCATGTCGGAGCAGCCCTTTCTGGTCGGTCTCTTCGCCGTTCTGTGGTTTTGGGACCGGCAGGTCCGAGTGGAGCGCCCGAGCCTGCGCACCTTCTTTTATCTCGGATTGGCCCTGGGGCTTCTCACCATCCTGCGGGTGGTGGCCGTCTGTCTGGTGGCCGCCCTGGGCCTTCATGCCGTCTGGAGATGGCGCCGCCTGTGCCTGCGACTGGTTCCGGCTCTGGCCCTGGGCTTCGCGCTGACGGCGGGCCCATGTCTGCTGCGCGCCGTCTTGACGGGATATGACAACCAGGCCGCTGATGCCGTGGCCCACCCCGGGCTCACCATGCTCGAAAGCCTGCGGACCTTTCCGAGTACGGCCGGTTTGCTTCTGGTGACGGGTTTTCGTTGGATTCCCGAATGGCTTCCCCTCTGGTCGGGGCTGATACCCTTTAGCCTGGGTGTCTACGGGTTGTGGCGACTTCGGGCCCGCCCTCTACTGCTGGGCTGGGTGTTGGCCGGCTTTGGGATGCTCATGGGTTGGCCTTTCACTCGGCACCCCCGTCTACTACTGCCGTTTTTGCCGTTTTTGCAGTTAGGGTTGTGGTATCAGCTCGGAGCGGTGCGCCGGCCGGCGGTCCGGGTGGTTTTCTGGGTGCTGGTGCTGGCCAACACGGTGGCCAGCGCTTTGGATGGCCAGCAAGCGATTCCGCTGGCCAAGGATGGAGAGATTCTGGCGCTACTACGCTCTCAGCGGCCAGGAACGGTGATCTCTGCTCGTGATCAAAGCTGGTGGTTGTGGACCGACCTGCCCATTAACCCGGTGCAGCAGATGCAGGCCACGGAGCAGGAATGGACCTGGCTGCAAGACCTCTGGGATCACCGGGTGAGCCTGGTGGTGGTGGAGGGTTTGCACGAGGCTGACAGTCAGAAATTGCTGGGACATTTTCAGCGACGTGGCCGACTTTACAAGGAAGTTTTGCGCAGCCCGGGCGCAGTTGTCTTTCGTTTCCAGCCCGATGCTGCCTGGCGCGAGTCTTTTCGCTGGCAGCGGCTGGCCCGCACTGCTTTGAGCATGGGCCGGTCTGATTGGGCCATTTTGCTTTTTGAAAGGGCTATCCAGGCCGAACCTCATGAAGTTTCGGCTGCTTCTGGATTGGCCTATGCCCTGGCGGCCCAGGGTCGCACCAAGCAAGCGGACCAATTGACCGCAGCTGTCATCGCCGCCGATCCGCAGTGCGGCGAAGCCTTACGGGTTCAGGCCTTTCTGCGGCAGCTTCGTTAAGAAAAACGGCGGCCGGTGGTGAAACCGGCCGCCGTTGCTGGGCTTTAAGAAGCGCGCATTTCCACTACGCTCAACCCTCGTCTTTCCAGGTCGGGCAGAGCGATCGCGAAGACTTCGTCTAGATGGCTGACCGGATGAAAGGTCATCTCGGCCCGCACGTTTTCAGGAAGCTCCTTCAGGTCGCGCTCATTTTCCTTGGGTAACATCACGGTCTTGATGCCGGCTCGCCGCGCCGCCAGCACCTTTTCTTTGATTCCCCCCACCGGCAGCACCAGGCCGGTCAAGGTGATCTCGCCGGTCATCGCCAGATCCTTGCGGGCGGCGATGCCGGTGTAGGCGCTCAGCAGCGACACCGCCATGGTGACGCCGGCCGAAGGCCCATCCTTGGGTATAGCACCGGCTGGCACGTGCACATGCACGCCCTCGGTGCGCGGTAGTTTGTCGGGCAACCCGAAGCTGCGCGCTTTGGAGAGCACGTAGCTCTGAGCCGCCTGGGCCGACTCTTTCATAACGTCGCCCAGTTGACCGGTCAAGGTCAGTCCCTTGCCCGAGGGCAGGCTGATCGACTCTACGTAGAGCACGTCACCGCCCACCTCGGTCCAGGCCAGACCCGTGGCCACTCCCGGATGGTTTTCGGTGCGGGCCGATTCGGGCAAGAATCTCTCGGCGCCCAGCAGTTCCACCGCTTCCGTGGTGGACAGCTCGATGGCTTGCGGTCCTTCGGCTTCGGCAAAGCGTAAGGCCAGCTTACGCACTACCTTGCCCAAAACCCGCTCCAGTTCGCGCACACCCGCCTCGCGGGTGTAGCGCGAGATGATGTGAGCCAGCGTTTCGTCGCTCAGAGTCAGCGATTCCTCGGAAAGACCCGCCTCTTGGATGACTCTAGGAAGCAGATAGCGTCGGGCGATCTGATGCTTTTCTTCTTCGCTATAGCCGCTGAGCCGAATCACCTCCATGCGGTCCAGCAAGGCACGTGGAATCGAGTCGGTGGTGTTGGCGGTCAGGATGAAGAGCACTTTGGAGAGATCAAAGGGCAGATCCAGGTAGTTATCGCGGAACTTGTCGTTCTGGGCCGGATCGATCACTTCCAGCAGCGCCGAGGCGGGGTCGCCTCGATAGCTGTTGCCCAGCTTGTCGACTTCGTCCAGCATCAGCACCGGGTTCTTCACGCCGGCCCGGCGCACGCCCTGGATCAGTCGACCCGGTAGGGCTCCGATATAGGTGCGGCGATGACCGCGCAGCTCCGCTTCGTCGTGCAGGCCACCCAGGGACAGCCGCTCGAACTTGCGCTCCAGGGCGCGGGCGATGCTTTGACCCAGCGAGGTTTTACCCACGCCGGGCGGCCCCACCAGAAGAACGATGGGCGCTTTCGCTCCAGCGTTTAGCTTCATGATGGCCAAATGTTCCAGGATCCGCTCCTTGACCGTCTTGAGTCCGAAGTGGTCTTCCTCCAGAATGCCGCGAGCGCGCTTCAAGTCGTGATTGTCTTCGGTGGTCTTGTTCCAAGGCAGCTCCGAGAGCAGCTCCAGGTAGCCCCGAGTCAGCGAGTGGTCGGGAGAAGAAGGGTTGAGACGTTCGAGACGTTTGAGCTCACGGTCGGCTTCCTTGCGGGCTTCCTCCGGCAGTTCTGCCTGGTCTAACTTCTCACGCAAAATTTCCAGTTCGGCGCGGTCGCTGTCGTTTTCACCCAGCTCGTTTTGAATGGCGCGCAGCTGCTGGCGCAGCAAGTAGTCTTTCTGCTCCTTGCCCATTTCATTTTGCACCTGGCTATGGATGCGCTGACGTACTTGCTGAACTTCGAGTTCGTGGGCCAGGAACTTGTGAATGAGTTCCAGGGCCTCCAT
>JALHOV010000576.1 GCA_022842865.1 Vulcanimicrobiota bacterium | reverse complement strand
CAAGATTCGGTGCAAATTGTGGACCAGTCTTTCCAGTTGGAGGGGATCGAACTGATTCAGGTGGGGGAGGATGCCCTGGTCCAGGTCAATGCCGGCGAAATTCAGCAGGTGCTCATCAACTTGCTGGTCAACGGACGACTGGCTCTGGCAGGAGTGAGCGGTCCCCAAATTCAGATCCGCAGCCTTGTCCAGCCGCCCTGGCTGGAAATCCAGGTGTTAGACAACGGGCCAGGCGTCCCCGAGGAAGTGGTGGACCGCATCTTTGAGCCCTTCTTCACCACCCGCGATGTGGGTGCCGGCGTAGGTCTGGGTCTTTCCATTTCCCGCGAGATTCTGGTGGCCCATGGCGGCGAGTTGAGTTACCAGGGCGCCCCGGGAGGGGGTGCCTGTTTCGTGATTAAGCTGCCGATTTGTGAGGAGTAATCGGTGAATCACGTTCTGATCTTGGAAGACGATGATAGTTTGCGGGAATTGCTGGTAGACGCGGTAGAGTCCCAGGATTATGAAGTGACGGCTGCCTCCTCGGCCCGCGAGGCCTTGCTGCTGGGTCGCGAAAAAGAATATGACCTGGTCATCTCCGACATCCGCATGGCGGGTCCGACCGATGGTTTAGGCGTGCTGCAGACGCTGAAGCAAGAGCACCCGGCGCTGGCCTGCATCGTCATCACCGGCTATGCCGATCAAACGGCTCCTTTACGCGCCCTGCAAATTCGCGTCGACGATTATCTCTACAAGCCCTTCGAGGTGGCCGACATCTGTCAGGCCGTTGAACGCGTGCGCAAGTCCCGCTCCCAAAGAAGCTGGTACCGCCAGGTCATGGCCCGAGTCCTGGGTCAGGTGGCCCCCGATCAGGCCCTGGCTGAACTACAAAATGCCCGCGAAGCGTGCCTCAAGTCGCTGTTCCTGGCCATTCGCTCCAAAGTCCACTACGCCGAAACGGCTCTTGCTCTCTGGGACGCCTGGGAAGAACTGGAAGTTGACTATCTCAAAATCGCCAACACCTCGACCATCACCGCCGATGCCGCCAGGCGCCTGCTGGACCGCTACGCACTCTGGTCAGCCCGACTCAGCAAAGAAGCCGAAAACAAAGGCTTCGTCGCCCCTTCGCAGCGTTCTCCCGAGAAAGTCGACCGGGCCACCTTCCGCCGCTTCGTGGAACGCGTCACCAAAGCCCAGGTCTCGGCCGAAGAACTCAGCCTGGCCGTCACCCTGCGCCGCATCCCCCGGGAGCGACGCGAACTCAACGCCGAATTGGAAAACCTCTACAAGCGCATGTGGTCCTAGAGTTGGCGTCGCAACCCCGTCAGCAGGTAGACGAAGGCAATCCAAATGCCCTTCATATTCGGAAACAAGCCAAACAAGATCAGGCCCGACGTCACCGAGAAGAGGCCCAGGTACGTGTATGGGGAGGTCACGTGGAACAGCAGGTAGGCCGCGGCCATCACCAACACGGTGGCGATCACGGTCAGGAAATAGCAAACAGCGTAGACACCCAGACTGTCGCCGGCATAAGGCTGTAAAACAACCCCACACTCCGGACACTCCCGGTGGATTTGAAAATGGCTACGAAACATCCGGCCCCGTCCGCACTTCGGACAAATGCCGCGAGCCCCGTGCCACAGTAAGGCGCGTAGCGCCGCAATCGTAAGCCCTAAGGGTCCTTTTTCTTTCATACTCTCAGTCTACCACCCCCGGACCTAACTCAGACCTCAGGATTCCCCGCAGGCCGCAGGGACCCCTTAGCCCTCGAAGAACCTCTCCAGGTGGGGAATCGTATCCGAGACCTGATCATCCTGATCGCCGTCATCGCCGGCCTGGCCTACTGGCGCCAAAAACCGGCCGAAACTTCACCCGCCCCGGTCCCCAGTCCCCGATCCACCTTCCCCGACACCGCGCCGGCCTTCACACTCCACTCCAACTTCGGCCCACCCCGCACTTTCGACGGCAAAGGTCCACTGGTGGTGGTGCTTACCGCCGTCGGTTGCAGCGACTGTATTCCGCGCATCCCGCGCGACCGGGAAATTTACGCCATGGCCAAGAAAGCCAACGTCCCCTACTACAACGTGCTCGTGCACATTGAGGACGATGCTGCCGGCGCCCGGTTCGTGAAACAACATCAACCTGCCGGAGACGACATCCTCAATGATCCCGGTGGCCGCGTCTTCGTGGGCCAATACCTGGGCAGCGACAACAACTGCCAAATGGTCATTGGCAGAAAAGGGGAATTTCTCTACCGTGGACCCGAAAACAAGGAGGCCATGCAGAAAGCCATCAGCTCCCTGTGACCCTGCACTGCCCCCACGCCGAGCAAGGCTGGGGAAGGCAAGTCTGCGCTCACCTGCTGGGCGGCCTGGACCACAGCTGGACTACCGAACAGTTCGGGCACTATCGGCGCTTCACGGGCCACAGCCTGGATTACGTGCTGACCTGTCCGGAGTGCCAACAGCATCCGCTGGCCGAGCTCTCCTGGGTGTGCGGCGAATGCTTCGTCGATATCGCGCACGGATCACGCCTGGGAAGCCTCGGGAAGCCAGCGGTGGCCGAAGCCGAGAGCGGCCTGAAACTGGAAACCATCGACAGCTTACCTGCTGAGTCCCGGCTGCTCCAGGTTGTTCCCTTCGAAAAAGGCTGGGCGGCGCTCACCGATGCCAATGAACTGATTTTGCTTGACACCGGCCGTCGCCGCGCCTTCCCCCTGGCCCGCTGGGAACTCCCGCTCTACGAAGAGCTGACGCTGGTGGCCCGGGAGCGCTATGTGGCCATCGCTTCCACCTTCGGAACCCGTGGCGTGGTGGTGGATACCATCAGCGGCCAGGTCACCATGACCCTCGATCGCTCCGAGTCGCCGGCTTGCCGCTTCCCTCTCGGCTTCACCTGCGATGGCCGGCTGGTCCATGGCGGTCAAATCTCCGACCCGTCTGACGGGCGCGTCATTCAAACCCTCAACAACCCCGACGACTACTACCAGTCCAGCCTCGCGCCTTCGCCCGATCGCCCATGGCTGGCCATGAACGGCTGGGTCTGGCATCCCTTGGGCGAAGTGCGCGTGCTCCACCTGGACAACCCTCAGTCTTCCCGCGTTCTCTGTCAGCGCGACGGCCTTTGCGACGCCCCGCTGATCTGGCTCGGACCGGACAAACTGGGCGTCTGGGGCCTGGGCGAACTCGATGTCATGCTGCTCCCCGGCCTGCGCATCTTCGATCTGGAAGCCCGGCAGGAACTACCGCCTATCCTGGGACCCGAAGGACCCTTTGCCTTCGACCAGCACCTCTTCTGTCACACCACCGAGCAAGGCTTCTCCGTCTGGAATGTCGAGAGCGGCCAGCGCATCTTCCATGATCCCTCCTTCCACCCGCTGGCTTACCACCCGAGCGAAAAATTCTTTCTGGCCCAAACTCCCCAAGGTCTGACCCTGAATCGACTCCTGTGATCCGCTGGTGTCTGATCCTCCAGCTCCTCTGGATCCCTTTCCTCTGGAATCAATATCAGGTCGGCCAGTTCAACGACGACGCCTCCTACCTGGCCCTGTCGCGCTCCCTGACCCTGGGCCTGCCCTATCAGAACCTCTTCGAAATCGGAGCGCCCGCCGCCACCCGCTTCCCTCCCGGCTATCCGCTGGCGCTGTTCCCCCTCCAGTTCTTCTTCCCTGAGCAGTACTGGATGGCCCGAGTTCTCTCGTGCCTCTTCGCCCTGACCGCGCTCCGGGTCTTCAGTAAACAAGACAACACCGCTCCCTGGCTGCTGGCCGCCAATCCCTTTTGGGCCTTGTGCGCCACCATGGCCATGAGCGAATCCCTGTTCACTCTGCTGACTCTGATCTATCTGCAAAGAGTGCAACGCCCGGCCAGCCGCAGACAGTGGTTCTGGCTGGGAATGGCCGCCGCCCTCTGCTACTACGTGCGCGCCGTGGGCCTGGCGCTGGTGCCGGCCACTCTACTATGGATGCGCCGCCACCCGGTATCGCATAGAGCCGCCTACTTGCTTGGCTTCCTTCTGGCCGCCGGTCCTCACATGCTGCTGGGAGCGGGCTATTCCTCAGAATTCACCGGCTTGGAAATCTTGCTCAACCTGCAGACCATCCCCGTCCACTACGGAGCCGTCCTGATGGGCCTGCCTGGCTACGACCTGAGCCCACTTTTCGTAGCCCTCTTTGTGCTTTCGCTGCTCGGCCTGGTGCGCAAGCCTGAACTCAGCCTGCAGGCCAGCTGGACCCTCTGCTACCTGCTGGTCATGGTGTGCTGGCCCTACGCCGACCCGCGCTTTGCCATTCCGATTCTGCCTTGCCTGTTGCTCGGACTGTGCGCCGTGCTGCCCAGACCCGTCCTGGCTCTTCTCTTGCTCGCCCAAATCGGGCTCAACCTGCGTCTCGAGCCAGCCCAAACGATCGATCTGCCGCCCCTTCCGGCCGGTGCGCGCGTGGCCAGCACCTCGATGACTCCCGGCCTCTACCTCAACATCCCCACCTACGCCCATCCCCCCACCGACCTGATCGAGAGAGAATGGGAATGGGATCAAGGCCTGCTCGACCACCACATCGACACCATTCTGCTCCACGAAAGCGAAAGCCCGCTGATCCCTGCCTTCCAGGCCCACTACCGCCAGCTCGCTCCCAACCTGTTTGCCTACCGGCCCAAGCGCCGAGCCATCCTGCTGCACAGCGCCGCCCGCCAGGCCCTCCAAGAAGAACGCTACCAGAACGCCCGGTGGCTCTTCCAAAGAGCCCTGCATTTCGACCCCAAGAAGTCCACTCTCCACTCCGGCCTGGCCACCACCCTCTTCCACCTGGACCAACCCCGACCAGCCGCCCAATCCGCCCAGCGCGCACTGGAACTGGATCCCGACAACACGGAAGCCAGGGCCCTCACCCAACTCTTGCCCGATGCGAATCCGAATCCCGCACCCGAGCCGCAGTGAGATGCGGATCCTGGCCTTTTTCGGAGGTCTGGAGGGCTTTGATCCGCGTTCTGGTGCGGATCATCCCCAGTAAGGTGCGGATTTTGGCGTTTTCGGGGGCCTGAAGGGCCGGGATCCGCGGTCTGGTGCGGATCATCCCCAGTGAGATG
>JALHOV010000575.1 GCA_022842865.1 Vulcanimicrobiota bacterium | reverse complement strand
CCAAAGTCAATGGAGGTCTGATAAGTCAGCGGGGGGCGGGGGGGTCGGCCACTCGGAAAAAGTCGGGCGATTCATGTTTTCAAACAGAACGGGAGTGAGTAACCCACCGGGCTGGATGGCTCGCTTTTCCATACAGGCTCTGACATCCGCAGGGTGAAACACAAATTCCTCGAGAAGAATGTTGTATTTCGTTGTCACTACGCGAAGTTTGAGGGTGATATCGTGGGCGGCCAGGGTTGTGAGGATCATGGGTGCCCGGGTCGTTTTTGCAATCCTGGCACGAGTATTCAATTTAATGTTGTCGATCGTCTCCTGATAGGTCTCGCGCTCGCTATTGTAAGCTCTAATGGGGTTTTTCCGCCAGCGATCGATCTTTGCGGTAAAAGGGGGAATTTCGACGATGAAGGTTTTTACGATTTGCACAACGGAAGAGCCTTGGATGTTTGCATCATGAAGGGGCACAAGGTCTACAATCTGCTGAGCTACGGCCCGCTTGTTGGGCTCTTTCAGTCGGGCCAGGGTCCGCAGCTTTTCGGGGAGTTCTTTCTCATGAACTTCCTTGGCTCTTTCGATTTCCTCTCTTCGACGCTGCTGGCGCTCTTCAACCCTTTTCATCATCGTTTCGCGCGAGCTGGCCTGCTCCGTTCTCGCAGAGCAGCCTGCTCCACCGATGGCCACGGCGAAAATCGAGACGATTACCAAGACTTTCACTGAGAGCTCCTTCCAACCAAAGCGGAACGTCCTCGAGGTCTACCGATTCTCCTACATCTTGTCCGGATCAGCCGCCAAACCTCGCAGGTCACGTCCCAGCAAGTGGTGTAATTCCCGTCGATGTTTAGGCGGCTTTGCGCAGGGCGTTCGAGGGCGCAGTCAGATCCTCCTCGAGTTTGGTCTCACTCCGCATTGCTAGCAGGGTGTTGCCCAACAGTTTGAGCTTTGGGTTCGAATTTGGCGCTCGAATGCTCGAATATGCCATCAGGCTTCCGCTAAAGGGGTTCTGAAGCCTGGTTGTCTGCCGGTCGCCCGGATGAGGGGATCAGGCGGCGTCCCACTGCTCCCATCCGTCGGGGACCTGGCTATCGCAATCGGAGAAGTTGGCGTCATCCAGGTCCAGATGGGCAGAATGAGGTGGCGGAGACCGGCATCGGTCTGAGTAATTAGTTGCACGGGCTTGCCGGAGGTGGTGGGCGCCACTTGCGAGTGCTGGCCCAAAGTTGGCGCGACGCCGCCTGCCGCCTGTGGGCCGCGCACCGCTATCGCTGGTTCGGCCGCACGGAGCATTGCTTGGTGCCCACCCCGAACTGCGTAGCCGCTTTCTTTAAGGCGAAGCTATGCCGGGCCTTAAGTCTGTGCCTACGATAGGTAACAAAAACCTTCACAGGACCCTGGGCGCCTTCTTCTGTTTCGGGGAGAGGCCGTTGAGGGCGGACTGGGCCGAGCGCTGCCGGGTTAACCCAGGCGGTCTCCGGGGGCTTCAGCCCCTTTGATTTTCGAGAGCAGCTTGTCGTGTGCACCGTTGAGGCAGCCGCCGCAGCCTTTGCGGCAGCAACCGCCGGCCAGGGAAGTGTTGCCCATGGCGGATCCGATGATGGCCAGTTCGCCAAACTGGTTGCCGAGCAAGTCGGCGAATTGCGCCTCGAGCCGTTCTTTGTTGCGGTTGGCCCAAGCGTCGGCTACTTTGCCCGTTTTGCGGTGGTCGTCGTCGTTGTTGCCGGTCGAGTCCACCCAGATTTGCAGCCAGTTGGGCCACATCTCCACTTTCCAGGCGAATCCGCCCATTACTTCTAGGCGCAACTGAATATCGCTACGCACCAGCGCGGCTTTGGCGTGGGCGGTGGCGACTTTGGCGGAACCGCCAAATTTTTGCAGAAGTTGTTGACGGGCGTTGATTCGGTCCACGGTGACGTTCCTTTGTTAAGGTGGACATGGTGTTTTGTTTAGGCACACCTGATTCCTGCGACCTTTAGGGCTTTCTCGAAAATGCTCTTTCACTGGACCACCCCCTAATGGTATAAGCAGCGGCCCTTGATCTCGTGGTATTGGGGCCTGCCCAGACCGTGAGTCAAAGCGACGAGGTCTTCGGGAGCGTGATGGCGCCGGTGGGAAGTCTGCTGGCTGTCGGCTGAAGCGTTCTGGCTCTTGCGTGCGTCGCCGGCTCCGTTGTGGTTCTGGGGACTTGAACTTGGCGGACGTTGTTGGCACGGAGCTTGAAGACCACCCGGGCTCTCGCAAGCCCACACTTGAGCAGCTACCTTAGGCAAACCTCAACCCTTATCGTCGAACTCACTGCCGAGGAACGACGGTTTCTCGAGAAACAAGTCGTGACCAGAACTGCTCCATAGTGCCAGGTCCAAAGGGCTAAAGCAGTTTTGCTGGCGGCTCAAAAGAACGCTAACGGTTGGAGTGCCGGTCCTTGGTCTTCCTCACTTCCGCTTCGCTGAATTCCATGTCGGGCTGCCGTCGTAAGGTGTCCGATGGCAACTCTCCGAAGCAGCGCTTGTACGCTCGGGAAAAGTCGCTGATATGCCAGAAGCCCCAGCGCAGCGCCACGTCGGTGACCGTCGTCGATGGTGGGTCGGCTGCCCGCAACGTGCGACGGACGCGGTGCAACCGCAGCCGGTTCAGGTAGGTGACCGGACTCATCCCCAGCACCTCCTTGAAAGCGTACTGCAGGGTTCGCTCACTGACCCCGCTGGCCTCACACAATTCCGTCATGCGCAGAGGTCCCACGGTATGATCCAGGGCGTATTTCTCAACTGCCTGCACAATCTGGCTGTGGCACTGCCGAGTCCGCTCCTGCGCCGTTGACTCAGGTGGATCGGTCGATTGGAGAATGGCGAACAGAGCGTCTAGCAGTTCGCCCTCGACGGCGGATTGTGTGGCCGATAGTTCGAACAGGTCCGGCTGTTTGGCGGCCAGCTCGACCAGGCGTCGCCCAAAGCCATACAGCCGGCGTGCAGCCACCAGGCCGGGCTGGAGCAAGTGAACGCCCTGAAGAAAAAGGCGCTGGTGCTGTTCAGCCTTGCTCATAAGTTGGCGGTCGAAGTCGTCTCTTAGCAGCAAAAAGGCGACGCTCTCATATCCTTCCGCAACCACGAACTCCAGGTCAACTCCGGACGGACTGGCCATCACCCGATCGGGTCCAAGCGCCATTCCGTTGAGCGTGCCGGCGGCGCGCGGACCAAAGGCGGTAAAGGCCACGTGGCCGGCCTGGAGCCTGGTGAGACTTCGACCGGCCAGGTTGCTCGACTGGTACACCACCAGGGCGGTCTTGAGGCGAACCAGGATTCGTCGAAATCTCAGGGGCCTCGAGTCCAGCTGCACCACATCCTGCTCGACAAGCTCCATGGCCTCGCCAATGGCGGTGGGATCGTTGATCTCCACGACGGTCACGGCCGACGAGTTGGGCCGGCCGGCCGGCTCAAAAGATGGCGGTGACAATTTCACGATTTGCGGGATTTCGATAGACTTTGGCGGTCACCCCCTGGAATACTGGAGCCGCGCCAGGCGATTGAGGTCTGAAGGCGATGCTCTCAAGGAAGGTACCCCCATGACTAAATCGAGCACCCTGGTTTTCGCTCTCGTGCTGGCTTTTTGGCCGTCCGTCGTTTCGGCGGGCGGCCCCGCCCGAAGACCCAACCTGTTGCTGATCGTGGCCGACGATATGGGATACTCCGACCTCGGTTGCTTTGGGGGCGAGATCAGCACTCCTCAGATTGACGCCCTGGCCGGGCGTGGGCTGCGGGCCAGCAACTTTTACGCCGCCGCAAGCTGCTCTCCCTCGCGCTCGATGTTGCTGAGCGGCACGGACAGTCATATCGCGGGCATCGGCAACATGGCCGAGTGGACTGGGCCCACCCAGCGAGACAAGCCGGGTTACGAAGGCTACCTCAATTTTCGCGTGGCCAGCATCGCTACTTTGCTGCGCGACGGCGGCTATCACACTTATATGGCGGGCAAGTGGCATCTTGGCGAAAAGCCGGACCAGTGGCCAGCGGCGCGAGGGTTTGAGCGGGACTTGTCCTTATTGCAAGGGGCTGGAAGCCACTGGTCGGACATGCAGGGCCTGCTGCCCACGGAGCCGAGAGTAACCTACACTCGAAATGGCCAAAAAGTCGCAGAGTTGCCAAAAGACTTCTATTCGTCAAAGAACCTGACCGACTTCATCCTCGAGAGTATCGACCAGAATGCCCGAGACGGGAGGCCGTTTTTCGCCTATCTGGCCTATCAGGCTCCGCACGGTCCGCTGGCAGTGCCCGATGACTGGCGGGACAGATACAAGGGTCGCTACGACAAGGGCTATGACTACTTTCGGGCCGAGCGGCTGGCCCGCCAGAAGCGGCTGGGACTGGTGGCCCAGGGCGTGGTGGGCTTTCCCCGGCTGCCCAACACCCCCGCCTGGGCGGCGCTAACGGACGAGCAACGACAGCATGCGGCCCGCAAGATGGAGCTTTACGCCGCCATGATCGAATACATGGACAGCCAGATTGGCCGCTTAATCGACCGCCTCAAGAAAACCGGGCAGTACGACAACACGGTGATCGTGTTCATGTCCGACAACGGAGCGGCCGGTGAAGACATGGCCGAACTGGTCGACAAGCTTGCTCCGGCCGCGCATGACTGGTTCCTGAGCACCTTCGACAACCGTCCCGAAAACTGGGGGCGTCCGGGATCGTGCGTGGAGTATGGGCCCGCCTGGGCCCAGGTCAGCAGTGTGCCGCTGCGTCAATTCAAAGGGGTGGTGGCCGATGGCGGCATTCGAGTTCCCCTCATCGTCAGCGGTCCGGGAGTCAAGCACGGCGGCGATATTACCCCCTCGCTTTTGCACGTGATGGACCTTGCCGCGACTTTTCTCGATCTGGCCGGCATCGAGCATCCCGCCAAATTGGCAGGAAGCAAGGTCGCTCCAATCCAGGGAAAATCGATGGTGCCGTTGCTGGCCGACAAACAAAAACAGATTCGCTCCGCTGGAGACGCGATCGGTTGGGAGTTGTTCGGTAATCGGGCGCTCCGCCAGGGGGACTGGAAGATTCTGTGGATGTCTACTCTGGCGGGAGGAACGGGGGGGTGGCA
>JALHOV010000574.1 GCA_022842865.1 Vulcanimicrobiota bacterium | reverse complement strand
GTCTTTAGCTTCCTGAAAGACGCTCTGGTGACCAACGTAACGAAGGCGCTGAACCGAAGAGGGGGATTCTCCGAAGTCGTTACTCGTGGCCAGGAAGGCCCGATTGAGTTCGAAGTCAAGTTCCGTGAATCGGGCGGGCGACTGGCTACCTACTCTCTAAAAATTGGTGCCGAAGGACCCCGGGGAATTATTCTCTCGGAGGTATTAAAGTTCCGTCGGGGTAACCGGGGTCAGCCTTGGGCCTTCTTGAACTTCGCTCGCGGCAAGGGGACGGCCATTGTCAACGAAGGCAGCTATGGTGACGAACACACCAAAGCGGAACGCGAAGAGCAATCGCTTGAATCTCCGGATATTTTGGCTATCAAAGGCCTGGGCCAATTCCAACGATTTCGCGTGGCCAGCGATTTTCGCAAACTGATCGAAAGCTGGCACATCAGCGATTTTCACATTGCGGAGGCGCGCCCGAGCCCGGAAGAGGGAGAGGGCGAGCACTTGTCCACCCGAGGCGAAAACTTGTCCCTGGTGGCCAGGAATCTGCATCAATACCATCCGGAAATTTTCCAAAAGATCCTGAACCGAATGAAAGAACGAGTTCCGGGTGTTGCCTCGGTGGAGGCAGAGCCGACCGTGGATGGGCGCATCGTGCTTAAATTTCGTGACGGCGCCTTCCGAGATCCTTTTATTGCGCGACACGTTTCCGACGGCACAATCAAAATGTTCGCCTATTTGGTCCTACTCCATGACCCCGACCCGTTTCCGTTGCTTGCTATCGAAGAACCCGAGAACCAGCTTTATCCTGAGCTGCTCGGAGAATTATGGGAAGAGTTTCAGGATTACGCGGTGCGCGGCGGGCAGGTTTTTGCCTCTACGCATTCGCCTGATCTGCTCAATAGCGCGGAACTGACCAGCATCTACGTTCTGCTTAAGGAAGCCGGGATCACCACCATCAAGAAGGCTTCCGAGAGCGCACAACTGAACGCGCTGATTCAAGAGGGCGACCGCCCAGGGGAACTCTGGAGACAGGGGCTGCTGGTGACTTGCCTGTGAGAGTCATTTTTCTCCTCGAAGAGCCGTCGGCCGCCAATTTTTTAGAGCACTATCTCCCGCGCTGGAATCCCAATCTCGACTTTGTTTGCGTCCGCCATCAGGGTAAATCCGACCTGGAAAAGTCAATTCCTAAAAAGCTGCGCGCATGGCGAGCCCCCGAAGATCGTTTTGTCGTCCTCAGGGACAATGACGGAGGAGACTGCCTGCGCCTGAAAGCGCGACTTCAAGGGTATTGCGAGCAAGCTGGCCGCTCCGGTACACTGGTTAGAATCGCGTGCCAGGAACTGGAGGCCTGGTATTTGGGGGATTTGAAGGCGGTAGGCAGTGTCTACAACAAGCCGGCCCTGGCGGGCGAACAAGAGAAAGCCAAATTTCGCGAGCCAGACCGGATCGGCTCTCCTTCCCAGGAGCTGGCCAAGCTCATTCCGGAATATCGCAAACTGCAGGGGTCACGGGAACTCGGGGCCAAATTGGACCTGGACACGGGCACGAATCGCAGCCATTCTTTTCGCGTCTTTTTCCGGGGGCTGGCCACGCTTCTTCACGATGCTATCTGAGAGTCCGCCTTCGACTGGCTGCTCGGGGTGTTTTAGAACATGAGACAGGTCTTGATCAGGTTGGATTTGCAGAAGTGAAAGCCCGAGAGGTAGCTGACGTGGTCCTCGCGACCGAGCAACCGGTGTTGGATTTCCCGTGGCGAGCGGCCCTGGCTGTGGAGGTCGCGGCATTGACCGCGCAGGTCGGTGAGGTAGTTCAACTTGGCCTGGAGCGCCTGGCGTCCGTTGGGCACGTGACCGCGGTGGGCGCAGAAGAGGTGCTCAAAAGGGAGTTGCAGCGCCCGGCGCAGGCTATCGATCTCCTGGTCGGGTCGGTCGTCGCGCTTGCCGTAGCGAACTTTGGCAGCCACGTAGAGGTCGGCTGAGAAGAGCCAGCCTTCTTGAGGTAGGTAGTAGGCCACCATGTCGTGGGCGTGGCCGGGGATGGGCAGGGCCTGCCAAGTGCGGCCCTGGCCGTCCGGGAATTGGTGACTGTCGGGCAGAGCTTCGGCTTGCCAGCGCGGCGGAACTCCCCATACCTGGCGGCGGTAGAACTGAATGGGAAAGCCGCTCTGGAGCAGCGGTAAGGAGAGAGCGGGGGCCAGCACCCGAGCCCCGTAGAGCTCTTGCAGGCGACCGCCATTGCCACTGTGATCTTCGTGGTGGTGGGTGATGAGCACCGTTTCCACGCGCTGCTCCTGAGCGAAAGCTCGCAACTGGGGCCAGCGGTTGGGGGGGCCGCTTTCGACCCAGGTCGAGCCCAGGCGCCACACCACAAACGAAGTGTTCACTCCAAAACGAAAGCGGCCCACTCGTAGACCTTCGAGCGGGCCGAAATTCAGCCGTTCATAGACAGCGAAGAACATGTCGGACTAGAAGTTCAAATTTTCCAGCCTTTACCGTCCTCGGAACGGCGCAAACTCCCCTGGATTTCCGCGAAAGCCGAGGAATGAGCCGAGCAGGTCTTGCCCGCTGGCGAACTGTGATAGGTTTTCGGCTCGCCGTTCATTCCGGCTTCCATGATTACCACGTCGCCCCAAGATTTGAATTCCGCCAGCAGATCTTTGCCGGTGGCCATTACGTTCATCATTTCGACGGACCCCATTTCTCTTACTACGCTACAGGCTTTCGGGTCTGGTTTGTCGCTTCCTCGTGCGGCTTGTACAGGGATTTTTCAGGCCGGGGGGCTAGTATGGGTAGATGAAGATCACTACCACTCCCTCTTTCCGCCGGACTCCGGCACCGAGCGCTCTCCCCAGTGGCGAGTCGGTGAACTGGAGCGATTTCGCCTTGGACCGGCATCAGCCGGGGTCGGGGTATTCCTATTTTCAGGGCAGCCATAAGGAATTGCTCGAGTTAGTGGCCCAGAATTGGGAGCAGCGCCGGCCCGGAGTGGGCCGAGACAATCTTTCCGAGGTGGTGGTGGTGCCGATGCCTTCCGCCCGTTTCGTGACCACTACGGTGGAGGTTCAGCCCGATCAGGCTCTGAGCGCCCAGTTGTTTCAGCGCCGTCCCGGTGAGGAGCCGTTCGTGAAGGTGGTGGCCAGCGGCAAGCCGCAACCGGCCGCTTTTGCTCAGGTGGTGCTTTATTCGCACGAGACGCTGTCCAAGAACAAGGAAGAGTCGCGTAGAGCCGACTGGGAAGTGGTTTCGCTGGTAGCCAGTCCGGTCGAGAACGAACCGATGGATCCGGTGACGATGATGCGCAACATGCGCGGCAAGGCGGGCGGCACCCAGGTGAACTATACGACCGAACAACTGCTGGACTCGATCGATTTCTGGTCGCGCCACGCCAAGGTTTCTTGAGCGGACGATGTCAGATTTGCAAGTTCCCCGTCTTAGCGTAACTTCTAACCCGGCCGCGCCCGTGGCGATCGTCAAGCAGGCGGAAGGGGTGGCTCTGCGCAATGCGGGCCAGGCCGAGAACGCTCAGGCGGTGGTGGCCGAGCGCGAGGCCGATACTTATCGAGCCGAGGCTATCCAGGACAAGCGCGATGCCGAGTGCGAGACCTTCCAGGCCCGCAAGGACGAGAAGTGTGCGGAGCAGGCGGCGGGCGAGCAAGCGGCCGCGGCAGCCGAGGAGAACAAGCATCTCGAGAAGGCCCAGGAGACCAAGTGGGCGGCTGAAGCCAAGCAGGCTCAGGCCGATTTGGAGAAGCAAAAGGCCGAGTTGCTGCACACGCGGGCCGAGGAATTGCTGGCCAGCAACGAGTTGTCGGAGTTTCACGAGGGCGTGTATCTGCTGGGTCTGGCTGATTCAGGTTTTGATGCGGCCCATTCCTTACGAGATGAAGCGGTGCATCTGGCTTCCAACGTGCAGGCCAGTCTGGATCTGGCCAAGGTGGCCCACTCCACGGTGGTGTCCAAGGGTAAGGAAGTAACCGAATATCGCGAGTCTGCTAAGGAAAATCATTCGGAAGCGGCGCAAGAAGCCGAGCTTTCGGGGCGGGCCCTGGAGGCGTCGCAGGCTTTGAAGCTGGATGCCAGCGAGCGGCGCAAGGTGGCCGAGAAGCTGCTGGCCGAGTCGAGTGCCGATCTGGAGCTGGCCGAACTGGGTCAGAAAGTGCAGAACGGGTTTTTGCTGCGCTAGCGCTGAGCGAACTGGCGGCAGTGGCTGAGGAAGGTTTCCAGGACCTGGTTGGACTGGAGTGTCTGCTGGGTGATGCGGATAATGGGAAGTGCAAGCGCTTGCGTGCGGCGGAGGTCGTTGGCGGTATTGTGGCCGGCCCCGTCAAACTCCAGGTCGGCCCAGCCGGTGAAGTCGTCCACCTTGTACCACACCAGCCCATCCAGTCGGGCCGGAATCGTGGGGGTCCGGAGTCGGACTTGGGGGAAAATCAGGTAGGGCAAGTCTCCCTCGAAGCTGGCAAATCCCGGTAGAACTCGAGGACCCAGGGCTCGGTCGTCGGCCTGGACGATGGGATGGAGGTCGAAGCCGAGTTGGTGGGGATTGGCCACGACGGGTTGGGCACCGGACCGGATGAACGGCCAGTAGGCTTTCGCTTCGAAGTCCGATTCGCAGGAAATGAGTTGCTGAGCCCAATCGAAAGTGCGCCAGCCGGGGTGGGTGGGAAGAATCCGGGACTTGAGCCGGAGCCAGGGTCCCGGTGTGACCGGTGGCAGTTGGAAGCGGGCCGTTTCGAATAAGCGCATTCTTTCGGAAGGTATGAGATGGGCGGTGGTTGGAACGGCGTGGCCGCAGAGCAGTTCCAAGTCTTGTGCTTGTTGCGGATTTGGCAGGTTCTGGCCGGTTTCCAGGCGTCGCCAGGCGAATCGGGAGAGGCCGCATCGGTCCGCCATTTTCTGACTTCCGTAGTTCAGGCGGTTTTTGATCTTTTGGAAAATGTTCATGGGCTCAGTTTCGTCTGTCGGGTACTCCCAAATTTCTACCGGAGTTACCGGTTTGTTACTGGCTTGTTACGGGTTTGGGTTTTGGCGCTCGTTTGGGGGGGGGCGCGAGAGTGTGCGGGGGGGCGCACGGTTGGGGGGG